>JACRFR010000008.1 GCA_016212635.1 Candidatus Liptonbacteria bacterium | reverse complement strand
GTGCAGATCCAGACCGATGAACGTCTGTTCATTCATGGCAGTCTGTTCGGGGATTCTTTTTCTTTATATTTTCGACCTTTGTTACAGCCTAGCACGTCCACAGCACTGGGCTATGACTAAGGTCTTTATAGCGCTATAATCAAATCATGCGGGGGCGCCATCCGGATTTCTTTAGTGGTGATTTGCTCACTAATCAGCCGGGGTACAAAGAAGCAAACCATCCTAAGTATGGCAGGGTTTTAGAAGGACCCGATGGTGCGCTATTGGATCCAGAAACCTTAAATATCGTAAAAGAGGCGCCAAGTAAATATCTCCTCGCGGCCCGCGAGTGGTTTAAAAGATCACGCCAAGGCGAGCCGTTACCAGACGACAGCCAGCTAGCGGGGATGGCAGCGTTTCTTCGGCGACAAGCAGAAAGAAAGAAACCCGCTAAGCGAGCTGCGCACCGAAACTAGAACCATGCCCATCGAACCATCCGAGCGCGAAATTCTGGAAAAGATCGCCGAGCAGACAGCGGAGAATAACAAGATCCTGCGCGGCTTGCGGCGCGATTCCCGCTGGGCCAAGTTCGGACACTGGTTGAAGTTCCTGATCATTCTGGGCGCAATCGGCGCAAGCTACTACTACATCTCGCCCTACTTGGACAAGATGATGCAGATGTACGCCAACCTCCAACCGTACCTCGGTAAGTTGGACCAACTCTCCCAGAGCGTCCAGAGTATCCAGCCGCAGATCGAATCCCTGGGCAAACTATCCAAAGACGCGCAGAGCCTGCCGAAACTGCCACCCGGCTCGCTCCAGATCCTGGAGGAACTCCAGAAAATGAATCCACTCCAGGGGCCACGGTAAATCTCCTTTTTCGGGAATCCAGACCTGGCGATATTCGGAGGTCATAGATTATCGGGTCTCGCCCGATAATGACATTTTTAGAGGCGGCGTTACTCCAGAAGCCCGCGCCGCTGGCGATAAGCCGCGATGGCTTTCTGAAACTCCGACGACATTGGTTCTCCACCCGGCGGCTCGATCGTGGAATAGAGACGCACGGGGTGATCAATATTAATCAATCGTTGGATATGCTGAGCCGCCCGCGGACTGGCTTCCGTAAATGGCTTAATATTACCTTTATCCTGCACCCAAAAATGGGTGCCTGGTTTAGTTACACCCTTGAACTCATCGACAAAGGTTACCGGCCGGCCTTCCCGGATCAGTTCTTCCTCTCGAGCCGTAGCCGCTGCCAAAGAGTCGAAGGATTCGACTCTGGCCTCATCTGCCGCTCCGAACATAGTCACAAAGAACGACCGCCCAACAACTTGATCCACTCGTTGCTCCAACCCCGAGTCATCCATACTTAGGAGATCGGCGCGCGATAGTTGCCCAGTTTCATACAGATATCTGGCTATCACCTGCCCGACTATCCCTTCCAAAAACCTGGCACCGGCGTGGTAGTACAAACCCCGAAAGAGCAGGGCGCGCAGCGTGAGAAAATCCTGCAACCGCTTGGGGTCGGTGAAAACTACTCGTTGGTCGCTTAGCTCGACTGAATCCCAGATCCCGGCGGCCAGAGGGTTGCGCATCAGTAATCGTTCCACCGCATTGCGAATTTGTGCGACATCGGTAGTGTCGCTACCCGACCAGCGTCGGTTCAAAAGCGCCTCTGCATCCCGAGCCACATAAGCAGATTTGTCAGCCAAATCCAGTAAGCCGGACAAGGCGCCACCTCGGCTCTGTACCACTTGCGCCAGGTCATCGGCGGAAATACTCAATTTCCTCCTAAGTTGTTCCCACTTCGGCCCGACCAGAAGCTCGGGATAATGGCGGTCTTCGTCGAACAGGTACCGGTCTATCATTTTTACGGTGTCACCTCCGGCCGGGGTCAGCGCATCATGGGAAAGAGCGGCCACCCGCAGAATAGCCATCTGCTCCGGGGTCAATCTACTCCGAATTCCGAGCAGGCTGGCAATGGCATGCACATCTAAAGAATGGAGGTAGCAGGTGTGATCAAAGACTTGCGAGGCCACTCGGGGCCTCTCTGCCTCTTTGACTACCGCGGTGTGTAGTAAGCCGAGTTTTCGAATTCTGGCCAGGCGGAAAAGGTTGAAAGTGTCAACTACATTCCGAGTGAACTCGCGATTCTCGATCAAATACCCAATGCCGGTGAACGGCAACTTTGGCACGATAGCCAGAGGGTTATCACTGCCCTCGCCTAATTCGTGGTTTGTTCGAAAGAACCGCAGACTTTCCGGGTTTAAGCCGGCGATCCAAGCCGGTTCAATTTGCCTGCGAAGATCTTCAGAACACGCATTGCTGTATTCTCTAGCTAGGTCATAAGCCAACCGATCGGGAGATTTAAACTGGGGGTTTCGGAAACCGATCCGGATCAAAATCTCTTCGGGAATTGTGACTTGACCAGCTCGGATCTGCCGGACGATCTCCTTGCCTATTCTTTTAAGAATCGCGGGCTCCGGCAACTGGGACACGAACACCATATCATCCATCCGATAAGGCTCGTTAATTTCCGAAAGGCCCCGGGCGGTGAGCTCGCTAACGCGCGCGTAGTTCTCGGGATGCGGGGTATCTGGACGACCAGCACTAAAGCGGGACTGTTCTAACATGTATATGTTGTAACTCCTCCGGCCGTTTTATGCAATTCTGCTACAATGAAGGATATGCATAAGGCCTGGGTGGTGGCGGTGGACATGGGTTACGGGCATCAGCGCGCGGCGGATCCGCTTTTGCCTTGGGCGGAAGGCGGCGAAATTATCACCGCCAATAATTATCCGGGTATACCCGAGAGCGATCGCCATGCCTGGAACCGTTCCGAGAAGTTTTACAACTTCATCTCGCGCATGAAAAGCCGAGGGGCGCTGGGGCGCTGGGCTTTCCGGATCTTTGACTACTTCCAGCATATTGACGAGTACTACCTGCTGCGGCACGACACCAAGCCCACCATGCAACTCAAAAATATCTGCGCGCAGATCGCCCGGGGCTGGGGGCAACACTTGATCCAGCAATTGAGCGAGAAGCCCTTGCCGCTCATTACGCCCTTCTTCACCATTGCTTTCATGGCAGAGCACTGGCAGTACCCGGGACCGATCTATGCCATCGTCACCGATGCGGATATCTCCCGCGCTTGGGCGCCGCTTCGACCCGAACTGACCCGCATTATCTATTTTGCGTCTACGCCTCGTTCCGCCAGCCGCTTAGAAAAGTACGGCGTGCCGGCTAAAAATATAATTACTACCGGTTTTCCTTTGCCGCCCGAGTTGGTCGGCCCCCGGTCAGTTATCGCCAAACAGAACTTGGGCGCACGGCTCCGACGCTTGGATACCCAGGATTATTACCAAAAGCGCTTCGACGGCCTGATCGCGGAGTATTTAGGCCCGCCGCACCACACGCCTCGCCACGCCGTAGCTCCGAGCGAAGGCGGGTCTCGCCACGCAGATACCAACGGGGATCCAATTTCTATCGTCTTCGCGGTCGGGGGGGCGGGCGCCCAGGCGGAGATCGGCGTGCAAGTCCTCCAAAGTCTCGCCCCGGGGATCGCCCAGGGCCAATTCGCCCTGCACTTGGTCGCGGGAGTTTCCCCGGATGCCGCCCGCTTTTTCCAGTCCGCGGTCCGGGACACCCGATTGGAACATCGGCTGGGCACAACTTTGAGCATTCTTTTTGCGACCAGCAAGGCGGATTACTTCCGACAGTTCAACGAGCTCTTGGTTCGCGCGGACATCCTCTGGACCAAACCCTCCGAGCTTTCGTTCTATGCCGCGCTGGGACTGCCGATCATTATCGCTCCACCGATCGGCGCCCAGGAAATTCAGAATCGCAAGTGGCTGCTTTATCTGGGTTCGGGCGTCGACCAACTTCAGCCCAGCGTCACCCACGAGTGGCTGCCGGACTTGCTCGCGAGCGGCCACCTGGCGGAAGCCGCCATGGAGGGCTTTGTTAAAATGGAGCGCCGCGGCTTGGAGCATATCATTCGAACGGTCTTTCCCGAAAAATACCGTTCGCAAATTTCCAATTTCTAATATCTAATCACTAATGAAATAGAACCTGCGCAACTGGCTTTTTGTGTCATCCTCGCGCTACGCCCGTCCGAAGCTTTTTGCGAAGGAGGGAATGCGGGGATCCAGGTTTTTCGGAATCCTTGGATCCTCGGATCAAGTCCGAGGATGACGGGGGGTAAAAGATAAGAGTTTCCACCCCTTGCTGGGATTTGTTTAGAATAATTAGAATAATTTAAAATACTTCCCTTCCCCATGCTCTGGCTCCTCCTCGCCATCGCCGCTCACTTCTTGTTCGCCCTGGTCGCCCTGGGCGATAAGTACCTGCTTAGTAAATCACTGCCAGAACCGCTGACCTACGCTTTTTTTGTCGGCCTTTTGGGCGCATTACTTTTCTTAGCTACTCCATTCCTCGGCTTGCCTCTACCCGCCGCGCACGCGTTAGTCCTGGCGGTCGCGGGAGGCACGGCCTTTACTTTGGGTAATTGGCGCTATTTTTGCGGTCTTAAACTTTTCGAGGCATCGCGCATCGTACCCGCGACCGGCGGCCTGGTACCCCTGATCACCCTGCTTTTAGGTTTGGCTTTCCTGCCCCACGCCGCACCCCTGACCCTCACCCATTGGATCGCGCTGGCCCTGCTCATTATCGGCACCATTACGATCAGTCTCGACCCCAGTAAAAAGATATCCGGCCGGAGCTTCGGCATGGCCGCACTCGCGGCGCTGCTTTTTGCATCTTCCTTCTCGCTCATGAAGCTGGCCTATTTGGAACAGCCGTTTTGGTCGGGCCTGTTTTGGAGCCAAGTCGGCATGACCGGGACCGCCCTGATCTTTCTGCTCCTGTCTCCGGCGCTGCGCAGAGATCTGCTCGGCTCCCGGCAAGAATTTTCCACCCGACTTAAACCGCAAACGCTAGCTCTGTTCCTGGGCATCCAGGCGGGAGGTGCTTCCGGCTCGCTGCTTCAAAGCGCCGCGATCTTTTTCGCCCCAGCGCTTTATGTGGCCTTTGTGAACGCCATGCAGGGATTTCAATACATGATCTTGCTGCTCTTAACGGTTATCTTGTCGCGGCGCCATAGTCAGATCATTCAGGAGACAAGCTCTCCTGGTACTTTTATCCAAAAGTCAGTCGCGATCTTGATGATACTCTTGGGCACCGGCCTACTGCTCTTATGAAAGTTCATCGCCCAATTTGTCGCAGAATATCATTTTGGCTGATTTGGTTGGTTTTGTTTTTAGTTATAGCTCCAATCGGCTGGTACACCTTGGGGCCGATGACTCCGCGCCAGTCGATCACCTGGGGGGTTAACTTTTCAGAAAAATACGCGCGCGAGCTGGGCTTGGATTGGCAGACTGCTTATCTTGCCATTCTGGACGACCTCCAAGCGCGCCGGATCAAGGTTGCATCTTACTGGGACCTCTTGGAACCCGAACCGGATAAGTTCAATTTCGATAATTTAGACTGGCAAATCAACGAAGCGGCCAAGCGCCAGGCCGAAGTCATACTGGTAGTTGGTTTGAAGTCGCCGCGCTGGCCCGAGTGCCATGCGCCTGGTTGGGCAGACAAGCTATCCCGCGAGGCGCGGCGGGTGGCGATCGTCCAACTCGTCCAGACCGTGGTCGCCAGGTACAAGGACAACCCAGCCATTGCTTCTTGGCAGATTGAAAACGAACCGTTCGTCAGTTTCGGTCAGTGCCCGGGAGCAGACACAGATCTATTAAAATCAGAAATTTCTGCGGCCCGGGGATTGGATGCCACCCGGCCCATTTTGATCAGCGACAGCGGGGAGCTATCGCTCTGGCTCTCCGCGGCCCGCTACGGCGATCTGGTCGGCGCCACACTTTACCGCCGCGTTTGGTCCTCTCCCTTGAATCATTACCTAACCTATCCCCTGACGCCGGAGTTTTACCGCCGGCGCGCCTGGGTCGTCCAACATCTTTTAGGTAAAGAGGTTCTAGGCGTGGAACTCCAGGCGGAGCCCTGGGGTCCGGTTGCCACCGCCCAGCTATCCTTGGCAGACCAGGACCAATCCATGAGTCCGGCACATTTTCTGGCCGACATCGACTTTGCCCGGCGCGTTGGTTTTCGCGAGCAGTACCTATGGGGCACCGAGTGGTGGTACCAGCGCAAACAGCAGGGTGAACCGTTTTATTGGACTGCAGCCCGCGACTTGTTTCGGGAATAGCCGCGCTGGCTTCGTCCCTCTGGCTTTTTCCACCCCAACCAGGTTGTGAGATTGCGTACTAGTACGCTGAAACAGCAAGAAATCGAACCTTAACTAAAATAACCTGCAAGCTCTTGGGGATTGTAAGCGGTTATCACCGAATCCGCCGCGGATAAGTCCTGACCGGCCTGATTATCCCGCGCGATGCAAAAGAAACCGCCAGCCTTGGCCGCCTCCACTCCGTTTTTGGCGTCCTCGAAAACCACACAGTCGGCCGGGGGTAGGCCCAATTCTTTTGCCGCAGTCAGAAACATCTCCGGGTCGGGCTTGCTCTTGGTAATTTCCTCCCGACAAACTATCACCTCAAAATACGGCCAGACCAGTTCCCCCATCCGGCTTGCGGTGTTGCGCCCGGCAGTAGTAGAGATTGCTCTCTTTATTCCCAGTTTACCCAGTTTTTGCAGAAGCTCGATCGCGCCGGAATATGGCCGGGCGGGAGCGGCCGCAAGCTCCGCCAGAACCAGCTGGTCTTTTTCGGCGGCCAAAACCTTGGGATCAAAATCATAGCCATAACGCCGGTTGATTATTTCGACAAAAGACGCGTTGGTCCGGCCGCTTTGCTCTTTCAGTTCCGCCTCCGCTAGAACCACACCGTGCTGACTGAACATTTTTTTTCAGCACCGCTCGTGCATGGCGATGGTGTCGACCAGCGTGCCGTCCAGGTCAAAAATTGCGCCGCGATACATAGAGTGAGTATTCTTATTCTTGAGAATTGAATGATTCTGTAATTATCTGTCATCCCGGAATTGTCGCTAGACAATATCCGGAATCCAGATCTAAGGATTTCCAAGTTGGCCTGGATCCCGCATCAAGTGCGGGATGACAAAAATGCGAGCGGGAAGGCGCTGTTCGAAAACCCCAGGTTTGTCATTCCGGCGAAAGCCGGAATCCAGGTTTTCTTAGTCACTGGATCCCGGGTCAAGCCCGGGATGACACTCGGCAAGCGGGGGAATCAATGTTTTCGAACAGCGCCGAGCGGGAATGACACAATACTTAATGCATAGTATATTTTAGTCATGACCGAAGAACAAGAAAGGTTGCTGGCCATTGTTCACACTTGGCAGCCATCGGCCAAGCCGGAGATGCGCGACTTTCGGTGCGCCGCTTGCCAAAACTACATGACCGGCGAGGTGTGGCATCGCTGGTTGATCTCCTCGGAATTTAGAACACCGGTTCACCTGTGCGATTCCTGCGATCCCAAGTTCCGTACCGACGAACTGACTCTGGCTCCGGCCATTACTGGTTTGAACCGAGAAGACGCGGGCTATGTTTATCCTCCGGAAATCGCGGAGCAATTCAGAAAGATATTTTTCCGTTGGCCGGTCGCATCCGCCCCGGTGCGCAAACAGATAGTTTGCGATGATTGCAACCAACCCCTACCAGAAACCAAAGGATACCATGTCTGGTGGAACGACCGCGGCGTTCTAACCGAACTGCACTTTGACCTTGCCTGCGCCGCGAAATTCGGCACTATCTGACAATTAACAGCAAGGCGACAAGGGGAGATAAGTTCCGCTCGAGAATTTTTACAGTGTATTCTTTAATAGGACAAAGACTGCGAGGGAAAAGGTGACCCTTTTGTGCGCACTCCCGCGCCATGGCAAAATAATGCGCGCAAGCCCACAGACCAGTGAGTCCCTGCCGCCTGCGCACTAGCGCGCCATGGCGCAGTAATGCGCAGAATGCCCCGGTTTTCACCAACTTCCAATTGTTTGACTTTACCCACTTTCCAGGGAAACCGTCGCACGACAGCGAGCGCAATCTCCCAGCTAATCTAATTGGAAATGGTGGCGAAGTTTCTCCTCACCTTCGAACCGGCTGACTCGAAGCAACAGCACGTGTTCTCGCACTTCGAATACCATGGCCAAGAAATCAATTTCATCCTCGCAGGGATAGGGGGTAAGGAAAACGCTCTTCTGCATGGGATAGAACTTCAAATCCCGAAGTTTTTTCCGAAAGGCGTCCCGGGCAAATTTGTGATCTTTGGGAATGTCAAACATAACCAGCCGCCACTTGCCATCCCAGCGTTGAGGCGCGGTTAATTTAAGCTCGTCCAGCTTGAAGGCCAGGGTTTTGTTCTTGCCTTGTTGGGTCAGCACGATCTCGATCCGGCCATCGGGATGCTCGCGCCAAGAAACCAATCGGCGGTCCTGCAGGCGTTTTAAGTCCTGCAAGAAACGGTTTCGTTCGAATCGTTTCTTGCGAAAATAACCGGCGATGGCGGCATGGACGATCTGGGCGCCCGAGGCTGGAGCCAAAGCGGATACAACCAATACCCCGGAACCCAGGGCCAGATAGCGTAATAGTCGGTACGATTTAGAATTCTTTCGCATGACATCGTTCCACCCCGTGTCCTAGCCCGACCGCCCGTCTATACTACCTAATAACTATTCGCCAAGTTCCAATGGCCTAATTTTAGCACATCTGCGCACTAGCGCGCCATGGCGCAATAATGCGCAGGATGGCACAGACACCGGGCGTGAGCGATCTTGGCGAGCCGAATGAATCGGGAGAGGATCTGCGCACTAGCGCACCATGGCGCAATAATGCGCAAAACACCCCAGTCTCCACCAACTTTCGCATACCAGGCAAAAGTAATCCGAGTGAGTAAACAAACCAAGGTTAAGATCTGTGCGCTAGCACGCCATGGTGTAATAATGCGCAGAATGCAAACGGGAGGAACAAAGAATTTGAATGTTCAGCGCTAACCGCGCCAATAGCGGCGGGTTAATCGCAGGCCAAGCCCTAAAAACACTAGGGCTGCGCCCCAAAAGTAGCCGTAGACATCTAAGTAGTCCAGAACTCGAGCAGCCCAGGGCAGGGAGCTATCCTCGCGCACGGTGAATCGGAGCGGCACGCGCACCCCGCCCGCGGCGGCAAAGGAGTCATCCGCCAGCGCCCGCCCGGTAACCGCTAATTGGGTGAAGTAACGGCCGGCTTTGATCGGCATGACCCTTACCGTGACTTTTTCTTGCGCTCCTGCCGGAAGAATAAAACTTGCAGGGTTGATCTTTATGTTATCCTCATAATCTTCCGGTACCACCCGGAAGATCGTAACCTCGGCGGAAGGATTCTGGATAACCATTTGAGTCGAACCGCCGTCGGTTAGAGAAACATCTACCTCCAACTCGGCGGGCGTGACTCCGATACCGATCGCTAAAGCCATATGCGCTACGGCCAGACAAACAACAACCATAAAGAATGGAGTGACTATCCTCATGTTAAAATATTTTCCATACTCCCTACTTGCAACTCTCTCCTCCCTTTTCCCTCCTCGCTCTTCGCTATCTATGGCGCCGGCGTGGCCCAAAAAACCAGCTTGCCGTTTTTGGTCCCGTTCGCGGATATCCCGCTGGGCACCGAAAGCAGAACCTCCGCATTCTTGGACTCTCCCTGATTCAAGAGGGCCCGCCACATTCGCCAAGTCCGTTGATCCAAGTAGAGATAGTTGCGAAATAGATCATCGCCGGTCACGTTGCTCTCTAAGACTATGCCGCGCTGACCCTGGTTCTGGAGCTGCACCGTGCGCGTAAGCGACGCCCCGGACGTGATCGACCCGAAGTTTAAACTACTGCCCCCGCTGGTGCTTTGCACCGTGAAAGCTACGGCCGGAGTGCTCGTGGTCGTGGTGGAGCCACTGCCTCCGTTCGAAGATCCCGACCCTCCCGGCGGAGGGACGCCACCCACCAGATCAGCTGACAAGCTAACTTCGGCTTGGGTTTTGGCGCCAACTACCAATCCCACCGTGTTGGTCCGAACATAACCATCCTTCTCCGCATAAATTTGATAAGACCCGTCAGGCAAGTTCAGATTGGCTTTGCCATCCGTACCGGTCTGGACCGTAGTCGTGCCGGCCCGGACGGTTGCGCCTCCGAGACCGCTCCAAACTCCGGAGCCAAACAACTCTACGGTTACCGCGACCGGACTACCCGACGTGGCTTCCGTCTGGCCCAAACTCAAGCGGCTGGGCAGCCAGGCGAAATCGCCGTAGTACCAAACCACGTCGTCCCTAGACTTAACCGAGTAATCCCCCGCGCCGACACTGGGCTGGACCGCGTTAACCAAGTACAGCCAACCCTGGCTACCGGCCTCTTTATCCGCACCGATCTGATCCACATAAGAACCAAAGCTCATGGTTTTTACATGGTAAGTCACCCCGCAATCTTTGCCCGCGGCTACGAGCACATCCAAAGCCGTATGCGCATCCGCTTCGCCGCGACAGAGCGTGGCGGTCTTGCCCTCAATGCGATAAGTCGTGCGGACTGCCGCCGGGGTCACCGTGCCCACGGGTAAGTATTTATTGGACAGGGCGATGACCGCGTAGGCGGTCGCGGTGGGACTGAAACTGTCTTCCGCACTGCCGGCTTGATAAGCGTAGTAGCCCTGCGTGGTTAAAAGCGTACCCAAATGAGCGATCGGATCTTTGCCGTCTTTACTTTTTTGAGCGCCGGGATCGCGACCCGCCGCGCGCAAGGCCATGATCACCCAGGCGTCCGAGGAAGAGTCGGAGTCGGTGCCAAACTTGCTCTGGGGGTCATAGGGGAAGCCGCCGTCCGCGTTCTGTGCGGCCACCAGGTAAGCCAACGCTTTGGTGGCGACAGCATCACCGGAAGACGTTCCGGCTTTGATCAGTGCCATAACGGCCGCCGCAGTAGTGTTGGTATCACTTGTGCCGCCTACCGCGTAGCCCCAGCCGCCATCCGAGTTTTGTTTGGAGAGAATAAAAGTTTTGGTCCCGGCGACTGCCGTGTCCGTCTGGCTCTCGCCCACGGAGAGGAGCGCCAAGAGGCCAAAAATGTCGTCGTTCAAGATCCCGGTATCGCCCAGCTGGGAGTTGTTGTAGAAAGTTTTGAGCTTGGCCACCAAATCGGTCCCGCCGGCTGTCCGCGGGTCCTTGCCCGCCGCCGCGAGCGCCAAGATGGGTGCCTCATAGTCAATCGCGTTCGTGCCGGTAACGTTTTGAATCGCACTTGTATCCGACGCCTCTCCCGCCGCCGCGAGGGCCATTGCCGTCCAGGGACTCACCGGCTTGGACTTAAGATACAAAACCGCGCTAGAGGTACTTGCCGCCGGCCGGAAGAACGAAAACAGCAAGCCGGCCAGGATTAGACCGCCGCCGACCGCCGCCGCCACTTTGCCCACTTTTGATTTAGTCATAAAAAAATCCCCAACTCGGGAGCAAGGGACCTAGGTACGACAAAAATTTATTACCACCCCTTGCTCGAGGAGTGCTCAAAAGATCGCGCTGAATTGGTACTCGGACTAAAGACTGTCCTATTTGTCATTGCGAGCGAAGCGAAGCAATCTCGTCAAATTGTCGCGGTCCGATTCTAATCGGACCTCGCAATGACAGTAAGAGTAATCTATTACCGTAGCGGCACTGTGCAGGATTCCCTTTTCCGCGTCATTCCGCGTCCTGTCCGCGTAAATCCGCGCCAAGAGGCCACCTGCTTCCCCAATGCCAGCGCTCTGCTTGTTAAGCCTCCGCCGGGCCAGGCTTGCGCCTCGACGGAAGGGTCAGTATAGGCTCCGCCACCCGCCTGTCAACAGTGCACAGAAAGGCTAGGCGAATAGCGGATCCAACCCCTCCCCACCTCCCCTTTTCTAAGGGGAGGAAAGGTGGGGTCTTCTTCGGTTAGTAAAATATCGTCCGGGTCCGGTGATGCGGCCGGGCGGTATCTCGGATGTCCTGGCCGATCAGCCACAGCGCATTATCGATTCTTCCAGCCGAGTATTCACCGAGGTGCTGACGCAGGAGTTCAACCGCCCAAATGGTAGCGGCGCGGATTTCAATTTCCTCGCGGCTGCCCGCCGGGATCTCTTCACCGGCGTCTATTTTACGCACCAGTTCCGGAGAGTATTCCAAAACCCCCATCTCCCGCAAAACCTGTGGCAGTTTATAGTCCGCGAAAGCGGTCAGTTGATTCAAGTTGCGGATACGTTCCGGCTGACCTGGAAATAGGTAGCTTAAATCATTGGGACAAACCTGTGCGCGTTTATAAAATCTAATTTCCCGACCCTCTAAGCTAGCGGTATCTCGAAACGACGGGAAATTATCTAAAATCAACTGGACCAACTTAATCGCATCGTAACCGGATTCTTCTAAAACATTCACAAATTGCCCGTCGAACTTTTCGAGCAGGGCCTGGCCCGCCTCGCGCAGATTTTCCGCCCGCGGTGCGAGGAGCGGCATGATCGTCCCGTCCGCGCCCCGAAAAATCCCGGCCATGGTCGCCTCCTCCAGCTCCAACAAGTACCGGGCATCTAAGAGAGGCGTGCCCTCCGAGAGCGCTCGCTCGAAACAGGATTTCATCGCGTACCAACCGCCGGTCTGAAATTGGCCCGGCGGCCACTCCACTCGCCACTTAGGGCTCCCCGCATCCGACCAAAAACTGAAGTTGACCACGTCCTCTAAAAAAATCGCCTGGACGTTGTCTTGTAAGTTCCCGGCATCTCCGAAACCGACCGCCAAGGTGTCAAAGCCCTGCTTAATTCGGACTAACACCGCCTTCGCCCCAACGCAGATCTTCTGATCCCGAATAAAAACCGAGGCGGCATTTTCCACCACCCACCCAGCACTCGCCAGAACACCCAGAGGATCGGGATGATTCGCAGATAACTGCATTGGGTTAATTATAGCCCAGCTGCGGCCGCAGCATAGTCTCCGGCCACCCCTCGCCATCTCCACCACAACATTCTCACTTTCTTAAGAAAGTGAGAATGTTGTTTGTGTTATAATGTAGACATGCCTAAAAATAAAGCTGTGACGGGTAGCCGCTCGCCAAAAACCAGTCGCCAACTCGAACGGCACTTAAAGGGCGTAGCCAATCACTGGCGAATTGAAATCCTTTTATTAATCGCCGAGCGCGAGGACTTATCATTGGACTTGATCGCGCGGGAAGTCGGCGGCAATTTAAAAACTATTGCCGAGCATGTTCGTCGTCTCGGCCACGCTGGCCTAATTTGCAAAGAATACCGCGGTCGGTCGGTCGCTCACTCTCTGTCGCCATATGGTCGCATCTTCATCCGCTTCCTTAAGATATTCTCACTTTCTCCCTCCTCCGCTGAAGCTCCGGCGGGCAGGTAAGAAAGTGAGAATGTCATTCGTTGGCGATTAAATCATTTAAACCATGTCTCCCAGCCGTAAGGCGCTTAAGTTGCGACTGGATACCGCTCTCTTAGAGCAGGGCCTGGCCAAATCTCCCACCGAGGCGCTGGCGCTGATCATGAGCGGCGTGGTAACCGTGGACGGACAGTCGGCAACCAAGCCGGGTTGCTTGGTGCCGGAAGACGCCTGGGTCGCGGTTGCCCAAAGCGCCCGCTTCGTTTCCCGCGCCGGAGACAAATTGGAGGCGGCCTTGGCGACGTTCCAACTCAACGTGCAAGGCAAGGTCTGCGCGGACGTGGGGGCCTCGACTGGGGGTTTCACCGACTGTCTGCTCCAGCACGGCGCTGCTAAAGTCTACGCGATCGACGTGGGACACGGCCTGCTTGACCCGAAGTTGCGGGCCGACCCCCGGGTCGCGGTCAGGGACGGCACCAATGTCCGGCACCTGGAAAAACTTCCGGAACCGATTGCGTTAGTGGTTGCCGATTTGTCATTTATCTCTCTCAAGTTGGTCCTGCCGGTTTTTCGAGGTTGGTTTAGCGAGCATGGCGAGATGGTAGTTCTCATCAAGCCGCAATTCGAGGCAAGCGAAAAAGAAGCTTCCCAGGGCAAGGGCGTGATCAGTGATCCAGAAATTCACCGCCGTGTCCTAAGCGAGGTGTTGGGCGCGGCCGTCCTCGAGGGCTACGGCGTCCGAGGACTTATTCTCTCCCCGATCGAGGGCAAGAAGGGCGGCAACCGGGAGTTCTTGGCCTGGCTGGGGTACCCAAAAAGTAACACCGTGGATATTTCCGCACTAGTCGGCCAAACAGTAAAATAAAGATGCTCTTTCGTCCGATAACCGAATCCCAATGTTTGGAGGTCGGGCCTCAAGAATTCTTAGAGGTCCGACCTCAAGAGATTGAATCTGGCTAATCATATGCCCTATTTGGAACCAAGATTCGTCAGAACTGTCCCGAAAAATCAGAAGCATGGCAACTAGATTTTTCGTGGATCCTGCCCGGCGGGATAAAAAACCGATATGAATTCTGAAACAAAAATTTGTCAAAATTGCCGAGCTTCATTTGCAATTGACGCTCAAGACTTCGACTTTTACCGCAAGATCTCTGTTCCACCTCCAACCTTTTGCCCGGACTGCCGGTTAATGCGCAAGATGGCGCGCCGGAACGAACGCAGCCTATACAAGCGCCGGTGTGATCTGTGCCAGAAAGAAATGATCTCCATGTACCAAACCAGTGCCCCCTATCGCGTTTACTGCAACGACTGCTGGTGGAGCGACCAGTGGGATCCGCTTGCCTACGGCCGGGAGTATGATCCGCAAAAGCCATTCCTGCTCCAGTTCCAAGAGTTAACTCGAGAGGTGCCCCGACCGGCTCTGTATCAGAAGGGTTGTGTGGGTAGCCCCTACACCAACCACACCGACCACGTGAAGAACTGCTACCTGGCGATCAACTGCGGTTTTTGGAAGACAGTTTTTACAGTAAGTGGTGCATTAAGTCTCGCGATATAGGCGATTGTTACGGGGTGCTGAATTCCGAACTGATGTATGAGTGCCAAGAATCGGATACTTGTTCGCGCTGCACCCACTCTCAGCACTTGAAGGGCTGTGTGGATTGCCATTTCACTTTTTACTGCGCCGGCTGCCAAAACTGTTTCATGTCCTCCAACCTGAAGAACCAGCAGTATGTTTTTTATAACGAGCGATTGACCAAACAGGAGTATGAAAAAAGAGTGGGAAGCTTGAACTTGGGAAACCATGCAACCCTAAAGAAACTGCAGGCTGATTACGAGGTGATGCTCCGGAAAACTTTACGGAAATATTCCACTTCGGCGCGAATCGTGAATTGCACCGGCGACGTCTTGTGGGATTCCAAGAACGTGCGGCGGGGATTTCACCTGACCGCCTGTGAAGATTGCGCTTATTGCGTGGATAACGACAGCCTAAAGGATTGCTACGACGCCTATGAGGCGGCTTTCAACTGCGAGCGTCAGTATGAGTGCCACGCTTGCAATCGCACCAGTTATGCCGTGGCTTGCAGCATCTCTTACGATAATCACCACATCTATTACTGCGACATGTGCCACGGCTCGAGCGACCTCTGGGGCTGCATCGGTTTGCGGGATAAACGCCACTTTATCTTGAACCAACAGTATTCCCCGGAGAAGTATGATCGCCTCACCGCCCAGATCATTTCCGAGATGAGTTCCCGGCCATTTACAGACAACCGCGGCCGAAAATACGCTTACGGAGATTTCTTCCCGGTGGAACACTCGCCCTTCGCCCATAACGAAACCGTGGCAGAGGAGTATTTTCCACTGACCAAGGGGGAAACTCTCGCTCGGAGCTACCAGTGGAAGGATCCGGAAGAAAAAGGATATCAGATAACCATCGCCGCTCAGGATCTGCCCGACCGTATCCAGGACGTTTCCGATGACATCTTGGGCCAGGTGATCGGTTGTGCCCATCAAACGCGGATCAACGCAGACTCGACGCGGATTGACGCGGACAGAAAGATTGATGAAAACCCGCGCATTGATCAAAGCGACTCCGCGCTTGAATGTGGTCACCAATGCACAACGGCTTTCCGACTCATTCCCGCCGAGCTACAGTTTTATCGCCGCCTTAATCTGCCCCTGCCGCGCCTCTGCCCCAACTGCCGCCACTCCGAGCGCATAGCCCAGCGCAATCCCTTGAAGCTCTGGCACCGCCGTTGCCAGTGCGACCCCTCCGTTCCTCCCCTTGGCAAGGGGAGGTCAGGTGGGGTGTATCAGAACACCATAGAACATTCTCATGGAAAGGAACCGTGCCCGAACGAGTTCGAAACCTCTTACGCCCCCGACCCGCGCTGCGCCGAAGGCTCCGGCGAGGCGAGTCGACCAGAGATTGTTTATTGTGAATCGTGCTACAATGCGGAGGTGGCATAATATGGCCTCCTATCTGACAATCTCCTATATTCTAACTTCTTAATTCTCAATTCTTACCCCATGACCTTCCGCCTGAACAACTTGGGCTACAACCTGCCGGACCTGGCGCGCCGGCTGGGTTACAAACCGATCGCTACCACGCCGGGCGGCGAACTGAACTGCGTACGTCCGCTCTCCGGTCCCTACCCGAGATTCCATGTTTATCTCAAAGCCGATCCCAAGCTGCTGACTTTCAATATCCACCTGGACCAGAAGAAACCGTCTTACGAGGGCGCGACCGCGCACAGCGGCGACTACGACAGCTCGGTGGTCCAGGGCGAAGCAGAACGGATCAAGGAACTGATTATGCGATACTCGTAGTACTTGACCCGTGAAAGTATGAATTCATTAGATATTATCCGCCGAAGGCGGATCCTCCTTCGGAGGAGAAATTAGATATTTTTTCAATCCTTACTTAGAATAATTAGGATAATTAGAATAATTTCTTCATTTATATTTATGCTCTATCTCGTCTCCACTCCCATCGGCAACCTGGGCGACATTTCAGAACGGGCCATCGCGACCCTCCGCTCGGTGGACGTGGTCCTGGTCGAAAAGTGGACCGACTCCATCAAGTTGCTCAAGCATTTTGGCATCCGACCCAAGCAGCTCCTGACCTATGACGACCGGAATGCCAAGCGGGTTCTGCCCAGGTTACTCGCGCTTCTCGCCAAACAAGACGCCGCTCTTATCACCTCGGCCGGCACGCCCGGCGTGAGCGACCCCGGCGCGGAATTGGTGCGCGCTTGCCACGCCCAGAATATGCGAGTGGTGCCCATCCCCGGTCCCTCCGCAGTTACCGCCGCCATCGCCGCCTCCGGCCTGGGGGGATCTTTCACCTTCCTGGGCTTTTTGCCCAAAAAGCGCAAGGAATTGGAACGGGTCCTGGCGGATGCAGCTGCGATTAGCCGAACCTTGGTGGTCTTTGAATCCCCCCACCGGATCGAAAAGACCTTAGCCATCCTCGCGGAAACGCACCCCAATATGCCCATGTTCCTGGGCAAGGAACTGACCAAATTACACGAACAGTGTACCCTCGCCACGCCCGCGGAACTTTTAGAGGCGGCTCGAGAAAATCCCAAGTCGCTTTGGGGCGAGTTTACTTTGGTGCTTCAGCCGGGACAAGAAAAATCCCCCGCTTGAAGGCGGAGGATTTTTCAAAAGCGTGTTGCCGGACTAGCAGGTACAACGGCCGCCCTTGCACTTGCAAACCATCTTCTTGGCTTTCTTGGCTTTCTTGGCTGCTTTTTTCTTCATTGTCGCGAGATGTATAAAAATTGACCTTTGAGGTAATTATATCACGCGGCGGCAGTTTCCCCTCTACACATATCCCCATCTCATCCGTACGCAAACTCTGGATCCCACAACATTCCAACATTCTGCAGAATGTTGGAATGTTGTGGGAAGGGACACTGGCTCCAAGTCCGGCCCGCGGAAACGAGACTTGTAGAACCCGGCAACTGGCATAGAATAACAGCATCGTGATCCTCCCCTATCTCTTGATCTTCGGTCTGGTTGCCACCTTAAACGTGGTGCCGTTTTTTATGCCGGCCACCTGGACCATCTTGGCGTTCATTTCTTTGAACTACGACGTCTCAATCCTGGGTTTGGTTCTGACCGGCGCCGTCGCCGCTACCTTGGGACGTGTTATTTTGGCCAAACTTTCGAATCGTATTCTGCGCCAGCGTTTCTTGACCGAACAAACCCGTAAAAATATCGACGACATCAAAGTTCGGCTGGAAAAACACCAGGGCTGGACTGTCACCGCTTTTTTGCTTTATGCCTTCACGCCCTTTCCTACCAACTACCTTTTTATCGCTTACGGCCTAACCGGTCTGCCCCTCGCACGCGTGTCCGTTCCGTTCTTTTTGGGCCGACTAGTTAGCTACGGCGCCTTGTCCTACTCTACCGACCGCCTAGCCGCCCGCTTCGCGAACGACATAAGCGGCGAGTTGTTCAGCGGCTACTTTGTGATCACCCAAATCCTGACCATTCTCGCGGTTTACTTATTCACCAAGATCAAGTGGCGGACGCTTTTCACGCGCAAAAAAGTGGAGTTGGTCGAAGAGTAGCGAGGCCCTTTTTCTCACTCGGATCTATTCTATTGTTCTTGAGAACAATAGAATAGATCCGGATAGATGAAAGTACTAAAAAATCTGTGAATTGCGGAGGGGTTGTTTTTGTGTCATTCCCGCACAGGCGGGAATCTAGGCCACATTACACGCTCTGGATTCCCGTTTTTCCGCCAGAGGCGGATCTGCCTCCGGCACGACACGGGAATGACACCAGGATGATTTTATAATCCACAGTAAAAATGAGCATGCCCCGCGAACCGATACTCTGGCTCGCGGGGCGAAACTACCGGGCGAGCGGGTGGAGGTGCCCGCCGCCGGTTGGCCCGAGCCAACCGATGACGAGCACCAAGGCGGCGAACAAAACGAATGCCGCCACCTCGGCCCACTCGCCCATGATAAACCTTCTCATGGCGGGCCTCCCTGCCGCAGACTTTACTACCACACTTGGGCCGCAGTCAATTCCATCTCGGCGGACTGGAAATTTTCGATCCAAAGACTTGATACGTTTTCGCGATTGTGCCAGTATAAACTAGGTAAAATTGCGGGATCGTCTAACCAGGTAGGACACGGCGCTCTGAACGCCGGTATCTAGGTTCGAATCCTAGTCCCGCAGCTGATTAGATTTTGTTAGCGCGTACCCGCGCGTTACAAAATCAATCATCCCGAGGAGTCTTCGACGAGGGGTGATTAGAAAATCTTATGTCGTGTACTCGCGACTTAGATTTTCAATCATCCCGAGTAAAACGAGGGGTGATTAGAAAATCTTATGTCGTGTACTCGCGACTTAGATTTTCAATCATCCCGAGTAAAACGAGGGAGAAGTGATACACTATTGAAGTGCCGTACCACGTCTATATCCTGGAATGTGCAGACGGATCTTTGTACGTCGGTTGTACTAATAATCTCAAGAAGAGAGTCGCGCAGCATAATGAATCCAGGCGCGGCGCCCACTATACCAAGATCCGCCGGCCGGTGACCTTAAGATACTCCGAAAAATTCAAAACTCTTAGCGAAGCTCGCCGCCGCGAAGCGG
Organism: Candidatus Liptonbacteria bacterium; assembly: GCA_016212635.1. Classification (GTDB taxonomy): domain Bacteria; phylum Patescibacteriota; class Minisyncoccia; order UBA6257; family 2-01-FULL-56-20; genus JACRFR01. The sequence goes on along the minus strand of JACRFR010000008.1, from coordinate 8,433 downwards.
AAATAAAAAGCTGGCGACGGGAGAAAAAGCTGAAACTCATAGACTCCGAAACTCTCCGATAAGACTCCTAATTGGGGGAGGTCGGGCCTCTGGAATTTTTGAGGCCCGACCTCTTAAGTTTAAAATCACACAAACAACTTCTTGTAGGCCTCTTTGCTGTAGATTTTCTCCGGCCGATCCGGCGCGAAGGAGGTCATCACCTTGACCCTGTCTTCGGTGGTCCGCTCCCAGAGTTTCATGGGATTTCGGCGGGCGACGCGCTCGCAAAACTCAAAATCTTCCGGTTCGATCAGGAATTCCCGGCCGGTTACCTGGCAGATCCGGCTCTCTCTTTTATGAGCCATCGGGTTAAATTATACAGGAATTACGTACTTTTTTGAATTCTCCCTTTGGTAGAAATCCTCCGGCCCCCCGATTTGAATCGGGGGGCACCTCCTTTACGAAAGGAGGAAGAAGAACGATGGCTACGTAAGTCTTTTATTGATATAATACGATCATAAACCAAGGTCAAAAACTTAATATCAAATTAACATGGAGAATAACATGGAAAGTTCTCCGGTTCCGGCTCCCGTTCCTACGGTCAACCCTACGGTCGCCCAGCCTATGCAAGGCCTTGGCGGGCAGGCCCCCTCGACAAGCTCGGGGAATAACATGAATGGTCCGGCGGAAAAACCATCGAGCGTGTTCGAGGCCAGAAAGTTGGAGCTGCAACATTCCAAAAACGTCTGGCGGAATTGGTTTCTGTTCAATATTATCTTTCTCTTTTTGGTCGCAGTTCTAGCTTTTGCGGGGTTGATGTTCAACGCCAGTTTAACCGCAATCTTACTACTGGAGCTGGCCGTAACCTTGCCCCTTGCCTACTCCGCTATCTTTTTCCACGCCCAGCATAATCGGGACCGGGAATATCTGGAGGAGTACTCTTTCAAGTCGGTCGTGGCGCGATCTTTGGAGGCATACCGGTTGTTACTCAAGGAAGATGTCAACCCGGAGCGCGCGGAGGAGAAAAAGAAACTGTTGGACTTCATCATCGATACGGCCAAGAACCTGCATACTTCCCCGCGCGCGATGATCTCCAAAAATCCGGTGCGGGACGAGGAAGACGTCAAAGTCGGCGTGGTGGAAAAGCTGGCCGACGTGTTCAAAAAGTTCATCCCCTAGCGGTTGGGGTTCATTTCTCGTCCAAAAATGACAGTATTTTCTGCGCCAGCAGTTTTTTAAAGTCCCGCAGGTGCATCACGTGGCTGGCCGGCAAAAATTGCTTAAGCTCACTACGGAAGTCAATTTTTGTCTCTCTTAGTAGTTTGAGTACCGCGACCAAACTGTCCCTTTCTTCGGCCAAAGGATAATTTCCAGAAAGCATGAAAAGGTAGTCATAAAAATCTCTTGGTTTATGGCGCGCCTTCAAGGCATCTAACTTGCCTCGCATTAAAAGATCCTGCGGTAGATGCACGATGCTGTATGCCGGCACATATTCGTTTTCTATTAATTTTCTTGTGCCCGTAACGAGTTTACCAACTCGAAGTGAAATTTCGACTCGAATTTCTATCTCCTGATCATAGGCGCGAAAATAGACTATGCCGAGATAGCCGCCGGTGGTATTTTTACCCTCCTCTATCCTTACCGGAATACCCGTTCTTTCTATATTTGCTATCGTGTCGATAAATAAGTCTTCCACTTCCGCCTGGGCGATCCTCGCGCCAGTGAAATCCAAATCTTCAGAATAGCGAGGGCTATGAAAAATGATGCGGAGGGCCGTACCGCCCTTAAAGAGTAATCGCTCCGACCCGGGCAACTGATATAAATACGACAGAAATAAATGCTGGCAGTACTCCCTTATAACATTGAGGGGGCTTGTCTGCGCGCGTTTAATAAATTGCTGCAGGCTTGCGCGATCTAGCATAAATGAGGTTGATAAGTTCCATCATATTCGACCGTTTAAATAATCTAGCGTATTTGATCAATTTAGATCTGTTAACTTTCCTTAAATCTAAGCGATCATTCAGCGAAACCCTTTTCAAATCAACGAAATATAAATAATCCGCCAGCGCCTTTTCCGCTTCGGCGAAAAATACTTTGTGGCGGTCAATTTCCTTAAGGTTGTAGCCCGTAAACGCGTCTACCTTTATGCGCTGATAGCTGAAATTTCCAATGGGCGTTTTAAAATCTCTCGTAGCTTTAGTGGTAACGGAAGTCGTGCCGTACACCACTTCGGGGATGACGTGATAATGTGAAAGCGCTGTTTCCAGAGAAACGTAAGAGGGCTGATAAAGTCTGTTGGCGACGAGACAGTAATCCGGATTACTGTCTTTGAGCATATAAAAATTGTTGCGCAACTTAATAAATAAGCCGCTTTTGACATTGTTCATAATGAACATCGAGGCCGTCTTTTGGGACGCCCTAAAAACCCCTCGGAACTCCGGGGGGGAGAACACCATGAACCCCAGATCTTTGAGTTTTTCCTCTACTTGTACGCGTTTCAGTTTTTCTATCATATTGTAGATAAAATGAAATGGACTATTTCAGTATAAAGCGGGGCTTATCCCCTGTCAACGCGCCCAGGCGCTGCGGAAACCACCGATTTTATTGCCCGAGCTTGTCGAGGGCCATGCCATGTACCCGCCAAAAAGCTACCCTTCGACGGGCTCAGGGAATAACTTTTTGACGTTTCCGAACAGCGCCACGCGCCCAATATGAGGGTGGGGTCGGCAAGTTAGAGGTTAGTGGTCCGTGGTCGACATTTGTTATTTAACCCGAAAACATATAGGCTAGAGCTCGCTATGACGCCCAAGGAGGTTATTATTAGATTCAACCAAGTCACCTTCGAGCATGGCCCCAAACGGCCCATTCTCTTAGAGGCAGACTTTTCTCTGCGCGAAGACTCCAAGGTGACGCTGATGGGCCAGAACGGCGCCGGCAAGACCACCATTTTTCAGCTCATTGCCGGGACCCTGCGGCCGGAGTCCGGTACGGTAGTCGTGAAAAAAGGACTGACGCTCGCTACGGCCAAACAAGCCATGCCCCGCGAACAAGCAGACTTGAGCGTGCGGGAGTTTTTTGCGGCAGTATTTCCTCACAAGGTTTATGATCTCGAGCCCCGGATTTTGGCGGTACTGGAAGTAGTGAACCTGCACGCGCCCCTGGACCGGGAGATCCGAACTTTTTCGGGTGGACAACAGGCCCGCCTACTGCTCGCGCAAGCGCTTATCCAAAATCCCGACATCCTGCTTTTGGACGAGCCCACCAACAATTTGGACGCGGCGGGGATCGCCCACCTAACCGACTTCCTGGTTAATTACCCCAAGACCTGTATTGTAATTTCGCATGACGCGGATTTTCTGAACACGTTCACTCAAGGCGTGCTGTATTTGGATAGTTTCACCCGAAAGATCGAGCAATACACCGGCAATTACTTCGATGTGGTGCGAGAGATTCGTAACCGGCTGGAACGCGAACGCATGAAGAATGTCCGCCTGGAAAAAGATATCGCTCACCGTAAGGAACAAGCCAATTTCTTTGCGCAGAAAGGCGGCCATATGCGCGATGTGGCCCGCAAGATGAAAGAACGGATCGAAACTCTGTCCGAAGAAAAGGTGGAGTCGCGGCGAGAGGATAAAACCATCCGTAAGTTCCAGATCCCCTGCCAGGCCGATCTGTCCGGCCGCATTGTCAGCTTGAACTCCGTGACCATCGCCCAAAACCACAAACTGGTGCAGAAAAAAGTATCGGTTACGCTGAAGAAAAAGGAGCGATTGCTACTGACCGGTCCCAATGGCATTGGCAAGACCACTCTCTTGGAAAAACTCGCAACCGGTCAAGCCAAGGGCGAACACGTGACCTCCGGCGTGCGCATCGGCTACTACCGGCAGGATTTCTCCACATTGGATTTCAACTCGACCGTGTTCGCGGCGCTACAAGAAGTAATGCAAGGTGGCACGGAACAGGACCTGCGTTCCACCGCGGCCGGATTCCTTCTGGATGCGGAAATGTTAAAAACTAAGATCGGGGCGCTGTCCGAGGGCCAAAAGGGCCTGGCCAGTTTCGCCCGCTTGGTGCTTATGCGGCCAGGTCTCCTGATATTGGACGAACCCACTAACCACATCAACTTCCGGCATATTCCCGTCATCGCCCAGTCACTCAACGCCTACGAAGGCGCCATGATCCTGGTCAGCCACGTACCGGATTTTGTTGAAAAGATAAAAATAACCCAAGTCTTGGACCTGGCCGTACTTTGAACCTACGACTCATCCACCGCCCCCGCTACAAACATTCCAACAGTCTCAAGAATGTTGGAATGTTGTGGGACGATTTATTTAACCCGGACTACTGCACTTGGATGGATGATTGCCGCCTATCCGCCAGGCGGTTTATAATTAGTCGCTAGACTATGAATAACAGGATTTTACCGATAGTCGGAGGGATTGTGTTCGTTGCGATAATTGGGTTCGTCGCTGGGCGGAGAGCTCATGCTCGTATTCCCTCGACAAGCTCGGGAAATAAGCGTTATCCGCCAAACACAATAATTAATATGATCCGAAAATTACCTTCCTTCTCGCCTAGTCTCGCCCCGGCTGTTTTGCGTCTCACGATGGCCGGAGTATTTATGTGGTTCGGCGTCTCCCAGGTCACGGCGCCCATGAACTGGATCGGGTTCGTGCCCGACCTGGCCATATCTCTTTCTGGTCTTTCGACGGCCACCTTAGTTATTTTAAATGGCGGGATCGAAATAGTCGGTTCTATCTTTCTGGCCACTAACCTTTGGTCCAGATGGGCGGCATTAATTTTAGGTGTACACTTATTCGGCATCGCGGCGACACTTGGCTGGAACGCGATCGGGGTGCGCGATTTCGGTCTGGCTCTGGCCACGCTCACAATTTTCTTGGATTCCCGAGAATGGCGGGGGACATTTGATCGCAGCATTAAGCGCCGGATTTAACTGCTATACTTACGCTGAATTACAAATCCCATTCTCCCCCTTTTCCAAGGGGGAGCAGAGGGGGTTAGGATTCTAGACCCCGCCTTACCCCCCTAAGATAAGGGGAGGGTGGATTTGGTGGAATACGACACGGTTAAGCCGATCCTGCGGAAAAATATTTTCAGCCAACAGGCGGTTATCCTCTAACACGCCGGACATGAAAGATCCTTCGGTACACTTAGCCGACATACTAGAAAGCATCGCCAAAGTCGAGGAATACATCGGCGGCAAGTCCCAATCCGATTTTGAAAATGATACCCAGCTTTAGGACGCAGTTATCCGCCGCTTGGAAATAATCGGCGAAGCTGTAAAAAACCTGCCTGATTCCATTAAGTCTTCCCGACTGGATGTGCCCTGGAAGCAAATTGCCGGAATGAGAGATGTACTGATTCATGAATATGCCGGTGTTCGCGCCCGACGCGTCTGGAACACGGTACTTGACGATTTACCACCCTTCAAGTTGACCGTGGAAGATATCCGCCGGCAAATTGCCTCCGGCTAGAACTGAATCACCTCCTCCAGAATAACGGGACTGTTGCCGAACTCCCTTTTCAACTAATTTGTCATGCTGAGCAACGCGAAGCATCTCGCTTTTATTGGGTTTTTGTCGCATAGAGATTCTTCGTTTCACTCCGAATGACAGTTCGGCAACAGTCCCCTGACAGCAGGGTTTGGCCGCCGACAAGCAATGAACGATTCGTGCCCGCCTTGAAAGACTCGGTATATATACCTTGAATTATGAAACTACTAATTTCATGTCCCGCATGTCATTCCCGCGAAGGCGGGAATTCAGGAATTTCAGACCTGGATTTCCTGCCGGCCGTCAGGCGGGCGGATATGACCTACTGGCCATTCCGGAATGACAGACAAATACTCAATTTCGTAATTCACGGCCCGCTAGAGAACTGGCACAGGATATTCTCTCTAATAGGGTAAATACCCCGCGGCAATTTCTAACGGGATTTATCGCCGGCGCCGCCATCACCGGCGCTATCTGCCTCGGCCGGAGAAAGAACCTGCCGACTGCTTCTTAAAGCTCCGACCCACGGTGACCCCGACAACCGTGCCCATGATCGCGCCGGCCACGAAGTCAGAGAACCAGTGGATGGTGAAGGACACACTAAGTCCAATATAGAGAGCATAGGCCAGGCACAAGTACCGTACCCATTTTTTATCCGAATACAGCATGAAGAGCGCCATCGCCCCGGCGAAAGCGACCGTGGTATGGGATGAGGGCCAGCCCCAAAAGACTCCACCCTCTAGGAAGCCCCAGTGGAAAATTCGACTGGTATCCAGAATTGCGGACGAAAAGAAGTGCGGCGGGCCCGCTCGTCCGGTTAGCGCTTTGTATGCAATTGATATCAGATAACCGATAAACTCCGCTTGGACCAGCGCGGCGGCGGCATTACGGAGCCGCGGACTTTTCTTAGTTTTGCCCAGAATATAAAGGAGAAGGGGCGCAAAGTAAGGCAGTAATCCCCCAACGATGACCGCGGGGAATGCGAATTGAAACAAAACGGTGTTCCGCAATTCGGTGAAATACCACCAGTCCCAGCCGGAAAGGACCAGGACCAGGGTCGAAATAACGGCCAAGGAGTGCCAGAAGAGATTCCACCTCCGGAAACAATCGGCGGTATTTTGAGGCAAACGATAGAAGATGCTCTGCATGAAATAGGGTTCGGCGTTCTCTACTTTGTGTTAATTGATGCCTAATACCAAAAGATGCTATCTGTCTCCGCCGGAAATAGCAATTTTATGTATTAACAAATCCTACGATCGTAGAAATTGTTAACAGGGGGGAAGGTTATCTGTGCCGGGCGAATACTTGAGACCATTAGCGGTTAGCGGTTTCAAGTATTCGGAATTTGACGTCCTCTGCGCGGCGAGAATATAACGAGGCGATCCTTACTACATAGTTCGCGATCGCGAACTGTGTCGTACTAGTGGTGAAAAAATATTTTGTGTTACTATTGTTGCATGAGTCCGGTCCACCAAGCCAGTAACCGCCAGTGGCGCTTGGGATTCAGTTTGGCGGAGATTTTGATCGTTGTCGCCATTGTCGCCGTGCTGGCTGGGTTCGTGACCTTGGCTATTTTGCCGGCCAATAAAAAGGCGCGGGATGCGCGCCGCATGTTCGAGATCAATCAGGTGGGCCGGGTCTTGGTCCCGGGCTGTTACGCGCCGGAAGCCGGATCCGGCGACTACGATCTGATACCGCTCCTCGCGGAACTCTTCGCCAAGCGTCCCCAGTATGCAAGCGTCATCCCCCAAGTCCCGCACGACCCCTTGCGGGGCACGGCCAGCGAGTCTTTCTATCGCTACACCGTGGACACCGCCACTAAAAAATGTTCGGTCTATGCCAACCTAGAAAACTCGGCTACAAAAGTTACCCTGCCGGACCTGACCGCCCCGCTGCCCGGAGGCGGGGTAGGCGTACTCCGGGCGGCCTCGAGCGGCTGGAATGGCACTGCGCTGTATTTCCAGTATTCCAACTAGCACCCATCTTATATCAGAATCTTGGCGTCACAGAAGTCAGCCTGGGTTCGAACCCGCACCAGAATAGCGCGGTGAAATTCTATCGCTTCAACTCTCGGTTGTCACTTTGCCCCATTAAAAATACTCCGCAGCAATTCTTAGCAGGAGTTAGCTCTCCAATAGTTTCTCGATCTGCTTCTTGAATTCCGGCAACGATCTCTCAAGGACGTTCCAAACCAGTTTGTGATCAACGTCGAAATATTCGTGAACCAGGCGGTTCCGCAGGCCTGCAACTTTCGCCCAAGGAATGTCGGGATATCTATCTTTGAATTCATTCGGCAACTGAACAATCGCTTCCCCGATAATCTGAAGCCGCCGCTCCGCCGAATCTTGCTTTTCTACATTAGCAAGATATTCTTCTTCGGCCACGCCAGCCAGATATTCTTGAAGCACCTCAATCGACTCCAGAATATGCTGAAGTAAGATGTTCGGATCTTTGCTCATAATATCGGTATTTGCTCTCGAAGGATCCGGTCTCGGAGCAAGTGGTGGATGGACCGGTACGTGATAACGTCGACTTTTCTTCCCAATGCGGATCCTAGATTTTCTTCCAATTCAATGAGGTCGAACATGGTCTTGCTATCGGGAAATTCGATCAAGATATCGATATCGCTCTTCGGACTCGCTTCTCCCCGCGCGAAAGAACCGAAAACCGAGGACCTTAAGACACCCGCCCTCTTGAGCTCCGGCAGAGATTTTTCTTTGATGTCACTCAAGTCGATGGTGCGACTCATGCCATTATGCTACCGGAAAATTGACGGTTTATCAACTCAATATTTGGTAATCCCTCACGCCGTCGCACAGCTTCCGAGGTCGGGCCTTGGGGAATTCTCAAGGCCCGACCTCCCGAAATTAGCGGTTTCTCCACGCCTTGTTTAACCTGGCAAAAATACGACCTTAAAAAACCGCTGCAAATACTAGCTTTC
>JACRFR010000042.1 GCA_016212635.1 Candidatus Liptonbacteria bacterium | reverse complement strand
CGGGACCAATGCCAATGCGGCCTTATGGATTAACTACCGAGGTTATGCGGATGGAAACACTCAATTTCGTGATTTGTACGTCGGGAATGGAAAAGGAGGATCCACGGCTTTCTTCCAGGGGTCTACTGGCAACGTCGGCATTGGCTCTACCGCGCCCGGCTATAAACTTGATGTCACTGGCACCGCCCAGTTCTCCCAGCCGGTGATTGTCGGTACGCCTACGGCCGCGGGGCACGCCACCACCAAGAGTTATGTGGACTCCATGTTCACTGGCTCGGGGCAGTGGACGACTAGCGGCACGAATATTTATTCCTCCCTGGCGGGGAATGTGGGGATAGGGAGCAGTAGCCCCGGGGTAAAGTTAGATGTCGTGGGCACAACAAGAATCAGCAGTAATGAGGCCGACCTGTGGCTCACCAGTACTGGCGGAGGGGCCGGAACTTGGAGAATTCTCGGCAGTACTGGTAGCACAACCAAACTTTTTAGGATTTATGACAACGAGGCTGGCGCCGACAGACTCGATATAACCTCGGGCGGCAATATCGGTATTGGGACGGCGGGGCCTTCCAGCAAATTGCATGTGGTCGGGGATGTGCGCATAAACTCGGACGATGCGGCTTTAATACTAAATTCAAGCGGCGCCACGACAAACACCCACATCACTTTCTCGAGTGCGGGAAGCACGACATGGGAGTTTGGAAAGAGGGATGCAACCAATGCTATCTATTTCTGGAATGGTTCGAGCGATGTGTTTACGATTCAGACCACCGGCAACGTCGGCATCGGGACGACGGGGCCCAAGGGAACCGGACTTACTGTTACAACGCCGACACTTGGTGATTCGCCATTACGACTTCTGTCCACTACTTCTTATGCCGCCGGAAAGGGCAATCCGATCGTATCTTTAGATTTCAATGCCTATAACTATTGGTCCCAAGGTGCCGCAAACTCCATTGTGGCTAGAATTCAAGCTCAAGCTGGTCATAACACTTGGGCCGATAGAGGACAGCTCGCCTTCTTTACCGGCTATACAGATTTTTCTCCGAATAATGCGCTATATCAGCGGATGGTTATTGATTTTGACGGCAACGTGGGGATTGGTTCTGCTACACCCGGCTACAAACTGGATGTTGTAGGCACCGGGCAGTTCTCCCAACCCGTCATCGTCGGTACGCCGACCGCTACCGGGCATGCTACTACTAAGTCATATGTAGATTCCGCTGTTTCCGGCGGTTCAGGCCCGGTTACCCGTAGCGGATCGAATACATATTTAACCAACACCGGCGATAACTTCGGGATAGGGACAACAAGTCCGGAGCAAAAATTGCATGTAGTAGGTGCGAATGACGGAATCATTGCAGTTGATCCAAGTGGTGCTTATGATCCGCTGATTGCGTTCAGGGTTCCTGGTGCGATCGTTTGGAATTTAGGAATTGATAACTCGGATTCTGATAAGTTAAAAATCTCTAGAGGAGGGGGCTGGAACAATATTGGTGGAAGTCAGGACTATGTAACCATAGATGCGAACGGCAACGTCGGCATCGGGACGACGGGGCCGGCGACTAAGTTACAAGTTGCAGGTACTATTGGTTTAGGGGGAGCGACCGATGGTTCTCAACGAATCGAATGGTTCCCGGATGCGTATCATTCTTTATATTACAACGCTTCCGGAGTTGGCACCGGAGCTGCCGCTGATGTCCTGACCTATTATCAGGATTTTGTTATTCGCAATCAGGACACAACGAACGTGATGACGGTGAAACAGAGCGGCAACGTCGGCATCGGTTCCACTAGCCCTGGTTATAAACTAGACGTCGCCGGCACCGGCGCGTTTTCCCAACCCGTCGTAGTCGGTACCCCCACCGCGGCCTCTCATGCCACCACTAAATCCTATGTGGACTCCATGTTCACCGGCTCCGGTCAGTGGACGACAAGCGGCACGAACATCTATTCCTCTCTGGCGGGGAATGTGGGGATAGGAACGACAGCGCCGGCCGCAAGACTACATGTGTACGGAACGGCGGTCAGTGACGCAAGGATTTCCATTCAAAACGGTGGTACTGGAGGAAGGTTGTGGGACATTTATTCAACCAACTCGTCTTTTTCACAAGGAGCAGGTAAGTTACTCTTTTACCGAAACTGGGTTGATGGCAGTGGTGGCACAATGGTGTTAGATGAAAGCGGCAACGTCGGCATCGGGACGACGGGACCGGAGGCGAAACTTCAAGTTGGTGTTGGGACCGCTGCCGGTGCAGGAGATGTTGAATTTTGGGCTGGAAATAGAGCGTTAACAAGTGGAACCAGCAATTTATTAATCTATACAACAGATTCTGCTGCGGCTGATAAAGGTGGCTCAATTAGACTGGGTGGAGCAAATTCGACCAATAATTACGGGTTTGCGACTATTGCTGGTCGGGCTGAAGGAACTGGATATGCTGGCTATTTACAATTCGGCACCTCCGACGGTACTAGCACAATGAATGAAAGGATGCGT
>JACRFR010000007.1 GCA_016212635.1 Candidatus Liptonbacteria bacterium | reverse complement strand
GCCCGACCTCCCGAAATTAAGAATTGATGATGTCTCCGAGGTCGGACCTCAAGGGATTTCCGAGGCCCGACCTCCCGAAATTAAGAATTTTTGCTTCTATTTATTTCTACTCCTCCGTCACTAGTCATCAGTCACCCGTCACCCGTCATCCGTCATTAGTCATTAGTCATTAGTCATTAGTCAATGGTCAATGGTCGCCAGTCAATTTGATATAATAATTTCGCCGTGGGCCTACCGAGCGGGGGCATCTTGGCTCGCCACCGGGATCCCGAGGGTGCAACTCCCTCTAGGTCCACGGCCTTAAAGGCTCGACAATCGCTTACTATTTCATCCCTTGACATTTTTACATGGTTTGCTAGCCTAATATTACTGGTGGCGAGCCAAGAATTTCCCCGCAAGGTGGAATCCCCGGAGCCCCGCAGAGATGCGGGGTTTTCGGTTCCTGGGTTGTTTTCCGCCACCGCAATCTCATCTCCCAGTTTCAGGCCCGCAACTTTGATTCAGGTGGCACCTTGACGTGGTATTCCGACCCCTCCGCTCCTCCCCTTACTTGTCCGTCCGTAGCTCGTAGCGATAGCGAAGATGCGCAGGAGGATCTTAGGGGGCCAGGCGGAGTGTCCCTCACTAGTTACCAGTCAGTAGTCAATAGTCATTAGTCACTAGTCACCCGAAGCGTATTCACAGGATTAAGGATTTCCGATGTATCAGCGTACTAGTACATAATCTCATAAGAGGTCGCCAGTCATTAGTCAAGTGTCAGTAGTCATCCGTCACTAGTCAGTGGTCACCAGTCATCAATTCGCCGAGCTGATCGGCCCATCTATTTCGTACGTTACCGTCTGGCTGCCGGTGCTCGATGTAGCACCGCTAAACCCGTCGCCGTTCTTGTCCACCGTCCGCAATTGTATATTGACCGTGGACGGAGCAGTGAAGGTCAGCTGCGCGCCGATGTAGTCGTCCGAACCTGGTCCCCAGAAGGTGGTCTGGCGGATACTGCCCGGCTCGCCCCAACTGCCGGCGCCATCCTTGAGGAATGCCTCCATGGTGAAGCTCGGTGCAGAGTGGCTGGACCAGTCGTTGCCCCCAAACCACAATCGCAGGCGGGCGGACCTATGATCGCTTGGCATAACCACCGATAGAACCGTGGTCCAGGTATTGGTAACCGTAGCGGTCTTCTCCCCGCGCTTGTAGTAACTCCCCTGACCGCCGATGGCCTGAATGGCGGAATCCATATAATTTTTGGTAACCGCATGTCCGGTCGCAGTCGGTGTGCCGACGATTACTGGTTGGGAGAATTGACCAGTGCCGGAAACATCTAGCTTGTAGCCGGGGGAAGCAGAACCAATCCCCACGTTGCCGCTTTTTTGGAATGTTACCATTGGTGTAGTACCGTGGATATTTGACCCCTGAGCAGCATAAGCAAACTGTAGACCACCAGTAGCCTTCGCAGGTCCATCATGCATTATTCCCCACGTATCATAACTTGTGGTGTTCGGTCCATTGACTAGCACCAAACCATAGTTGGGATAGGTTGCATCGTTATAGGTGCTGGAGATTTGGAGCGACACCAATCCAGACTCTCCAGCACCCTCACCAACAATTAGCCCCGGTCGAGTATCGTTGTACGAGCCGTATGCACCAGTAAAAGTTGCGCTTCCTATTTGCAGATTTGCTAACGGCCCCGTTGTCCCAATTCCGACGTTGCCGGTTGTTGATATCCGCATCTTCTCGGAGAAAGTCGCTGAAGCAGTCGGCACAAGGGTGTTGGTGTTCGTAATCCCAAAGGTCATATCTTGATTCGCCGATGCGATCGCAGGTCCAAGCAGTCCGCTTTGCTTGAAAAAGCCAGTTCGGATATTAGCGGTACTGTCACTTCCCCCAATGACGTAGCCGTCGCTAGAGTCGACGATTATCGAACCACCGACTACCGACAGCTTGTAATTCGGTCCCGTCGTCCCTATCCCGACGTTGCCGGCGAAATATCCTTGTCCGTCTGCGCGAACGCTAAAATTGGTTGTCCCAGCGACTCCACCTGTAACACCTTGAAAATAATAGTTAGATGACCCTGTTGAGTTATCGGTTATAGCTTTAAATATTCCATCTCCATACGAATAGCTACCGCCCATCTGTCTCCCGGTAAACATCGCCGTACCAGCAGATGTCGCTGCTTGAATTCCGCCAGTTACATCCAATTTTGCGGCCGGACTTGTGCTCCCTATCCCCACATTCCCCGCCAGGGAGGAGTAAATATTCGTGCCCGAAGTGGTCCACTGCCCCGAGCCGGTGAACATGGAGTCCACGTAGGATTTAGTGGTGGCATGAGAGGCCGCGGTGGGGGTGCCGACGATTACCGGTTGGGAGAACTGCCCAGTACCTACGACATCCAGTTTGTAGCCGGGGGAGGCAGAACCGATGCCGACGTTGCCAGTAGACCCCTGGAAGAAAGCCGTGGATCCTCCTTTTCCATTCCCGACGTACAAATCACGAAATTGAGTGTTTCCATCCGCATAACCTCGGTAGTTAATCCATAAGGCCGCATTGGCATTGGTCCCG
>JACRFR010000041.1 GCA_016212635.1 Candidatus Liptonbacteria bacterium | reverse complement strand
TCTACCCCGCCGGGCTGGCAGATCTCGATGCCCGCATCCGGCGCATGAAGCGCCGCCTCCAGCGGCGGGTTGACACGCTCAAAGGATTCCTCAAGAAGTCCTCTTTATTCTGTTAATGTATTATGCGAAAGTCAGTAGCACAAATCGACATGGGCTTCCCGCGGTAGAGGAAACACCTTTCGGGAATACCATGGCATCCCAGCATCATGTTTTAGCTTGGGGTGCTCACTTAAACTTATTCTTACAGTCCAAACAGTTCTTTTCTATCGCATTTGCACCCGATTGGCCGCAGAGCAACCCCAAGGGTCCCAAGAGTATAGTTCCACAACACGCACTACCCGCATCGTACCCCCGTTTATTGACAAAGATATTGGTGGAACCGCATTTCGGACACTTTAGTTTGTTTTCCTGTGTAGTTGATTGAGCCGGTTGCTGCTCGCCGTCTATTTTAGGCTGAAGGTCGCTTTGGCAGTGCTTGCACTTTATCGCCTCGTCCTGAATCTCTTCTGCACAAAAAGGGCATTTTTTCATAATCTTAAGTATAACAAAACAAGTCTATTCCGACACTAGCCCAGAGAATCTTTGAATGTAGAAGCTCCCCGGGGAATTCTGCCTAACAAAGCGAAACTCCTTGCAAAACGCGAAATATCGCGAGCAATGACAATCTAATAGCGGCACCAATCAACTAGTCTCTTAAACAGGCGGTATACCAAATACAACACGGGGACCGCGAAAATGATCAAGCCAATTATTTTGAAGTTACTGCCCGCTATACTCCAACATTATTACGACCAGGGCCAAAATTACTCCTACTATCGCAATTAAGACAGTTGCAATCGGGTGATGGTCCAACCAGGTCTTTTCTTTTGAGCTCGATAATTGGAAGCTCTTACTGCTTTTTAACTCAGCTTTCATCTGAACTGTTTCGCTTTCTGAAAACTGATGGCCGCAGAACCTGCACTTTAACGCCTCCGATTTAATAAGTTCGGCACACTGCGGGCATTTTTTATTTCCCACGGTACCAGGGCTTGCCACGGCTACCGCTATAAAGCCAATTAGCGGAGAGAAAAATAGTGAGATAATAAGACCCCACTCGAACCCGCGTCCTTTATTGCTCGACCAGACGCCAGCCAGAAACGACAAGACTATCCACAAGATAAAAATCCACATGGTATTTATTTTTTTTATTCGCGACTTTTATGGGATATCTCTTTGTCCCAACTGTACGCCTGGGCAGTAACCGCTATTCGGGTTATAACCGAGAACTTGAACATAATATTTTCCTTTCGGGATGGAATCGGGGACGGTGAATGAAACTCTGCCGCCGTCCCAGTAGTCGATATTCTTATCTGGAACATACTGGTCGCCGATTTTAACATATGAAACACCCGGGTTTTGCAGGCAGAAACCTTCCCCACTTAAGATTAGGTGTCGGGGATTGTCGGTGCTGGTTGCGTTCTGAGTAATTTGGGTCGTATCTGATGGCGCTAGGCTCGTCGTAGAGTCGACGACTTTTGGGGCAATTTGTTTCCATTCGGTACAGGAAAAAATATCAGAAAGTGAACTACCGGTAAGTATGGTCGTCTGCAGGGTTCCATGGATACAGCGATCCACCCTTTTCACCGATAGTATCGGTAGGGCGAATGTCGCCCCGTATTTATTCGTGAACTTTTCCCCGGAAACCCCCTTACCATAAAACTTTGCCATTACAAAGGGCGAAGTGCCAATTTTCAAACCATCCACCGCATCAGTGTAAGCTCCATCGGGGTCAATACGCATTTCGATTTTGTGTTGGTCCATATCCGCGGGGTTTATAACTTCAATGTAATTCGTTGTGCCTCCGCTTGCCCCACGCGGTAGGTAATCATTTGGCATGCTCGTAACCGCAATATTCTTGCCAAGGTAACTCATTGGGTTTTGCCGGTACGAATCGAAATCGATATCCTGATACACTACTTGCGGCGTTTTTGAATTTAATCCCACCAGTTGTTTTTGGAGAATCTCGACCTGCTTCATGAGCGACTGAATAAGAGCTAACATTTGGGTGCGGCTCATTGTGGCCGCTTCCGCACCTTGGGTCCCGAGTAATAGCACGATAGCGACCGATAGGATTACCTTTCTCATTTTTTTTGATTAATTTGTTGGCCTTTTTAAAAACACTCAACCCCGCCCCAGCTAGGTCTTGCGACCCATACCCCTTTCGGGATATGACCTATGACAGTTTACTGAACGCGGGGTTCAGTATCTGTCATAGGATTTCTTAGGCCATGCCCTGCATTTCTGCGGGGTTTAGGCCGTCGGGCGTATTAATTTGTTGCCATTATTATTGGTTCCTTTAAGATAATAATCAACAGGGCGTTGTCTTATAACAAATATGGGGGTAAAAGCACTAAAACATGGTCTGAAAACGGCCATTAAATTTAACGGACTAGACGTATCATCACTTAATCCAAAGTTGTTGATGGAGTTCGAAAGATATCTCGAAGGTAATGCTTTTCAAAAAAAGATTATTGATGCTCGCCTGGAACTGAATTTTCCTCGGGAGGGATATGAGGACTGGGAGAAATACTTTTTTGATAAATATTTGAACAACGGGAGCATGGTCCAAGCTGCAGAAAGAAATAATAATTTAAAAATAAAAGTCGGTGAAATTGCGAAATCACATCACATTCCGTCATACCTGGTCGATTTGGTGGAGGCCTATCTGATTATGGGAAACAGATACCGGCGATACGACCTCTACTTTGATGATTTTGGCTGCAGAGTGATTTCTTATGACAATGATAAAATTATTGTCGAGATACACGCTCGCGCTAAATTGCTAGACGTAATCAGTTTTTTTAAAAAGAATTGGAAGCGGATCTCTCGCAGCTTTACATTCTGGGGACCCAATCCAGAGGTGAAACAAATTCGGATAAGGCGAAATGAGGCACGAGATAAAAAGATATATGAATATTATAAAGCCGGCCTTATCAGGAGCAGTGGATTAAGCAACGTGCAAAATCTCCGAAAGATTGATCCAGAACTCCGAACCATAAAAGACTATGACCCAAGCCTGAAAGGACTGGACTACGAAAATATCAAAAAGATAATCCAAATCCAAAGAAACCGTAGGAGATAGGGAAGGTATTCGGGAAATTAGGGGAAATTAATTGAGACCCGATTAATTTCGTTTCGGGCTTGTTTTATATGGCCTAGGCTGTTCTCGTAACAGCTTATTTTGCGTTCATGTCTGACCACGGGGAAAAGAATTCGAACAAGGATACCACTATCGAGACAGCGGTAAATTTACTGGCCGAGATTCTTGTGGCACAGATTTTCGAGCTTCATAAACGCAAAAGAGGGAAACATGAAAAAACAAGCAATAAATCCAAATAAAATCTGGTCCGAGTGGCGAAATATCCCGTGCTGGATTCAATTCCTCCACCACCTATACCCAGAATCTGTAGTGCGGGAAGTCGAGGCAATAGAGGATGGCTTTCTGGAACTGGCACAAGCCGAGGAGCAAAGATGGCTGGAACAAATAGCAGCGGACATGCCTAGAAGTGAGCAAGAGTGGCTACGTGCATTTCCAGAGGCCAGGGAGGTCATCCCATCCAAAATCCAGGAATGGCGGCAGGAGGAAAGAAAATGGATGGTGGTCCTTCGTGGCGAACTTAAGCGAGCAGAAACTCTCCAGGGCAACGCCCAGATTCTGGCGAGAGAGATTGCTCGCATGTTCACGGCACCGAAAGTAGTGGAAGCCCAGAGGCATATCCGAAGGTTGAAGTGGCTCACAGCCAATCCCAGAACCCGGGGCGGTGGTGTCTCCCGGCCGGATATTGAAGCGGCAAAATCCGTTCCCGTCGAGCAGGTTTTCAATATGCCTCTGCGGCAAAGCGGCAAGACCCTGATGGGGTTCTGCCCGTTTCACCCGGAGAGGAGGCCCTCCTTCTGCATCTATCCCAAAACCAACTCGTTTTACTGCTTCTCGTGCCAGAGAGGCGGCGGTGTAATCCGATTAGTCCAACTGCTACGAAGCTGCGGGTTTATCGAGGCCGTGAAGTATCTACTAAATCGCTAATTCATTCCAAAACCAAAGGCCGAAAATACTAACTACTAAATATGAAAGACAACATTAGTGAGCAGGAACTGGACAAAATGATGGAAGCAGCGGATGACGAGTCGGACGAAGAAGTCGAAGAAGAAGAGAGGCCAACCGAGCAGGACATTCAAAACGCTAACGCCTTACTCAGAGACCCCAGATTGCTGTACACGGTCGCGTGTACGATGGACCGTCTGGGCATCGCGGGAGAAAAACGTAGCGGCCTTTTGCTCTATTTAGTCTTAACTTCCCGCCTCCTTGCTCATCCGCTGTCGGTCATCTCTAAAGGAGCAAGTGGTTCGGGTAAGTCATACCTAGTCCAGAATATGCTTAGGATGTTCCCGGGTAACGGTTACGTTGATATAACTTACGCCACGCCCAAGAGTTTTTACCACTCTCCCGCAGGCCGCTTCCGGCGCAAGATAATCGTGGTCTTCGAGAAACACGGGGCCGAGAACGCGGACTATGCCATCAGAACGTTTCAAAGCGAAGGGTTCTTGAAAATCCAAGTGACGGAAAGAGATGGCAAGGGCAACTGGACCACTAACGAGAAGAAGGTAGAGGGTCCGGTCGGCTTCGTAACCACTACGACCAAGGCGTATGTCCATCCCGAAAATGAAACCAGGCTTCTCTCGCTCTATGCGGATGACGGATACCAACAGACAATAGCTGTGTTGGATATGGCTGCTTCCAAGTATGAAGGAGGGCTGGCGATTACGGAGACAGAGCTTCGGACATTCCAGGTGGCCCAAAGACTCCTGAAGGTCAAGCCAGTTGTAATTCCGTTTGCCCGAGTACTGTGCGAATACTTTCCGTCGGACATTGTGAGGGTCAGGCGAGATTATCACCAGTTACTGAGTGTAATCGAGGCCAGTGCCTTGTTGCACCAAGAACAGCGGGAAAGACAAGTCTTGAATGGCGTAGAGCACGTCGTCGCAAATTTGTGTGATTACCACATCGCTCAGGTACTGGTAGGCAATGTGCTTAGATCCACCATCTTCGAAATTCCGCCTAAAACAGAAAGGTTAATCGAGATAGGCAGAAAACTCAAAAAGCCCTTTGATGTCCATTTGCTAGCCAGGAAAGCTGGCTGGGAATACGACGTCACCTTGAAGTGGTTTAACCAGGGAAAGGATAAGGGTTGTTTTACCCTTGTGCAGGTAGGCGGCGGGCCGCGGGGAACTAGCTACAAGGTTTCTCTAAGCAAGTTGAATCAGGTCAAAAAGCACACACTTCCTCCAGTTCAAATCCTCATAGACACTCATCCGGGAGTCTATAAAGGAGAAGCAATTTACGACCCAATAGGTGGGGAAGTGCTGCGGCTTGAGAATTAAAAAATGTACTGATGCACTGACGCTAGGTATGGGCAAGCGGGTGAGTTGTCTAGTCCGTTTACTTACTCCTCATTAGTGCATCAGTACAAGCGCCCATTAAATTAAATCTAATAAATCACCAAATAAAATGAAAACAAGCAAAGTTCCTGTTGTGCCTCGGAAGAAAGTGTGGCTCCCGAAAACAAACTATTGGACGACATTCTGAATCTAGTTCTAACGTATCAATTATTAATTCATTCAGAAAAGATAAAAGCCGGAATTCATGCGGCTCGATTGAGACGTCTTCAGGTGCAGGGAAAGCTTAAACCAAGAAAAAAGTAATTATCCGCACCGTGATAGGTTGTCCTCGTACCAGAACCGTACTTAATATAAGCAACGTCATGGAAACCAAAAGACAAATGCGGATTTACTACCGCGGCGTTGACCGAGGGCTCGTACCCATGATTCGAATCTCCAATGTGCTGCTTAGAAAATTCGATTTCGAAATTAGCGACCTGGTCGAAATCGCGTACGAGCCCGGGAAAATAACAATCACTAAAATAAAATCAAATAAAAATTACAATGAAAAGCAACGCCGATAAGTTAAGTAATAAATACGGTGTCGGATACTGTAGGGTTTCCACCTCGGACCAAGCCGAAGAAGGACTTTCTCTAGAAGCACAGGAAGAAATTTATCGGAAGCGGATTAAAGAGGATGGCTTTAAGCTGTTGGAAATAATTCGCGATGAGGGTTTAAGTGCTAAAAGTCTGAAGCGTCCAGGGCTCCAGAAAATCCTGCGACTCGCAATGGACAAGAAGATATCAGCCATTTATACCGTGAGCAGCGACAGAATATCCCGCAATACTGAAGAATATCTTTATCTGAAAAGGACATTCAAAGAGTACGGAGTGGAATTGCGGTATACACACCAAGCCATGATGGCGGAGGAATCAGCTACATCAACCATGGTGGACACGGTCCTCGCTTCATTCAATCAATTCCAGCGCGACTTAGTGGGCGAGAAAGTGAAAGCGACGCTCTATGCTAAGGCAAAAGCGGGCTATATGCCTACAGGTGCTCCGGTGGGATATAAAAATATCGACAACCCAGACAAGAGTGTGAGCAGATTCGCTCAACGCATAATAGTGCCGGATGAGGTGGCTCCACTAGTGACGGAATCGTTTAAGTTGTATGCGACTGGCGATTATTCCGCCTACGACTTGTGCGAGCTTATGGGCAGGAAAGGGCTCCATAACAAAAACGGTAAGCCTTTCTCCCGAAGTCAGTTTTATGAAGTGTTAGAAAATCGAGTTTATATCGGCGAAGTCCACTGGGGCGAGGTCCACAACGAACACGGCTTACATACACCGCTAATAGACAAGGACACTTTCGACCGGGTCCAGATGATTCTTAAGGGGCACAACCGACACGCCTGCCGGAAACGCAAATACTCCTGGCTACTGGGCGGGTTCATATTCTGTGCTAACCACGGGCGGCGGTTTACGGCCGAATGGCACCTCGCCAAAAAATTGGCCTACTACCATTGTGCCAATCCGCACGGATGCGGTAGATATATCGAGGCGAACGACTTGGAGGGCAGGATAGCCGATAAATTCAAAGACATCAGCTTTACGGAAGAATTTATCAACCTTGTCATAGAGAAAATCCAAAAAGTGTTCTATGCCAAGCGAAACGAATACGAATCCAAGCGGCAAGCTCTCGTAAACCGCCGGACCGCCCTGGAAAGCAAAAAGAAAGTAGCGGAAGACAAGCTTTTAGGTAAAGTTATTTCAGACGAAGATTTTAGCCGCATACGAGACGAAGCCAAAAAGGGGATAAATGACATTCAAACCGAGCTATTTGAGCTGGAGGAACGGCAGGAGATAAAAGTGGACCTGGCGCAGGAAGTGCTCCGATTCACGCGCAATGTTTTCCAGGCTTACAAGAAAGCGTCGCCGTCACTCAAGCGGCACTACTTGGGCTTCTTCTGGGAACGGTTTGAGGTCGCGGACGGAGTTATAATTAGTTCCTGTCCCTCCCCTTTATTCAAGGAACTTTTACGCCTGGAACAGGCCATCTACAATTCCGAGAAAACCGAAATAACCAAGAAAGACAATGGGTCTCCCTCGGTTATATTAAAACTACCAGAGCTCCGGCGCCAGGATTCGAACCTGGAACCTTATCCTTAACAGGGATCCGCTCTACCATTGAGCTACGCCGGAATACGGGGGTAAGTGTAGCAGGGAGCGAGGGATTTTCAACCCTAGCGGCCGTTCCCCTCCGTTTTCACTTTCACCATGCCGGGCTTATAAATCAAGATCCGATTTTTGCCCACGCCCTTGGCCATGCTCGCCGCGATATCCGCCCGGCCGTAAGGACCATCTATGTTAAAATCGTCAGGATCAAGCTCGGTCAGGCCTCCGCTGAAAGTTACCCCGGTGACGAACGGATGCTCCTTCTTTTCCTCTTCCGCCGGGTCGTCCACATAGTAAACAATCTCGACCGGCAGGTCCGGTTTCTCGTACGGCTCGATGATCTCGGCGGTGCCGGCGGACTTACCGAATTCTTTCGCGGCGCGGGGAGAGATTCGGACGGAAAATGACATCTTCATGCACGGCTCTCCGGCGGAATCCGTTTGCAGGAACTTGTCGCGGATGTTTTCCAGCGGGGATTCGAAAAGCACGCAGAACTCCTCGCCGCCCATGCGGCCCGCCACGTCTTTGTTGTGCCGTATGTTAGCCCGGAGATATTGGGTTGCGGCCATGAGCACCATGTCGCCCACCTTGTGGCTCCAGAGATCATTGAATATTTTGAGATTATCCATGTCCAAGGCCAGGGCAGTGTACTTAACCGGTTGATCTCCCGCGCGGCGGACACTTCCCCGATCACGACCGTGTTCCAAACGAGCGAGAGCGATTTCGAAACGTTCTCCCAGACCGCGGCGGTTGAGCAGGCCGGTGGCCGGGTCGGTGCGGGCCTCGTATTTCGCGACCTGGAGGTCGCTTTCTATGGTTGAAATTTCTTCCTGGAGCCGCCGAACGAGTTCTCCCATCGCGCCCAATCCGATTGTGCCCTCCTCGGCCATCTTCTTTATAGTTTCTTGGGTAGCGGCAAGTTCTTGGCGGTAGTGCTCTTCTAAAGCCCGCAGCCGATCGCTCAACTCAAGATTTTCTCGGACCAAGTTATCTCGGGCTTCCTTGAGGAGCTGGACTGTTGCTTGCAGTCTCTCGATTTGCGCCGCCGGTGTTTTTGTGGGATCTGGGAATTTAGGGTCAGGCATATGCGCATAGATTAACCAATTATGCGCCCGCTTCGCAAGTCGGTGTGCTATAATCCCTTCTAATATTCTCCCGAGGGGTGATCCCGCCATGTTTTTTTCCGGTTGTAGGGGATGGAGTCGGCGCAGCGGCTCGGCCGCGGCGGTGGTTTTGGTTTTGATCGCGCTGGGGGTCGGTCTCGCGGGCGGAATCTTTTTAGACCGCGCCGCGATCCAGCCGGGAAACAGTTCGAGCAATCCGATCCGGCGAAGCGCGGCTTTCTTGGGGCAGGTATTCCAGGAAACCTTCGGTACGCCGCCTGGCCAAGAAGCCATAGAAATCCCACTCGGGGAGCCAGCAGGGGAGTCGTCCCGAAAGCCACCTGCGGAGCTAACGAAGGCCGCAACGTCTTCTACTCGCGACAAGGAACATTCCAACATTCTGCAGAATGTTGGAATGTTGTCTTCGGGTGTGGGAGAGGATGGAGTATTCGTGGTGTCAACTGCGCACAAGGCGTCCAGTACCCGCCAGAACAAATCGGGAGTAACGAAGCAGACGACCAACCAAGAGAACAAAAAGACCAGCACTTCTAGCTCTCTGGCGGCAGTTATCTCGAGTGAAAAAGGCGCGGCGGCCGAACTGCTCGCCGAATCGCCCACTTGCAACTTCGCGACCACCGGCGAACCGAGCCGCAGGGTGATCTTAAATGAGATCGCCTGGACGGGCTCCCTGCCGCACATCGGGCGGACCGTAGCGGAAACCAGCCAAGACCAGTGGTTGGAGCTGCGGAATTTGACACTCCAGGAAGCGCGTCTCAATGGCTGGCAGTTGAACGACCGACTGGGCCGCATTCAGGTCGAGTTCACAGAGCGGGATTCCATCGGGCCCAAGGGGATGTTTCTGATGGAAAGAAACGGCGACGAGGCGGTCTGGGGCGTGCCGGCGGATAAAATTTACTCCGGGACGCTGACCACGAGCGGCATGCGGCTCAAGCTCTTTAATGATAAGTGCCAGCTGGTGGATGAGATCAATGCTTCCGCACGCTGGCCGGGTGGAAACAACGAAACCAAACAGACCTTAGAGCGGAACCCCGCGGATTTCAGTTGGCACACCAGTGTTTTCCCGGGCGGCACGCCTCGGGCGGAAAACACCGACCCAGCCAAGTATAAAACTCCGGCGGGAGGGGGAGGCCCTGGAACAAGCGAAGAGCGAAAAGCGAAAAGCGACGAGGAGGCAGGTGGGGAGTCGACCAGCACCGTGGTCATTTCCGAGGTCCAGCTCGCGTCCGCTTCCAGCACTCATCAGGAGTTTGTGGAACTTTATAACTATGGCAGCCGCGACGCAACCCTGACCGATTGGTATCTCCAGAAAAAAACCAAGTCGGCCAAAGATTTTTCGACTTTCGCGCCCAAGGCGCTTTTCGCGGGCGAAGTTATCCCCGCGGGCGGTTACTTTTTGATCGCGCATCCGTCCAGCACCATCGCGGCAGATGTTCGAACGGATTACGGCTTATCGGACAACAATACCTTGGCGCTTAAAAATTCCGAAGGGGAAGTGACGGACGAGGTGGGCTGGGGCGAAGCGGGGGACTGCGAGGGATCCTGCGCGCCCAATCCCGAGCCGGGTGAGAGCATTCAGCGCAAAGTAGCCGGCGGGACTTTTGTAGACACCGAAAACAATGCCGCGGATTTTGAGATTCAGACTTGTCCCAGTCCGGGAGCCATGAGTCGCGAGTGCGGCGGTTCGGCCGTCACGGGTGCCGGAACCGGGACTGGTACGGGAACGGGCACGGGGACTGGAACGGGTTCGACAAGCTCACCGCAAGCTGGGACGGGGACGGGCACGGGCGGCGTGTCAGCTTCACCCAAGATTTTGATTGCCGAAGTTCAAATTACCGGTGGCCCGGGCAAGACCACCAACGATTTTATAAAACTCTATAACCCATCCGATACAACGGTGGATATCGGCGGCTCCAAACTGCGCAAGCGAACGCAGTCCGGCAGCGAGTCCTCGATCCGGGAAATTCCCAGCGGCACAACAGTTGCGGCCAAAGGATATTTCATCTGGGCTAATTCGGAGAATGGTTTCGCCACTTCGACCGGCGCCAATCTCTCGAGCACCGCCTCTATTTCGGATAATAACAGTGTCGCGCTTTTAGATAAGACCGGAGTGGTCATGGACGCGCTCGCCTGGGGCAACGGGCACACCAATCCCTATGTGGAAGGTTCGCCTTTCCCGACTAATCCTGTCGCCAGCCAAGTTCTGGCTCGGAAGAGCTCCGGGGGCGGCCTGCAAGACACCGACCGAAACACGGAAGATTTCGAAATTCAGTAACTCGACATCGGTTGT
The DNA here is from genome assembly GCA_016212635.1 of Candidatus Liptonbacteria bacterium. GTDB lineage: Bacteria > Patescibacteriota > Minisyncoccia > UBA6257 > 2-01-FULL-56-20 > JACRFR01. The sequence continues at coordinate 3,732 of JACRFR010000041.1, read as the reverse complement.
CCCAAATATTATCTCTGTTGACTGTTGGACATCGGATGTCGCAACATTGGAATTTCTGAATGCGAGATAGAGTTTAATTTTGCGTCTTGCGATGACCTAGGAGTCAGGGATTTAATACTCGGGTCAACGCAGAGGCGTCTGCCCCGTACATGTTTGGGCGCATAAAAAAACCTGCCGTCACTCGGGGTGGCAGGAAGACATCAGAGCGAGGGCGTCAAGGAGAAAACACCCTCACGCTAATTTAATCATAGCTTCTGAAGCGCGGATTTGTCAAAAACCGTTCTGGGGCCGCATAATTAAAGGAAATTCTCGAAGCCCAGCCTTTAATATTTGGAGGTCGGACCTCTGGAATCCCTTGAGGTCCGACCTCGGGAAAATTCTATGATCTTACTTCTCCATAACATCCGCAGTCTACATAACGTCGGTTCTATCTTTCGCACCGCGGATGGGGCGGGCGTAGAGAAGATCTACCTTTGCGGCTACACGCCCGCTCCAGTAGATCGTTGGGGCAAGTATCGGCCACAAATTTCCAAAGTTGCCTTGGGCGCGGAAAAGACGATATCCTGGGAGAAAAAGAACGGCGTCGCCGCAGTGGTTCGCAAACTGCGCGCGGAGGGCTACAAAATTTTCGCCGTGGAACAGGACCCTCGGTCCGTCCCATACTACTCCCTACTCCCCACTCGCTACTCCCTTCCGCGTGTCGCTCTAATGTTCGGTAATGAAGTCCGCGGCTTGCCGCCGTCAGTTCTAAAGCTCGCGGATAAGATCTTGGAGATCCCCATGCTTGGCCGCAAGGAATCCCTAAACGTAAGCGTTTCGGTAGGAGTGGTGGTGTATGGGTTATTAGAGAAGGGAATGTAGAATGTGGAATGTAGAATGTGGGGAAATAGGGAGATTAATGTCTGGGTCTTCGTAAGACCAGCGGTCTTACGAAGACCGAAGATTAACCCAGTTTCTTCTTGCCTATGGCGTATTTGCCCGGGCCGGCCAGGGCGACGGCCAGAGCGGCCAAGAACAAAATCAGATCGAACTCCCACCCGCCGCCGAAACCTTTGGCAAACTTAACCGTGATCATGGCGCCGAGCATGGTGATGGCCAGGGCGATGCCGGCCACCCTGGGCCAGACACCCAGAAACATCGCCAGGCCGCCCAGGGTTTCAATGACGATGACCAAGTAAGCGATTGGCGCATTCAGTCCGATCACACTAAAAAACTGCGCGGTGCCGGACAGGTCAATGGCCTTAGCGATGCCGTGGAACAGAAAAATTGCGGCTAGGCCGAGCCGGATTAAAAGCAGAGCTAGGTCAGCGTTGCGGTATGATTTCATTTAGTCTAGTAAGCCTTGAATTACGAAACTCCATCCTCCCCCTTGTTTAAGGGGGAGCCAGAGGGGGTCCTGGATTCTAGACCCCACCTCACCTCCCCTTGGAAAAGGGGAGGGACTGACCCACCCCACCTCACCTCCCTTAAGATAAGGGGAGGAATGGCACCCAGGGCACAAAATTACCAGTTTCGTAATTCCAGGTAGCAAAACAAATATTTTTTCTGCGACTTTGATGATTATTGCAATCTTGAGTTATGACCAACCCTTTTGTCATCCTCGGGCCCGCCGTGCCCATCCGTAGCTTTAGCAAAGGCGGGACCCGAGGATCCAGATCCATGATTTTCCGAAGAAACCCTGGATTCCCGCCTTCGCGGGAATGACAGAAAATCTAGCATCGATAATACGCCGATATTGTAGCACACTCCCGATCTGCTACAATTAGCCGATCTTATCTATGGAGAAAATTTGGGGTATCAAACGGAACGTTTTTTTCTTAGGCCTGGTCAGTTTTTTTAATGACTTCTCGGCCGAGATGGTGCACTCGGTGATGCCGGTATTTTTAACTATGGTCTTGGGGGCGCCGGCGTTTATGGTCAGTTTAATCGAGGGCGTGGCAGACGCGGCCTCCAGTGTCCTGAAATTTTTATCCGGCTACGTTTCGGATCGTATCCAACGCCGCAAAACGCCCGCTATTTTAGGCTATGCTTTATCAGTCGGGGTCCGGCCGTTTTTGGCGCTGGTTGCCAACGCCTGGCAGGTGCTGGGACTGCGTTTTGTGGATCGAGTGGGCAAAGGCCTGCGTGACGCGCCCCGCGACGCGTTAATCGTAGAATCGGTCGAGTCGCACGAGCTAGGTAAGTCGTTTGGTTTTCACCGCTCGCTGGATACGCTGGGTGCCACCTTGGGCCCGCTCGCGGCGTTTCTGCTCTTGCCCCTTCTGGGCATGAACTTTCGGCACCTGTTTTTGGTGGCGTTCGTGGTCGGCTTGGCGGCGCTATTGAGTTTCGGCTTTGTGCGAGATGTGCGCCGCCGGGAAGCGCCGCCCCCGGAGACAGTGCGGATAAGTCGCTGGCAAACCATCCGCCGCACCCCTGGTTTCCTGGCGGTCATCTTCGCTATTTTTGTTTTTGGCCTGGGTTCCTTGCCGCCGGCGCTCTTACTTCTCCGGGCCAAAGAAGTTGGCTTCGGGATCGGCATGATCCCCATCGTGTATTTGATCTATAACCTGGCTTTTGTCTTGACCGCGATCCCCCTGGGACGCTTGGCGGATCGCATTGGCGAGCGCACGGTCATTACCGCCGGTTTTGGCGTGGCGAGCTTGACCTACTTTGGATTAGCGGGCAACATCGGCATGGCGATGCTGATCGCACTCTTTGTCCTCTTGGGAGTTTATTCCGCGGCTACGGATGGCCTGCAGCGCGTCCTGGCCAGCCGCTTCCTGCCTGCGAGTGTGATTGGCACCGGCCAGGGATTTTTAAATCTGGCCATTGGTTTTTCTTCCCTTGGCGCCAGCATCATCGGCGGTTTGCTCTGGACGCAGGTTGGTTCTTGGGCGGGCTTGATCTATGCCGGCACCTTGTCGTTTCTGGGATTAATTCTATTTGGCTGGCTTACGCGAGGGTCGATGCGTCCTGGTATAATAAAATAATAGGTCTTATGAAGCTTCGCGCCGTGTTTATCTTCTGGTTCATAGCGGCAGTGTTGGCAGTGGGGCTGGGACTCGGCTCGCTTTGGTGGGGGTATGTGATTAGCGGCCAAACCAATCCGCCCCTCGCGCGGACCACACTGACTATTCGCGATACCACTTTGAGCGTGGAGATCGCCAATACTACCACCACCCGAATGCGGGGACTCTCGGGTCGCGCCGGCCTGGCCGAGGATCAGGGCATGCTCTTTATTTTCGGCATCCCCGGACCATACGGTTTTTGGATGAGAGATATGCGCTTCCCGATCGACATTGTCTGGATCCGAAACGGCAAGATCGTCGGTTTTTCGGAAAACCTACTTGCTCCGATCCCGACGTTACAGCCGGGACAGACCGAAGCGTCGGGGTCCCCGTCCGGGAGCTCCTCTTTGCTCAAGCTTCAGGCCTACTTCCCGCCGGGAATGGTTGACCAAGTTCTGGAAGTTCCCGCAGGGGCGGTAAGAAGATACGGCTGGCAAGCAGGGGATGGGGTAACGATAAAAGCGATGGGCGAGGAGTAAGCCGTGAAGCGTGAAACGTAAATCGTGAATCTGGGATCGGGAATCCTTAAACCGTCAGGATGTTTGATTCTCTTTTAGGGTCCATACCCCGTCAGCTTGCTGCGTCCTCGGGTCATCCCGGAATTTTTCAGAGCTGTGAAAAATATCCGGGATCCATTCAGTATTCCCACCTGGATTCTCCGCCGGAGGCGGACAGGCGGCTC
>JACRFR010000039.1 GCA_016212635.1 Candidatus Liptonbacteria bacterium | reverse complement strand
TCTACCCCGCCGGGCTGGCAGATCTCGATGCCCGCATCCGGCGCATGAAGCGCCGCCTCCAGCGGCGGGTTGACACGCTCAAAGGATTCCTCAAGAAGTCCTCTTTATTCTGTTAATGTATTATGCGAAAGTCAGTAGTGTTTCGAAGCCCGACTACCGCGTCGGGCTTCACTCATTCTGTCGTCACCCGATGACGATAATGACGATAAATCAGATATGCTATAATGTCGGTCATATTAATACCTCAGCCATGCCTACCCGAGAAGACGCCTGGAAATTGCTCGCGGAGTACGTCAGCTCCGAGAGCTTGCGCAAGCACTGCCTGGCCGTCGAGGCGGCGTTGCGGGCTTATGCTCGCCAGCTTGGAGAAGATGAAGAAAAGTGGGGCGTTGCGGGTTTGCTCCACGACTTTGATTATGAAAAATACCCGGTGCCAAATCCGGAGACACACACGGGGCATCCCTTTGCGGGCGAAAAAATCTTGCGCGAGCGCGGTTACCCAGAAGAGATTATCCGAGCGATCCAAGGCCACGCGACCTACTCCGGCGTACTGCGGGACACGCCGATGGCCAAGTGCCTCTTCGCGGTGGACGAGTTGTGCGGCTTCGTTATGGCTTGCGCCTATATGCGTCCGGATCGCTTCGCGACCATGACCCCGGAGTCAGTGGAAAAAAACTTAAAGAAAAAAGGCTTCGCCGCCAAGATCAACCGGGCGGAGATCGACCAAGGCATCACAGAACTAGGCATAGACCGTGCGGAACACATCCAACTGGTGATTGCTGCGCTTGGTGGTATCGCCTCGGAGTTAGGATTTTAGGGAGAGAAGTAAGAAGTCAGAATAATCTCCCCTTGGCCGATCGGCCAAGGGGAGATTATGGGTATCTGGTTCTATTTTGCGGAGGGGGCAAACCCGAAGATTCAGCGCAGAACTTGCCACAGGTTGGGATCGCTTTCGCCGTCCAGTTTAAAAATGGTCACTCCGCGCAGGCGGAAGCGACGGGCGAGAGTAATCAGGTTAGCGGTGGAGTTCGCGTCCGGGAAAGAAACTATCCGAGCGGGTAGGGTCGAGGTGCTCGCGGTGTAGCGGAACATGAGTTCCCCGGCCAGATTCCTTTGGGGGGTTGTGCTCACCTGTCGCGCGAGCTCACTCGCCGACTGGTAGGTCACACTGCGCAGTTTTTCCTGTTGCCAGGCGGTGCTCGAAGCGCTCACGGCACCGTATTCGTAGCCGAAAGTTGGGATACCCAGCTCGATCTTGTTTCTCGGGATCTGGGTCACGGTTTCCCGCAGGACCTTAGCCACCCAGTCCGGGTCCGCGATCGGCAGGTACATTTCCCGGCTGCCTTTCAACAATCCAGTTTGACATCAATCCGGCCCTGATCGTAAGCCATGATGCGGACGCGGTCGCAGTACTGGCCGATAGCTTTATAGTCGTTGGCGTACATTCGCCCCGCACCGTCCCGCTCGGCGGGTCTGGTGCGGGGTTCTGATCCTTGAGCTGTCGTGGTGCGGTCCGCCCAGGGAGTTCGCGGCTCGATACTGCAGGTCAGGATTTTCTGGTCTTTCTTCAGGGCCGCGGCGAGTTCCCGCAGGAAGCGAGAGAAGTTGGCCTGGCTCTCGGCCGGTTTGTTTTCGTAGTCAATGTCTATGCCGTTGAACTTATTGTCTTTCAGGAGAGAGACGATTGCGGCGATCTGGGCTTTCCGAAGGGTGGAGGAGGCGAGTGTCAGGGATATGGCATCACCGTCCGCCCAGTGGATAGTTGGAATTATTTCCGCTTTTTTCTTGCGAGCACTGGTCAGGAGCGTCAACCACGGTTCCTCACCGAGCTTCAGTTTGTCGATCAGCTGGTCGTCCGGTCCGACCTCGAAAGAGAAAGGGGAGATGGTCTGGATCTGGTTCAGATGGGCCGTAGTTTCCGCAACGCCCGCGGTTTTCTTCCAGTAGGGTACCCAGGCCGAGACCGAGAGTGGTCGGGCGGCGGCGAGAACCAAATTGGGCAAGGTGAGAGACACAAACAAAGCCAGGGCCAGAGAGCGGATAATGGTCATGGCTCGTATGGTACCTGCAGTCGCTCATCCCCGCAACTACAGGACCCTCTATGACCTATAAGACCTATTAGACCTATAGGACTTATGGGACGTATAGTTCGACCGGGCTAACCACAAGTAAGACCGGTGAGCCCCTAGGACGCATCGGAATGTTGTAGAATTAATCCAATGCTCGCCAAGGACTACTCCAGTTTTGGGATGCGCTTTGTAGCCGGCTTGATTGATTCTCTAGGCGGTTTATTTTTCTGGCCGAGCCGAGCCTCGATCGATCCGCTCGCCGTCCGCAGAATTCTTTTTTTGAAACTCGACCGTTTGGGCGACTCATTTCTCGCGACGCCTACTCTCGAGGCGGTGGCCAAAACTTTTCCGCGTGCCGACTGTTCCCTAATCTCGGCGCCCTGGAACCGAGAAGTGTTTGAGGGCAGTCCTTACTTGCGGGAAGTTCGGATTTGGACCGGCGCGCCGGATGTGCAAAAAGCACCCCGAAAATTGTTCTTCGATCACGGCCTGGTCTGCCGGCTGGCGGAACAGATCCGGGAGCTCGCGCCGGATCTGGCAGTGGACCTCCAGGGCAACCCCCTAATCGTGCGCGCCATGCATCGGGCCGGAGTGCCTTTGCGAGCCGGCTTGGCGCGCAAATTATTTGCGTGTTTACTGAATATCCGCGCCGGTTATCCCGACGGCTGGCATCAGTCCGAAATCTATATGTCGCTTGCCCGGCGCTTGGGCTACGACGGCGAAACTCCGCCGGAACGGATATCCATCCCGTCCGACACCAAGCAAAAGGCGACCGAGTTACTGGCCAAGTTCCAACTCCAGCGCTTTGCCGTTTTTCACCTGGGTGCCGGCCGAAGCTATCGCCAGTGGCCACTCGCACAGTTCGTGGAACTGGCCCGCAAGCTTTTGGCGGACGAGCCGAGTCTTAAGATCGTGCTCGTCGGGGGCATCAATGATCTGGCGCTCGGTTTGGAATTTATAGAACAGGTCAGTGTTAAGGACCGCATCACAGATCTGGTCGGCAAGTGCACGGTCCGAGGGACCTACGAACTTCTATCGCGGGCGGTGTTATTTGTCGGGAGCGAATCAGGCCCGATGCACCTGGCGGGCGCGGCAGGCATTCCCACCGTGGCCATCATGAGCGAGTGGTCGGGGATCGAACGCTGGCGGCCGCTCGGGGAAAAAGTTGCCGTAGTGCGATCTAAACCGATTCACCCCTGCCCCGGTCCCAGTTGCAACTTAAATCCTTGTCCCAACATGGCGGTGGTTACCGTGGAAGAAGTTTGGCAGGCAGTTAATTCTTTGGTTATTGCAAGACCGAAGAACTTTTGATCGACATCGGGGTTAATAGGGAATTAGCCCCGACATTGTGTCTATCCAGTTATTTCGCCATGGCGTAGTAACTGGATACAAGGAGATAAGATTGAGCGAGCGCTTTCTAGATCCCTGTCCCAACCTGGCGGCGATCACCGTGGAGGAAGTTTGGCAGATATTTGAAAGTTTAATTTTAGAAAGTAGAGTCCGGGCTTTTGATTCTCTTTTAGGGTTCATACCCCGTCAGCTTGCTGCGTCCTCGGGTCATCCCGGAATTTTTCAGAGCTGTGAAAAATATCCGGGATCCATTCAGTATTCCCACCTGGATTCTCCGCCGGAGGCGGACAGGCGGCT
>JACRFR010000040.1 GCA_016212635.1 Candidatus Liptonbacteria bacterium | reverse complement strand
TCCTACACCACTCCGCCCTTAACCCAGAGTGCCACTTTCTATCTGACCGCCACCAACGCGAGCGGGACCAGCACCCAGTTTATATTAGTCCAAGTGCCCAACCCGCAGATCATTGAAGTCAGGCCGCAGTAAAGGAAGCGAAGAGCGGAGAGCGAAAAGCGAAAAGTAAGGGGAATGGGAGAGGGATAAAAGCGAAGAGCGGAGAGCGAAAAGCGAAAAGGGAAAAGAGATGAAATGCCAGAGAACAGTGAAAAAACAGGCAAAATCAAAGATTACAGGGACTTACTAGTCTGGCAAAAGTCTTGCCAGTTGATAAGTAAGGGACTTAAGATATTAAGAGCCGTCCGTAAAGATTTTGTTTCAGAGGCAATCGTGAGGCAGTTAGTCCGCAGCCTGCTTTCGATTCGAGCCAACATTGTGGAGGGTTGGTGTGGCCATCGCGGGAAAAGTTTTATTTCCTTTTTGGAAATATCACGGGGATCTGCTGGGGAAACCGAAGATTGGTTTTTTGCTTTATGTTCGGAAGGTTATATTTCGGAAGATACTTATATTGATATATCTAAAAATTGCAGAGAGCTGATGGCTATGTTGACTGGCCTGATTCGTGCACTGCGAACCTAAAAAAACGCTAATGATTCTACGCAGAATCTCCGCTCTCCGCTCTCCGCTCTCCGCTCTCCGCTCTTGCCGGGGTCAAGTCATGATCCTAACCACGCTTACCTTGGGCGGGGTCTTGCTGGGCGCGACCACCATCGCCGGCTTACTCATGGTTTACCAAATCCGCCAGACCAACGACATGGCCAACTCCGCCAAGGCAGTCTTCGCCGCGGATAGCGGGATCGAATGGGGGCTATACAGCTACATTTGCGATCCGTTGCTGGACGTGCCCTGTCAATCGCCCGCGCCGCCCTTACCGGCTTTCACCAACGGCGACACCGGCGTGACCGTGAAGTGTTATGATCAAGGGAATAATCCTGGCGTGGAAATCGACTGCAGTAATGCCTCCACTACCTTGATTCGCAGTTCCGGCCGGTCCAGTCGTTCTATCCGCGTGCTGGAGGCGACGTTTTAAATAGCGAGTAGGGAGTGGCGAGTAGGGAGTAGTGAAGAGAAGGAAGATAGAGGCAACCTCACCCAACCTCTCCTTTCTAAGGAGAGGAGCGGAGAGGTGCACCCTCCCGTATTTGCTAGGCCTGCCCCGTGGTCGCCTTGGGCGACTTTACAGGGTAAAATACGCTTATGACTTTAGCGGAAGCTAAACAACGGATCCGCAAGCTGGAGACCCAGATCGAAGATCTGCGCTACCGGTATCATGTCTTAAACGATCCTGCCGTAACCGACGAGGTTTACACTTCTTTGATCCGCGAACTGCGTGAACTGGAAACTAGATTTCCGGAGCTGGCCGACCCTAACTCGCCCAGCCACCGAGTGGCGGGCCAGGCACTGGACAAATTTTTCAAGGTCGCCCACGCGGCCCGGATGTTGTCTCTGAACGACGCTTTCAGTGAGTCGGAGATGGCGGACTGGGAGGAGCGCATCAAAAAATTACTGCCGGACACTAAGTGGACCTACTTCGCCGAGCTGAAGTTCGACGGTTTGGCTACCAGCTTGATCTATCGGGACGGCGCGTTTTGGCGCGGCGCGACGAGGGGCGATGGCCGAGTGGGCGAGGATATCACTCAAAATCTGCGGACCATCCGGGCCATACCTCTGCGTCTCAACCGGACCCTGAAACAGACCGAGTCTTTTCCTAAGGGTTTGCGGGACAAGCTCGCGCGGGCCCTGCTTAAGCAGGACGAGATCGAGGTACGGGGCGAGGCGCTCATGAGCAAATCGGCCTTCCAAAGAATGAACCAAGAACAGAACAGACAAGGTTCCGAGGGGTTCGCCAATCCCCGGAACGCCGCGGCTGGTTCCCTGCGCCAGCTGGACCCTAAGATTACCGCCAGTCGCAGGCTGGATTGGCACGCTTACCAGCTCACGACCGATCTGGGTCAAACAACCCACGCGGAAGAGCACGCTCTGTGTGCCATGTTGGGCTTCCCGGTCGACCGGCACTCGGAGGTCTGCCGCACCATCCAGGAAGTTATAGAGTTTCAGAAGAAGATCGAGGCCCAGCGGGACTCCCTGCCCTTCGAGATTGATGGCATTGTGGTTCAGGTGAACGAAATAGAACTGTTCCGCCGCCTGGGCGTGATCGGCAAGGCTCCCCGGGGTGCGGTCGCATTCAAATTCGCCGCTCGACAGGCGACCACGGTAGTCCAGGCCATCAAGATCCAGATCGGGCGTCAGGGCAACCTGACCCCGGTCGCGGTCTTGCGACCGGTCGCGGTCGGCGGGGTGACTATCACCCATGCCAGCCTGCACAATGAGGACGAGATCCGGCGGTTGGGACTCAAGATCGGGGATACGGTAGTGATCCAGCGGGCGGGCGACGTCATCCCCCAGATCGTGGAGGTTTTACTCAAGCTCCGGACGGGCCGGGAGAAGACCTTCCATCTGCCGGAGCGCTGTCCCGCCTGTGGGCATCTCGTAGAGCGCCGAATGATTTCTTCGGGTTCCCCTCCTGCCCGAGGAGGGGCGAGGGGAGGAGGGAGAGGTGTCGCCACGGTGTGTCCCAATCGTAAGTGCCCGGCCAAGAACCTGCGCGGCATCCTGCACCTGGTCAATGCCTTTGAGATCTACACCGTAGGCCCCAAGATTATTGAGCGGTTCAAGGACGAAGGACTAATCACCGATGCGGCGGACATCTTCACTCTTCGGAGGGAAGACGTCGCGGTCCTCGCGCGCTTTGGCGAAAAGAGCGCGGACAACATCACCTGTTCCATTGAGGAACACAAATGCGTGCCGCTCTGGCGTTTTCTCTTGGGTCTCGGCATCCTGCATGTGGGAGAGGAGACCGCGGTGGACCTGGCCGAGCATTTCCGGAGTCTGGAAGCCTTGAGGAAAGCCAGCCTGGCCGAGATCGACGTCATTCCCGACATTGGCGAGACCGTGACCCGGAGCATCTCCGATTATTTTCGGGACAAGCGTAACAGCCAATTTGTCGACAAGCTTCTCGCCTCGGGAGTGAAAATTATTCCACCCGAATCCCGCGCCCGGGGCGCCGCGCTCGCCGGTAAGAAAATAGTGGTTACTGGCACCTTGGGAAGTATGTCCCGAGAAGAATCCAAGCAGGTGGTACGCCGCGCAGGCGGGGATTGGGTTTCAGCAGTTTCCCGCAATACGGACTATGTGGTGGTGGGCGAAAACCCCGGTTCCAAATACCAGCAGGCGCAAAAACTGGGGGTCAAGACTCTGACCGAGGCAGAATTCAAAAAATTATTAGGTTAGGAGAACCATCTATGTTCCGTGAATTTATTGTGTGTAAATAGGTTAGCATAATGTCCTGTCACGTGGTATTATATGTAGGTGCCGATTTTTAAGTCAGTAAATAAAAAGTTTTTCAAAAAATGGTCGCACAATATGGCGTATGTTTTAGGTTTTTTCGCTGCCGATGGCAATATGATCAAAAATCGCCGGGGTGCCCACTTTCTTTCTCTGGAAATTACCGATTTGGACATTCTCTTAAAGATTAAGAAGACACTCGGTTCAAGTCACAAGATATCCTCCCGTCCAGAAACGGAACACTGGAAAACACGATATAGATTTCAGATAGGAAGCAAAGAAATGTATGAAGACTTGTTGTGCCTGGGAATCACTCCCAACAAAAGCAAAATTATCCAGTTCCCCTCCAAAATCCCGGCCCAATATCTCTCTGATTACATCCGTGGTTACTTCGATGGGGATGGATGCGTTCACCTTGGGAGATACTGGAGGAAAGACAGGGCAAGGTGGAAATGGCAATTTGCGACCAGATTTACTTCTGGAAGCAAGGATTTTTTGGGAGGATTGTGGCGAGTCCTCCGTCCCTATGTACGTGGTGGTTTTATAGTAAAGAAAAAAGGGGGATATGAGCTTGTTTTCGCAGCGAAAGACAGTCTTGCACTCTCGAATTTTATATACAATAATGGTACGGCCAGCTTGTTTCTTGAAAGGAAATTTAGAAAATTCCAGCAAGCTCGCAAAACACTACAGACTGCGGGCGTGGTGTAGCCTGGTTAACACGTCTCCCTGTAGATTCGTGCAGCTCCCGCGAGAAATTGCGGGATGAAAACTCTGGGATAACGGTGAAGGCTAAATCTCTTTATTGAGACACGCGAACACCGTGGGAACCCCGTAAAATCCCGCCAAGCGGGATCGCGGGGGCGCCGTAGAGACTAGATACCAGAGTGCCTACACCCCGCATTCTGCGGGGCACGGCAAAGATATAGTCCACGCCTTTACGAAAGTATTGGATTAGTGCACGGAGAAGATCACCGGTTCAAATCCGGCCGCCCGCGCAGTAGAAATTCTTAGCCCCGTAATCGGGGCTTTAGAATTTCACTGTCCCGAGTGAGCGAAGCGACGAGGGACCACCTGTTGAGTGAGTTTTGGGATGGATGTAAGAACCGAGCCCGAAAGTCATATATAATAAATTTATGCCGGAAAAGATAACAACACACAAATTTATAGAGTTAAAAAGATCCAGAGTTAGAGTGCCGATTCTGAAGGAGCTTCGCGATCGTTTTAGCCCCAGATTTTATTCGCGCATTAATACCCCGTCGCGTTAGCGCGGGGATGGAGGCGCGTACCCGCGCCTCGTTCCCTTGCCGTGGTAAAATGGAAAGGCCATGCAGCGTCACTACCGCAAAGATCACCATTGTATCTGGTTGTGCGACTATCGCCTAGTCCTTCCGACCAAATACCGCAGGAAAATCTTCAACGAAGGCTTATTCGTCTACCTGAAACGGAAACTGCTCGACATCCCCGAGCACTATCCGCAGATCTTCTTCAAAGAGATAAACCACGACCAAGATCACATTCATGTCCTGGTCTCCATACCTCCACAAATGACCGTAGGCAGCGTGGTCCGTTTGATCAAAACCAACACCTCCCGAAAGCTCAAAGAGCAGTTTCCGTTTCTCAAGCAGGTCTACTGGGGCACAGACGGTATTTGGTCGGAAGGATGCTTCGTTTTAACCGTAGGAGTTGATGAAGCTACCATCCGACGCTACATCGAGGCGCAAGGGAACGAGGATGCGGGGCAAACCGGCCTTGCGGTTTGAAATTGGTTGGATACCCCGAGCGTAAGCTCGGGGAGTTTCATTTCGGAAAAGGACGGTGGGCGCGTTTGACCGGGAAAGTTACCCCGAGGCCCTGGTATGAGGTTGAGCTTATCGCGCCCCGCGAGATAAACATCTTGCCGGTTTATCCCAGAGGGCCGTTTTTAGCTTATACCGACGATGGCTATATCATTCCGATGCGTACCAGCGGGGATAATTTCAAAAACATACGTTCGAGCGGAAATCTGCAGCTTTTGGGCCAATGGCTGAAGGGTAAGCTGCAGAAATCGGGAGCGCTTGTGCCACTTACGCCCGCTACGGCCGAGACACTTGAGAAGTATGGGAACGATACGATTCGGTTCTACAAAGTTAGGGAGGGGGAATAGGTACCGCTTCCTCTTGGGTTGGTTTTTTCGGCAAATTTCACAACAAGATATCCGGGTATGGCAAGTCTGGATTCCTGCTTTTTGAAAACGAGGTATGCCCATTGAGGTGTTTGAAATGCTCTCCGCACTCCCGGAACGG
>JACRFR010000038.1 GCA_016212635.1 Candidatus Liptonbacteria bacterium | reverse complement strand
TCGGCGCGAGCAAGGTCACCAACGCCATGCTGGCTGGCTCCATCGCGGCCAGTAAGCTCGCGACCACGACCGCCGCCAACATCCTGGTGGCCAACGCTTCTGAAGTCCCGACCTGGGTTGCTAGCTCCGGGGATGTGACCGTGGACAACGCGGGTGCATTCACCATCGGCGGCGCCAAAGTGAATCTGGGCACGATGGTTACCAGCACTCTGCCGGTCGCGAACGGCGGTACCGGTGCCGCGACTCTGACCGGTCTGCTGGTCGGCAACGGCACGAGCGCCGTAACCGCGACCACCACCCTAGCCTGGAACTACGGCGGCACCGGCTCGGCTTACTTCAAAGTCGCCGGTCCCTCCGCGGTTCGTACTTACACCTTCCCGGATGCGGATACGTCCATTTTGGGATCGCCCATGACTACTTTGGGTGACACGATGTATGGCGGCGCCAGCGGTGTGACTACCCGGCTGGCGGGCAACACGACTGCCGTCAAGCAGTTCTTGAGCCAGACTGGCGACGGCGGCGGGAATTCCGCGGCTCCCGGTTGGGCGACGCTGGTCGCGGCCAACATCTCGGATCTAAATTCCGCTACCACCGGAATCACTAAGGTGGGCACGATTACCACTGGCGCTTGGAATGGTACGCCGATTGATCTTAGTACGTACGCAACCAGCACTCTGCCGGTCGCGAACGGCGGCACCGGTGCCGCGACTCTGACCGGTCTGCTGGTCGGCAACGGCACGAGCGCCGTAACCGCGACCACCACCCTGGCTTCTAATTACGGCGGCACCGGCTCGGGTTACTTCGCGATCTCCGGTCCCGCCGCTCTCCGCACCTACACCTTCCCGGATGCGGATGCAACCATCCTGTATTCGGGTGGTTCAGCGACGATCGGATCCGGCGGCACGGCCATTACCAAGCACCTGTCGGCAACCGGCAGTATTCAATTCGGTGGCGGAACGGTAGCTACTTCGACTTGTTCTACGGGAACAGTTACCGTAACTGGCGCGACTACTAACGATTCCGTCGCCCTCGGCCCGCCTACCGACATTGAAGCCGGTCTGGTTTGGAGCGGGTATGTTTCCGGCGCGAGCACTGTCACGGTGCGGGCCTGCGCCATCACTGGCACGGTCACTTCCGCTTCCAAAACCTGGCGCGCGGACGTCTGGCAACACTAATCTAAATTACCTAACCCAATGACCACACTGTCCAAGTTAGGCAATAGAAGCGTGTGGGCAATCTTGGTCTTCGGCCTCGCCGTCTTCTCTTTGGGGGCGGCGAGCGCCGAGGCGGCGGCGGTTAACTTCTCGGTTAATACCACGTCCACGCTATCCAACCCGGCAATTGATCTTTTGGTAGTTGCCGGGTCGGCCGCGACGTCCTATACCGTGAACGCGACCAGCGCGGTGGTCGTGACCGTGCCGGGCAGCAAGTTCACCATCACCTCGGCGGATCGCGCCCTGACCGTGTCCGGGCAAGAGAACTCGGCGATCGTTTCCATCTTCTGTAGTAGCAGTCAAGTTCAACAGGTGGAGATCTCCGACCAGAACTTGACGGCGCAGACGGTGACTTTCGCGCCGACTTCGTCTAAGTGTACCTCGACCGAGGGCACGCCCGGCGGTGGTGCGCCGTCGGGCGGTGGCGGTGGGGGGGGCGGTGGCGGCGGGGGAGGTACCCCTACGCCAGCTCCCGCACCGACTCCAACTCCCACTCCTGCGCCCGCACCAGCCCCGGTGGCACCGACTCTGCCCACTCTGCCCAAGAATCCGACCCGGAGCGACCTCCAAACCTACTTAACTGGATTGATCCAATACGTCACGTATCTGCAGGCCCAACTTCAAGCCAAGCTGGCCGGGACGACTCCGGCGGCGCCAGCCGCTCCAGGCAGATTGCCCTCCGAGGCCTTCCCGCCGAGCGGCAGGTTCGCCAGAGCTCTGGTTCTAGGTTCCCAAGGATTGGACGTGACCGCCCTCCAAAATCTGCTCAAGGCCCTGGGCCTCTTCAATGGATCGGCGACCGGTTACTACGGCTCCTTAACCCAGAGAGCAGCGCAGGCCTTCCAGGTGAAGTACGGTGTTGCCAGAGCCGGTCAGTCGGGTTATGGCAACGTGGGTCCGGCCACTCGAGCCAAGCTGAATCAGCTGCTCCAGGGGTTACGCTAAGATTAATCATTAATCTTAATCATTAATCATTAATCATTCCGGTCGCTTGTGACGGCCGGAGGGAGATAAAGATCCAGCCCTCCGAATAAAATCGGAGGGCTGGATTGTTTTTAGTCATACGACTTATACGCCCTTATGACTAATACCATTTCCAGTTAACCCCTCACGCCTCCAGGAAAACTAATATTCACAACGGTTTTTTTAAGATCTGGTTTTCTGCCACTTTGAACAAAATATGGGAGGGTCGTTAATTTCGGGAGGGATGAATTAATAGGGGAGCGAGAGGTTACCCATTTCCAGTTAACCGCCACTCCCGAATCGATGAGAATAAGGGGGGCGACCCGTCCGGTCATTCGACTGGACGCCAGGTCGGATGACTTGGCGAATTCATGAGGTCGGGCCTTAAGAATCCCCGAGGCCCGACCTCGAATACGATTCTGGCAGGTATGGGTTAATTAAAGATAAATATGCACAGGCGGCGCGAACAGGATCTGCTATAATTTAAACAATAACCAACCAAAGGTCTCGTTTTCTGTATCTTCTAAATACGGCTTAAGTCATGTCTATAAAAAAATATTTTCCGATACTAATCACGGCCGGGGTGCTCCTGGGCGCGACCAGCGCGCTGGCCGTTGCCCCGCAGATCAGCCAGGTCAAGTTCAAGACCGCCGGTGATTCCAATAAGATCGCGGTTTACTTTGACCAGTCGGTCCAATCCACGAATGCCACCTCCACGCCCCTCGGTTTGGGGGATTTTATTTTGGGTGGCTCGGTGGGCGGCTCGGCCTCGATCGTCGCGGTTTCCGCCAATCAACCCGGCACCATAGCGGTTCTAACAGTTAGCGCGCCGGTCAATCCCGCCTCGCCCGGCCAGTGGCTTGTTGCCGCTTCCTCCACCGTCCGGAACAGCCAAAGCGAACCGGTCGCCGGCGGTCCCTCGGACCTTTATGGCCCGGGCGACAGCACCGCTCCCTCCGTAGCCGGTGTTTTCTTGCACGCCCTATCCGCCCTGGACGTTATGTATTCCGAGGCGGTAGATAGTGTTTCCGCCAGCAGCGCGGCCAACTACCCCAACCTCCAGACCTCGGCTCCGGGAGACACGCCGGGCATTCAAAATGTCAATCTGGTGCCGGAATGGACCTTTGGCATTCTTCAGACCACCGCCTCCACCACCCTAGATTGGGGCGCCGGCAACACCGTGGACATAGGCGGCGTGCAGGATTTGGTGGGCAACACTCTGGCCACCACCACCGTTACCATCTTGCCGGCGGTCAAGATCTCCGAGGTCAAGGCGGCCGGCACCGCCAACACCCAGGATGAGTTCGTGGAGTTGTATAACTTCAGCGATCTGGCCTTGAATACAGGCAATCTTTATCTGCACATCCGTACCGGCGGGACGGATACTGCGAAAACTCTGACTCGTATGCGTTCCAGTCTGCCGGACAAGGGTTACTACCTGATCGGCTCTAACTCCAGCTATAGCGGTTCTGGCTCTCTGGACGCTTCCTATGATTCCGCCGCTAACGACCTGACCGCCGATTCCGGCGTGTACATTTCCGCGACCTCTACCGCCGATCAGCTGGTGATCGACTTGCTGGGCATGGGCGCGAGTCCCATCCGGGAAGCCACCGGCACCCTGGCACTTGCGGCCGGTAAGTCCTATGAACGCAAGGCCCAGCTGACCTCCACCACCTCCACCATGCCCAGCGGCGGGACGGACGAGTTCAAGGGCAACTCCTCGGATACGAATAATAACTACATCGACTTTGTCTTGCGCAACTCGCCCGAACCCCAGAACTCCCTCTCGCCCAAAGAGTTCCCCTTCGGGGGCCCGGGCGCGGATGATACCCAAGCGCCCACCGTGCAGGGCACTTTCCCAAGCGGCATGCCGGGCGAGATGGTGCCGACCAACCTGCAGTACGTCGGTTTCAATTTCAGCGAGCCGATGCAGTTCGGCACTATTACCACTTCCACCGTCCAGCTATATCCCGGCTCGGCCACGACCACCAATCTCTGCGCCAGTGTGGCCTATGCCAACACCTTCGGACCGCAAAGCGGTCCGCCGGGCAGGTGCAACATCTCCGGCGCGCTCTCGGCCGGCGTAACCTACACCTTTAAAATATCGGGCGATTCTCTGAACGCCACCTCCTCTACTGCCGTACGCGACATGGCGGGCAACGCCCTGAATCAGCCGTCCCCCAGCCACGGGGATGCGAGTGGCAATTACGTCCTAACCTTCACGCCCGCGTCCGCCGGCGGCGGGTACACCCTCTTGACGCCTCCGGTCTTCGTCATGGGCACTATGCCCTTCCCGGGTTCGTTCAATATCCCGTCTAACTTGCAGAAGATCTTCATCAAGTTCTCCGGCAATGTGGCCACGAGCACGGTCACGACCAGCACCGTGCGGGTGATCAAGGTTTCAGACGGCAGCGCGGTGGCCATGTCCAGCGTCTTGACCTCCGCCTCCGACTCCAGCTTCACCTCGGATATGGCGGTCTTAACCTTGTCCGGCGCGCTCACGGCCAATACCGAGTACCGCATCCTGGTGAACGGCGTGCAAGACACGTCCAGCCGGACGGTCCAGAACTTCGAGGCGCCCTTCACCACCGGCGCAGTGGACGTGACCGGGCCGTCAGTTACGGGCAAGCTGCCCAGTATCACGAGCGGCGTGCCGGTCAACGCGATCGACATTCACGTCATGACCGACGACCGGCTGGACCCCAGCTCCATCAGCGGCAGTACGGTCAAGGTCAAGCAAGGTACGAATGAATCGGCCGGCACAGTCAGCTTTGATCCTTTCACCGGGGAGATTATCTTCCTGGGCCAAAACGTCTTTTTGCCCAGCACCTCCTACACTGTGGAGGTCAACGCCACCGGCACCGTGCCCTGCGTCAAGAACCTGGTCAACCTGTGTTTGCAGGACACGGATGGCGTGACCGACGGAGTTTATAGCTTCTCTTTCACGACCGGCGCGGCGGATGGAACCGGGCCGAGGGTGATGTTCGGGAACGCCGACCAGCGCAACCTGTCCGTGTCTTTCGACGAACCAGTGGTGGCCCTGGAGGCCCAGACGCTGGACAATTACAGCTTGCTCGTCGGCGGCGTAACCACCACCTTGTCCACCATGGCCGGCCAGAATGTCAGTTACCAGCCGCAGAATCGGACGGCGGTCATCGGCAATCTGAATCTGCCCATGAGCAGCACCTTCCTGGTTACGGTCAATAATTTACACGACTTGTCCGGTAACCTGATCGGTTCGCCCAACTCCGCCCAAGGCACGATCCTGGATATGAACAAGACTGGCGGCTTTGTGGGCCCGGGCGGACCGGCCGGCGGCCAAATGCCATCCGGGGGAGGCATGGGCGCTCCGCCCCAAAACTTCTCCACCTCCACCTACGCCTTTGTGCCGGAGGCGATGGTTCGTCCCTTCTCGCCCATGGCCGGCGTTTCCTCTATGTACGCGGTGGAAGTGCCGATCTCGAGCCAGATCAAAGCCGCGGGCGGGGGCGGCAAGATCGTCCTGACCTTCCCGACCGGTTTCGATGTGTCGAGCGCGGTACAGGACACCCTGGGTCCGATGGTCAATGACGTAAACGGTCCCGGCGCGGGCACGATCGGCGTGGCAGGAGTAGTGGCGGATGCCGGCGCGCGCACTATCACCGTCACGCTCACCCAAAATACCCGTTGTGACGCGGGTAACTCCACGCCCTGCTCCGGCGACGCGCATGACTTCCTGCACATCGACATTCGGGACATTACGAACTCCGCCCTGCCCAAGGACGCCTCTTCCGGCGGCTACACGGTGGACATCAAGACCATGGACGGCACGACCGTCTTGGAATCGTTCACCTCTAAGGCCTTTTACCTCTCAGCTGGCGGTTCCAGTGCCTTGGTGGTCAACTTAACCGCTTCCGGCGCCTCCTCCGGCACGGCCACGGTGCGTTTGTTCTCGCCCATGGCGGGTCCGCGCGAGGCCAACTCTACTACTTTCACTGGCGGCGCGGCCGCGGCGACTTTCACCGGGCTCGTGAGCGGGGACTATGGCGTGTCCACTGATCCGCTCGTTACTTTGGGCGGTACGGACTACTCCGGCCAGCCTATGCCGACCCCGGTTAGGATCTCGGGTACGACCACCACGCTGAACTTGGCTCTCACGACCACCGGATCTTTGACTTCGGTTACGGTCAGCTTGACCGGCCCAGCGGGTAAGAATGTGGACGTCTTTGCCGGCGGCGCGGGCCAGTTCACGGTCAAGTCCACCACCACCACCGGTTTGGCCCAAACCATCGTCCTGAAACTTGGCAACGGCAGCTGGCAGGTGGGCGCCGGTCCGGCCATGCCCCGAGGCGCCTTCAGCGGGCCCCCGCCGGCGCCGGACTATGTGGTTCAGCCGCCGGTATCGGTGGTAGTTTCCGGTTCGACCGTTAAAGAAAATTCCGGTACGCCGGATGACGGCACGGTGGTTATCACCTTGTCCGCCGCCGGTAAGACCTTGTCCGGCACGGTGGTGGACGCGCAAAGCCGCGCCATGGTCGGCGCGGAGGTCTTCGCCTACTCTCCCATGGGCGGGTACGGCACGCACGGCACCACCAACTCCTCCGGCGCCTTCTCTCTGCCGGTCGCGGCCGGAGTTTTCCAAGTGGGCGCTTTCACTAACGGCCTGCCGCCCGCGGGCGAACTGGCGGTGGAAGTTAAAAGTGACGGCTCGCTGGTGGTCAATGGCACGGCGACCAGTTCGGTTACGCTCAAGCTCTTGAAGCCGGATCGGACTATTAGCGGCAAGGTTTTGGATCAAAGCAATAACCCCGCCCAGGGCGCGGGCGTCTTCGCTTACTGCGATCCCGGCACCTCCAGTAATCCCTGTTTCGGTCCCGGCGACCACACCGGTTCGCCCACCAACTCCGACGGCTCCTACACCTTGTACGTCAAACCCGGCACTTGGAAAGTGGGCGCCTTCCTGCCCGGCTTCGGCGAACTGCCCCAGCTGACCAAGACCGTAACCTCCACCGACCTAACCAGCATCAACTTCTCGCCCTCCGCCAGCACCACCTTCCGCAACATTTCCGGCACGGTTTGCCGGGATGATGATGCCTCTGGCAACACGACCACTTGCGGTTCCGGCGACACCAAGGTCAATAATGTCTTCGTGCGCGCCTGGGGTTCGGCGGGCGCCAACCAAACCGCCACCGCCCAGGATGGCACTTACATTCTGAAAGTGCCGGCCGGCAGCGGCTATACTCTGGAGGCCTTCGACCCGTCCTTGGGACGGCTGGCTTCTTTGACCGGCGTGGATGCCACCTCCGCGGATCAGACTGGCCAGGACTTCGTGGTCGGCAATCCGCGCACGGTAACGGTGAACGTCAAGGATTCCGGCGGCAACGCGGTCCAAGTCAATCAACTGATGGTGGACTTCTACGACTTTACCACCAAGACCGGCAACAATTTGCAGATCAAGAACGCCACTTCCGGCACGATCAGTTTGCCGGCTGGCGCTTACAAAGTGCGGGCCTCCCTGCCGGGCAAAGGACTTTCGGATTCGGCTATCGACTCGGATCACGCCTCAACCACCGTGGCGACCACTACCGCCACCTTGACCGTGGACGGCAGCGAGGTCATTAAAGTAACTCTGCCCTCTCTGGGCACGGTGGCAGGTACGGTGTATCACTCGAGCGCCACTTCCGGCAACGAACTGGCGGATGCTTTCGTGCAGTTCGCGAATCCCGCCGCCGGCATCTTCCTGGGCGCCCAGGCCTCCTCCGCCGGCGCCTTCTCCCTCAAATTGCCACTCGGCACTTACAACGCCATCGCCCAAAAACCCGGCTACGTAACTAGCCCCATCCAGGTGACTATCGCTTCCTCGACCGCCACTACCACCCAGAATCTGGTGGCTCAAGCCGCCGCCGCGACCATCTCGGGCACGGTTAATGTGGCCGGTTCGGCGGCCGGACGGGCCTTCGTCAAGGCGGAAAAGCTGGGTGGCGGTTTCGCCGGTTCCCAGACCGACTCCGCCGGCGCTTACAGCTTGAGTGTTTCGAACGGCACCTGGAACCTGTTCGCGGTCGCGGAGGGTTACGCGGAAACCGCCTACGCTTCCAATCCGGTAGTTATCTCCGGCAGCCCGGCCACGGCCAACTTCAACTTGACCTCCACGGTCACCTTGAATGCGCCCAAAGTTTGCCAGATCACTCCCGCCCAAGGTGGAGAGTGTTCCGACCCCACTAACGGCGTGCGGGTCGTGGTACCGCCGGCCGCTCTGGGCTCGGGCACTACCGCCGGTACGCTGACCATCAAGCAAACCAACGCCATGGTTCAGACCTCCGGCACCAAGCCGCTCGGGACCTCCTTCGATTTCGAGTTCGTGGACTCCTCGGGCAGTAAGGTCTCGAACTTCAACTCCGCCTTGACCCTGGAGTTCACTCAAAGCACCACCACCCTGGCCGCGAGCGGCATTACCACCAAGACCCAGGCGGACGGCATGAAGGTTATTCTTTGGTCGGAAACCTTAAAGGACT
The DNA here is from genome assembly GCA_016212635.1 of Candidatus Liptonbacteria bacterium. GTDB lineage: Bacteria > Patescibacteriota > Minisyncoccia > UBA6257 > 2-01-FULL-56-20 > JACRFR01. The sequence goes on along the minus strand of JACRFR010000038.1, from coordinate 22,928 downwards.
ATGACGTCTTGACCACCACCGTGGACTACTTGGGCGCTTCCGACGCGCTGATCTCGGCCCCGGCGGAAGATCTGTCCAACGTGACCAGCATTCGCCTCAAGGCGCTGACCACCCACTTCTCCGGCGGTGGTCCGGGCGGCGGCGATGATTCTCTGGCTCCCGCCGCGCCGACCGGCGTGACCGCAACCGGTGCCAGTTCCAACATTGGCGTGAGCTGGAGCGCGGTTACGACCAATTCTGACACCACCTCCCTATCCGACCTGTCCGACTACCGGGTTTGGCGAAGCACCAGCTCCTCTGCCAATTTCGCCGTTCTGGGTACAGTCGCCTCGACCACCGTGAATTACACCGACTCCTCCGCGGCGGTGAACACCACCTACTACTACCGCGTAACCGCGCGGGATACCTCGAGCAATGAGTCCGCGCAGTCCTCCTCCTCGAGCGGCGCCGCCCGCACAACTAGCGGTTTCATTTCCGCTCCTTCCGGCGGCGGCGGCAGTACCCCGACTGTCGTAGCGACCACCACGACCGCGACAACTACAACTGCAACCGCGACCACCACTGTCGCCACCTCGACTCCGGCCACGGTAACCACCACCACGTCCACTGTAAGCGTGGCGCCGCCAGTGGCGGCTCCCGGCGCGGGGATTGTGGCGAGAGGGATAACTCCAGCCGCAAGTATCCAGGCCCTGCCCGGCTTCCAGGGGTTCGCGGTTCGATTGGTGCGCGGCTTGAGGAGTAAGGATGTCAAACAGCTCCAGCTGATCCTCGCGGGCGACAAGAGCGTGTATCCGGAAGGGGACGCGACCGGCTACTTTGGCCCAGCCACGGCGCGCGCGGTACAGCGCTTCCAGGAGAAGTACGGTATTGCCAAGCAGGGCGATCCCGGCTACGGCGAGGTGGGACCCGGGACCCGGGCCAAGCTGAATCAACTCCTAAGCTCCGGCTCCTCGGGGACCGCGGCGCTCACCCAAGCCGAACTGCGCGCTAAGATCCAGATGCTCCAGGCGCAGCTGATCCAGCTCCTAGAAATGCTGGCGGCCAAGATCAAGCGCTAGCCCCCAATCTATCGTCATCCCTCGTTGGTCAAGAAGTCATCGTCCCTAAATCTCCTCCGACTAGGGACAGCCGGGCAGCCAACTACTGCCCGGCTCTTTTTATCCCGTTATACCATCCCCAATTAACCCATACCTACCCGAATCGCGTTCGAGGTCGGGCCTTAAGGAGTCCCAAGGCCCGACCTCATAAATTCAGGTTGTATTCCTCGTTCTCATCAATTCGCGAGTAGTGGTTAGTTGGAGATGGTATTAGAAATACCCCGCGGCCCCTCGATCAACTCGGGGTAAACCCCTCCAAATGGGTGTCCCGGGGGGTGTGGACAAGTGTAGATTTTACAAGCTCTTTTTGGTATACTGCGGGCGTAAGCAGCAAAGGTCGATAGCTAAATAAGACTACATCTTTGCAACATGACAAAAGAAGGATTAGTGGAAGCGGTCATGAAAGCGACCGGCATGGAGGTTAAGGCCCAGGCGCGGCGCATGGTGGAGGCGGTTTTCGACGCCATCGTCAAGCAGCTTTCTCGCGGCGAGGAGGTTGCTGTCTCCGGCTTTGGCACCTTTAAGGTAGCGAAGCGCGCGGCTCGCGAGGGACGCAACCCCAAGACCGGCGAGAAGATAATGATCGCCGCCTCGATCAAGCCCAAGTTCCGCGCTTCCAAGGCGCTCAAGGAAGCGGTCCAGTAGATTGCGAATTTACGCGAATTTGCGGTCAGACGCGAATAAACGCGGAAGAAGGATGGTACACAAAAACGTCCCCGCTTAGCGGGGACGTTTTTGTGTCTTTTGATCCAAGTAAGCCGTGAATTACGAAATTGCATATTTATCTGTCATTCCGGAATGGCCAGTAGGCCATATCCGGAATCCAGACCCAGAAATCCTGGATTCCCGCTTCCGCGGGAATGACAGGACTGAAGAAACATAGATGATGGTCAAACACGCAAGTCCCACTCCGGTTATTTTTTCTCGGGGGGATTCACTAACTTATTAACGCCCTCACTCAACTCTAAGAAACCCCGGTAGGTGCGGTTCAGGGATTCCAGCGCGGACTTGGTTTTAACCAGCGCTTCTTCCGGTGGACCCTCGCGCTCAAACACCTCTCGGGCTTGGTTATTGAAGCCCTGCGCTTCCCCGAAGATCTTCTCCGTCGCTCGGAACTGGTTTTGCACCTCCTCATCTTGGATCAGTTTCGAGATCTGAATAGTGTTACGGATCTGGTCCAGCCGGCTTTGGGCGGTTTGGAACAGGTCCTGACTGGCCAGCCAGAAGATCAAATTGGTTGTGCGCTGCGCGAGCGGTGCGTAGTTGGTCTGGCGCCACTCTCGGATGCTTTGGGCTAATTCTTGATTGCCGCGGAGTCCGGTCGTATTCGCTTCCGTTCGGCGGCTGCGATAGTATTCTTCGGCTCGGTCCAACTTCTGGATAGCGTTGGCCTTAAGTGCTGCCGCCTCTGGACTTTGGGCGGGCGTGTTTTTCAAATTGGATCGGAGCGACTGAACTTCGCTGGTCGCGCAGTCAATGGTCGCGGCTAAAAGTTTCCGGCGCGCGGCCACCTCGGCGCGTATCTGGCTCCAATAATCCGACAAGGGGTTCTTTTGGACCGCCGCCAACTCCTCGGACCGGTTCTGCAATTGACAGCCGGTTTCCGCCGCCTGTGCGGTGAGTCCAGCGGCCAGCATGCCGGCCACTGCTATAAGCGGAATATATCGCCAGACACGCATACGGTTATTGAGTTAAGAGATCCAAGGCTTCATCGATCGGCATCTCGGCCGGCGTGGTGGAAGCGGTGGACGGAGCGGCAGTACCGCCAGCGTTAGCTTCTGGGCTTGCCGCCGGGGGTGCCAGGTGTTGGGTTGCCGCTCGGGTCAAGGTCTCCACTGTTTTTTGGTTGGGGATGGCTGTCTGTGTCGTGGTACCGGTAGACGAACTCGACCCGCCTGGATCTATGTAGGCCAGATTGGTCAGTTGGACCTGAATGTCGATCGCCTGGGCTTCCGCGCGCAATGCGACCGGATCCAAGCTTGCCAAGCGGAGTGGCGGTGACAGGCGGGCGAAAAGACCGACTCCCGCCACCAGCATAAGCAGAAAGACGGCTAACCCGACCGCGCCTACGAGCTCGAAAGAGCGGGAGAATGTTTGCCAGGGGCGGCGCCAAAAGGACGGTTCTCGGGGAGGAGTCGTGAGTATCTGGGCCCGCGACCGGCGGGAAAAAGATTCGTCCGGCCGGACCTCTCGCAGTTCTTGAATGAAATCTTGGAAGCGCATATTTAGCTACGAATTACGAATTTACGAACGGGACTTACTTTATTTATATCGTTGGCGGGCATTGACCCGTGTATTATTTGTATATTCGCGTTATTACCTCTGTTATTTGCATTATTAGCGATTACTCCGGCAGGTCGGTTAGGGGTAGAAGTTCGCGTAAGTGCTGGATGGCCCGGTGCTGGAGAACTTTAGTGGCGCCCTCGCTTTTTTTGATCGCCGCTGCGGTTTCACGGACAGACAGTTCTTCCACGAATCGGAGCAGGATCACTTCCTGGTATTGAGCGGGCAGCTGCCGCAGCGCGGACATGACTTTCTCCCACCCCAGGCTATGCTCCGCCTGGCTCTCGTGGTTTTCCATTCCCGCCACGCCCTCCGGGTCCAGGTCCTCGACCGAGAACTCCGGTTTCTTGGCGCGGTAGTGGTCCACCACCACATTCCGGGCTATGCGGTAGAGCCAACTGGAAAATGGAAAGCCCCGGGAGCGGTAGGTCGCGATATTCTGCCAAGCATTCAGGAACACCTGGTGGGTGAGGTCCTCGGCGTCCTCACGTCGGCTGACCTTGACCAGCACAAACCGATAAATTTTCGGCTGGTAATGGTCGTACAGTTCGCCAAACGCCGAGGACTCACCCTCGGTGGCGGCTTGGATAAATCGTTCCTCGCCGTCTAACATGGATAACGGAATAAGTAGGATTTAGTTACACTTTTTGGACTATGGCAATAAGCCGTTAAAAAACGGGCTCCGGTCGCCCCTCTAATCCTAGAGTGGCTAGGTTGGTAAGTCAAAACAGTGAAATACGCTTGGCGAATTGTGCGCGCGAACGGGAGGTGCCCGACCCGCCCCGCGGAACCCATGCGAGCACGCACAGTTTTGCAGAACACCCCCTATTTGGCGTGGTCGATAATGTTTCGAATAATCTGGTCAACTTCTTTCGGCCTCTCGCCCAGATCGGCTTGCGGGAAGAATTGTGGCAGAACAATCGGGCGCATACCGGAAATAATGGTTTGTTTGCCCGCCGACTTGTCCGCCTTAACATACACGTTTATTTTGCATGGCAAACAGAGTCCGATTTTAACGTCAATATTCAGAAACTCATTAGCCAACTTTGCGTTACAAAACTCAACAATCTTGAACGGCTCTTGGAGGAAACCCTTTTCACCCAAAGTTTTTTGCACATCGTGAATGTACAAAACCCGCATGCCGGCTTTGGCGATTTCATCTTGCACGCTTTGAACCGCCTCGTCGAAAGTTTTAGTTGTAGTCAGGGTATAATCAAATTCCATGATTTTTGTTTTTAGATTTTCCTAATAATTTACCGGTGGCTTCCAATTACCCTGGGATAGTTTTCTGAAAGAAGCCACAAGCGGCAAGAGTTTTGGGATTGGCGAGAGAATCGAGGGTTTTTCGAGAAGAAAGTCCGAGCTTTTTTATCTGGAGCGGGTGAGCGGAATCGGACCGCCGTATCTAGATTGGCAATCTAGTGCACTAACCACTGTGCTACACCCGCATTCTACCCCACGGAAACCACTTCGTTCATTGTAAATTGTTTATGAAATAATTCAATCCAAAAAATATACCCAATTAATTAAGGATTAGTCGTAGTCGCGCGATCCAGGGGCGAAGGCGGGGGACCGGACGGGCCGCGGACGTAGGGCTGGCCAGTCGGCCCGCGAAAAGTCGGAGCCGGAGCGGCGGGCGGGACGGTCACCGGCAGGGCGACCGGGGGACGGCTGATTCGGTAGCCGAAAAAGAGAGCGACCGCCACGGCCAGAATCACCACAATCCAAATCCAGGTACGCATGGGATTATTTTAACCCGTTCCCACCTGCCGATCTAGCGACCGAGATCCAAAAGCCCCTCCTCATGTTTTTATAAGTATACAATTTTGTTAGTGTCCCCAGGAGGACTTGAACCTCCAACCTTTAGCTCCGCAAGCTAACGCTCTATCCAGTTGAGCTATGGGGACATATTCATCCGGCTTTGACGATAAGTTTCTGCAACGCATACGCTAATGACAGAAGCTCCCTTCGTATTCTACTATCACCGCAGTAAATTAAGCAAATTACTCCGATAATAGCCGGCCAAAGAAAAGGTGCAAATGTCGCAACCCCAACGCAAAAGTATCTGTGTGCCGCCAAAACAATTCAGATTAAAACCCAAAAACTCGGGCCAGAGTTTCGGTCAGAGATTCCTCGTAGGCGATCTTGGGCAGGATGGCGTTTAGATAAACATCGATTTCGTGCAGACGCTCGGGGGGCACGAAGATGCGCAAAGTGTGGCGGATATGGTGGGTGGTGTGAAAGACCAGCTCCGGCCAAAGGTGCGGTCCCCCGGCGAAGACGCTGTAGCTATGCAAGACGCCGTAAGCCAGGTGCTCCTTGCCGGCAATGGTCAATCCGGTATGGTCCAAACGGAAAGAAACTGTTTCCGGTTCCCGATTGCCCCAGATGACGATCAAAACCTCTCCGATAATAATTAGGAAGGCGAATATAATATTCTGTTGCCAGACCGCCACGGCTACCAAGAGCAGGGCGACAACTATCGTGATCCAGTACCAAGCGATGCCCTTCGGTTGGTGATGGTGTTCCAAGGCCCGCCATTCTATTCCTGGGTCCATTGGCGTGATTATAGCATAGTTTTGGCAATCGGTGCATTGCCCGCAAACTCATAATGGTTCCGAGCGCTTAGTATAGAAGCGAATACGCGCTGATCTAAACGCGAATCAACGCGAAGTCGGAATTTATTCGCGTCCTTTCGCGTAGGTATTCGCGTAAATTCGCTTCTATGCCTAGGCCTGGGCCACCACTGCCGCCGCTACCCGTAAGGCTCCCGCTCGCCGCAGGACGCTCGCGGCTTCCGCCAGGGTGGCGCCGGAGGTGGTAACGTCATCGATCAGCAAGATCTTCCGTCTCGCGGCCAACTCCGGTCGGGCAACCCGGAAACAACCCTGGACATTTTGTTTCCGCGCGGCGCGGTCCGGGAGCGTGCTCTGGGGCGGCGCGGAATCAATGCGTACCAAAAGATCGATCGCGAGCGGCAGACCAAGTTCCGCGGCGACCGCGCGGCCCAAGAGCTCCGCCTGATTGAACCCCCGCCGCCGTTCCCGCACGCGCGAAAGGGGAATGGGGACCAGCAGGAAGCCGGCGGTGGGTAGGCGCAACTCACGGAGAAAAGCGGCCAGCAGTTCGCCTAGCGGTTCGGCGACGCCCCGGATCAGATCGAACTTTAGACCGTGGATAGCCGCCCGGATCGCTGGGTGGTCACGGTAGTCGGTCGCGGCCGCCAAGAGGTAAGGATGGTGCTGGTGGCAAGTTCGCCGCCGACTGGGCCAGCGGGGGCGGCCCGCGCGGTCAGTTGGCACCGGTATCCGGCCCCGGCAGTCGCCGCAGGTAAGCGCGGTTTTGAGCGGGATGCTGCGGAGGCAGGCCGGGCATAACCCGCGGTTGCCATCGGCGCGGGTTTGGCAGTTTAGGCAGCGGCTCGGGAAAAGGTAGTCCCAAAAAGACATCGCGAATATGTGATATACTCTACTATACCTTGAATTACGAAACTCCATCCCCCCCTTGTTTAAGGGGGAGCCAGAGGGGGTCCTGGATTCTAGACCCCACCTCACCTCCCCTTGGAAAAGGGGAGGGACTGACCCACCTGACCTCCTCTGGGGTAAGGGGAGGAATGGCGCCCAGGGCACAAAATTACCAATTTCGTAATTCAAGGTACTATATCATATGACCAATCCGTTCGCTTTCCTGCACGCATTCCGATCTAAGCTTTCCGGTTCTTACCTCGGCGTCGACATTGGCACAACTTCCATCAAAGTCGTGCAGGTCGGCACGGGTAAGCAGCTGCCGCAGATAGTGAATTACGGCATCTTGGAGTCTTCCAGTCACCTGCTGCGCGCCAATAAAGCGTTCCAGACCAGCAGCCTCAAGATCTTTGAAGCGGAGGTGGTGGAGCTCTTGCACATGCTGCTCCGGGAGATGAAACCGAGTACCCGCCTGACCTATGCTTCTTTGCCCAGCTTTACCGCTTTCACTACCGTGGTCGATCTGCCCCAGATGTCTCCCGGCGAGCTGGACAAGGCGATGCGTTTCCAGGCTCGGGAATTTGTACCCTTGCCGCTCTCGGAGGTAACCCTGGAATGGATCAAGGTCAACGAGTACATGGACGATAAAGGTTTCGCCCACCAGCAGGTGCTTTTGATCTCGGTGCCGCGCGAGCAGGTCAACCGCTACAAGCAGATCTTTAAAGATGTTGGCCTGGAACTCCAAGCGCTGGAAATCGAGAATTTAAGCGTGACCCGCGCCCTGGTGGGGTCGGATCAAACACCCACGTTGATCTTGGACATCGGCAGCCGGTCGACCAACATGTTGTTCGTAGACCGGGGCCAGCTGCTCTTCGCGACCCAGAGCGATTTCGCGGCCGCCTCTTTGACCCAGGCCCTGGCCAGCAGTCTGAATATCAATCCTTTGCGGGCGGAAGAGTTGAAGCGCGAGCGGGGGATCATGGGATCCGGCCCTTCTTTCGAGTTATCCACTATTATGCTGCCGTTCCTGGATGCTATACTGAATGAGGTTAAAAAGGCGCAGTTTAGCTACCAGGGCCAGTTGATCGGCGCGCGCAAACCGGAGCGGGTGATCCTCTCCGGCGGTGGCGCCAACCTTTTAGGCATCCAGCGTTATATCCAAGACCAACTGGGCTTACCGACCGTGAAAGCGGTGCCTTTTACCCGCTTCCAGTATCCCACTGCGATCGAACCCCTGGTACCAGAGTTGAACGCGCAACTCACGGTCGCGATGGGCCTGGTGTTGCGCGACAGCGGGTGAGTTGATCATTGATCATTGATCATTGATCATTAATCATTGACTTCTGACTATTGACTATTGACCGTTGACTTTCAACCATCGACTCCTCACTCCTCACTCCTCACTCCTCACCTATGCCCCTGCCTCAAACAGTTAGCGACAAACTGCGGGAACGTCAAGACGCCGGTCCCGGCTGGTCCGGCGAGCTCCTGATGTTCTCGGGCGCCATTTTCCTGATGGGCGTGTTCGTGTACTTCGGCGTGGTTTATGGATTGGATCCGTACCTGACCCGGAAAGTGGCGAGCCTCGATGCCGAGATCCAGGCGCTAAGCCAAGAAGTGCCCCTGGAAGACCAAGTCCGCACCATCGGCTTGTTTTCCCAGATCAACAACCTGCGGACCGTTTTGGACAAACATACGGTTGCCTCGCCGGTTTTCGCTTGGCTGGAAGTCCACACTCTGCCCCAGGTTTTTTTCACCCGCCTGACGCTCAACGCCCGCAATCGCCAGTTGGTTTTAAGCGGTGTGGCCCGGACCATTCCAGACTTGTCCGCCCAGGTTGCCGTTTTAGAGAAACAGTCCGATGATGTGGAACAGCTCTCCGTCGGCAATATCACCATTCATTCCAGCGGTGTTTGGCAGTTCGATCTAAACCTCCGGCTCTCGCCCAAGCTATTTGCCCTTTCTCCGCTCCTCCCGGCCTCGGGCAGCGCCGCAGCTACTTCCACCCCGCGTAGCTCCGCCACTCTTTCAACGGACTTGGGACAAGCTACCGGTACGCCTAGTCTAACCACCAGTTCCCGTCCAACCACGCGATGAAACAGACCACCAAAAGATTCTTGAGCATGATTATCAGCCTGGCCCTGATCGTCGCGGCCTTCTTGGTCCTTTTCGATCTTATCCAGCCTGCCTACGGAGAAGTCCAGCAGATACGGAGCGAGCAGATCTCCCGCGAGAATTTCTTGGCCAAGCAGCGCGCGGCGGTGGAGCAAGTCAAGAATTTGATCACGGCGACCCGGAGCGAGCAGGAATTGCAGCGAGTTCTGTCCCTGGCCCTGCCGACCCAGCCGGATCCGGCGGGCGCCATCGCGCAGCTGGACGGTATCGCGGAAGGCAACCGGCTGGCGCTCAAGGGATTGTCCATCAGCCTCTCCGAGCAACAAGCCAGCGGCGGACAAGCGGATCAAGCCCAGTCGGGCGCCGCCAATTCGCTGGCCCGACCGCTGGGCAGCGCGACCTTCCAGATTCGTTTTGCGAGCACCTACGAAGACATGAAAGCGTTTCTGCGGGGAGTGGAAACCAATTTGCGCCTGTTTGATGTTCGGAGCATCAATCTCCAGCCCCCCGCGAAGATCGGAGATACTAAGTATGACCTGGAAATGGTTCTGGAGACTTACTACCAAACCCCATTTTCCCCGCCCGCCCCGCCCGCCCGCTCCGCTAAATAATCATTAATCATTAATCATTAATCATTAATCATTAATCTCTCACTATTGACTGCTGACTTTCCCTGACCACCTTAGAATAATTAGGATAATTAGAATAATTTCTTTACTTTTTACTCCCATGGCCATCGTAATTGAAGAAGAACGGAAACCACTGGCGGGTTTGTTCGCCCTCTTGGTTTGGCTGGCGATTCTGGCCGCCGTCGCCGCCGCGGTCTACTATCTATTTTTCAAACGGCCCGACTTGATCGTGGACATTCCAGTGCCGGCCAACTTCCGCAATACCCAGGAACTTTCCCAGATCAACCTTTCACCGGATTCCATTTTTAAAAACCCGACCTATCAAGCGCTCCAAAAAGACGTCATCCTCACCCCCGTGGCATCTTCCACCGGCAAGGCGAATCCCTTCCAACCCTTTTAAAAGAGTAATCGCAAATAACGCAAATTGAAGCAAATAACGCAAATAAAAAACAATCACAAACAATGCAAATTGTAACAAGAAATGTGAGCCGAAGGAGGATATTGCGGCATGGCGTGAATCAATTCGTAATCGGCGTTCGCGTTATTTGCCCAGATTTGCGTTATTTGCGATTACTCCATGACTAGCGAACAATTACTCCAAGCGATCCAAGACAAGGGTCTTTTGGTTCCGGAACAGATCGGCAAGGTGCGCCGGGAGGCATTGCTTCGGGATAAGCCCGCAGAGTCCATTCTGCACGAGCAAAATTTGATACCCGACAGCCAACTGTCGGAACTCAAAAGCGAGCTGCTCCACGTGCCCTACGCCAAAGTCTCCGCCGACCAGATCGAGGCCAAGGTTCTGGAGCTGGTGCCGGAAGAGACCGTCCGCGCCTACGGGGTGTTGCCCATGTATGCCAAGGATGGAATGTTGGTGGTGGGCATGGTCAATCCGGACGATACCAAGGCGCAGGAGGCGATAAAGTTCATTGCGCACCAGGTGAACCTTAATCTGGGCGTATTTTTGGTTTCCTACGGCGACTGGCAAGCCGTGCTCCGGCGCTACTCGCCTTATCGCAGCGAGGTCCAGGAAGCGGTTCGCAACATGGGTCTCAAGCTGGGCAGCCGGCCGGAGTCCCTGCGCACCGTGGAATTGGAAGACAATAAAGGCGGCCGGTCGGAGGACGCTCCGGTTATCCGCATCGTCGCCAACACCCTGCGGGAGGCGCTCCAGACGCGCGCCTCGGATATTCATATCGAGCCCCAAGAACATCAATTGCGGATCAGATTCCGCGTGGACGGTGACTTGAAGGAGGCCTCCGTGATGCCGGTCGAGCTTGCGTCACTGATTGTCACCCGGGTTAAGATCCTGGCCAGCTTGAAAACCGACGAGACGCGCGTGCCGCAAGACGGCCGTTTCCGCAGCAAGGTTCTGGATCGGGAAGTGGACTTTCGGGTCGCGACTTTCCCGACTCCTTTCGGCGAGAAGGTCGTCTTGCGCATCTTGGATCCTTCCGCGGGTTTGGCCAGCATGGATAACCTCGGTTTGACCGGTCAGAACCAAGCCACCGTGGCGACCGGTCTCCAGAAGCCATTCGGCATGATCTTAGTTTCCGGGCCCACGGGTTCCGGTAAGTCGACCACTCTCTACGCCCTGCTCCAGTCTTTGAACAACGAGTCGGTCAACATTGTCAGCCTGGAGGATCCGGTGGAGTACTTCATCAGCGGCATCAATCAATCGCAAGTTCGGCCGGAGATCGGTTACGATTTTGCTTCCGGCCTGCGTCAGATCTTGCGCCAGGATCCGGACGTGATCATGGTGGGCGAGATCCGGGACACCGAAACCGCCGGTTTGGCGGTCAATGCGGCTTTGACCGGCCACATTGTTCTGTCCACGCTTCACACCAACAATGCCGCCGGCGTCATCCCCCGGCTGATCGACATGAAGGTCGAGCCGTACCTTTTGCCCTCGGCTCTGAACCTGATGGTCGCTCAACGTCTAGTCTCGCGGATCTGTGAAAATTGTCGGGCATCGGCGCCCGTGCCCGCGGCCCTGGAGCCGATCTTAACCCAAGAACTCGCCTCCCTTCCCGAAGGTTCCCGGTTCGTTCCGCCCTACCAGATCTATCACGGCGCGGGTTGCAGTAAGTGCAAGAACAAAGGTACCTTGGGCCGAGTGGCGATCTACGAGGTATTGCACATGACCCCCGGCCTCCAGGCATTGGTTATAGCCCATCCCACCATTCCGCAGATCCAAGCGGAGGGCAAGGCCCAGGGAATGCTCTCCATGCGCCAAGACGGGATCATGAAAGCGCTCCAGGGGCAGGTCCTGCTGGAGGAGGTGCTTAAAGAAACCGAAGAAGGATGACAGAATAGAATATAGAAGCTAGTATTAAGAATACAGGGAATTCGACTCCGCCATATTTCCAAAATCTAATTGCCCCCTCCTAAATTCTTTATTCTTTATTCTTTATTCTTTATTCTAAATTCTATCTTCTCACCCCCCCATGGCCACCTACGCGGAACAACTCAAAGAACTGCTGGTCACTTGCGCCAAGCAAAACGCTTCCGACCTGCACTTCGCGGTCGGTCGGCGGCCGACGCTCCGGATGGACGGCGTTCTGGTGCCGCTTCAGAAAGAGCCGATCGTTACTCCGGAAATTGCCGAGGGTTTAATCGGCGAGCTCCTGACTCCCGCGCAAAAGGAAAAACTTGCGGCCGATCGCCAGGTGGACTTTGCCTACAGCCTGGAAGACAAAGCCCGCTTCCGGGTCAATGTCTTTTTCCAGCGCGGCTACTTGTCCGCCGCTCTGCGTCTGGTGCCGGCCCGGGTCCGGAATATGGAGGAATTAAGCTTACCCCCGATCCTCCACGACTTCACCAAACTTTCCCAGGGCTTTGTTCTGGTGGTCGGTCCGGCCGGCCACGGCAAGTCCACCAGTCTGGCCGCCATGCTGGACGAGATCAATCACTCCCGCACCGACCACATTATCACCATTGAAGACCCGATCGAGTACCTGTTCTCGCAGGACCGCTGTATTGTTTCCCAGCGCGAAGTGGGTACGGACACCGCGACTTTCGAAGACGGCCTACGGACCATTCTGCGGCAGGATCCGGACGTGATCATGATCGGCGAGATGCGCGACGCCACTTCCATCGCGACCGCGTTAACCTCCGCGGAAACCGGCCACCTGGTTTTTTCCACCTTGCACACCAACTCCGCGGCTCAAACCATTGACCGCATCATTGATTCTTTCTCGCCCGCCCAACAGGGTCAGGTATCTTCCCAGCTGGCCGCCACATTGGTGGCGATCGTTTCCCAGCGGCTCCTGCCCCGCGTCTCCGGCGGCCGCATACCGGTTCTGGAGATCATGATCGTAAACGCGGCCATCCGGAATCTTATCCGGGAGCGGAAGATCTACCAGATTGATCTGGTCATCGAAACCTCCTTGGAGGAGGGCATGATCTCCTTGAACCGCTACATGGTCAATCTGATCAAGAACAAAGAGATCACCCTGGAAAACGCGGAGGTTTACTCCTTGAACCCGTCGGAGTTGCGGATCCTGCTGGAACGCTCCTAGGGAGTTATCACTAATAATGCGAATAGTAGAGGTAATAATGCGAATACGGTCGGGGTTGCGGAATGTTAGTGTTGCTTATGCGATCGCCCGCGCTTATTAGCATTATTACCCTTTTCATATTCGCATTATTAGCGATTACTCTCGCGATTACTCTATGAAGTACCGCTACCAAGGCCGAACTAAAGAAGGGGAGCTCCAGGTTGGCTTCGTAGAGGCGGGCGGCCGCGACGGCGCGGTGCGCATTCTAGCCGGCCACGACGTCTTTGTTCTATCTCTGGAACAGGTGGATCGCCCCACGGTGATCGACAGCCTGGGCAGCTTTTTCGGTCGGGTGCGGATGAAGCACCTGGCGGTTTTTACGCGCCAGTTCGCGACCCTGCTTGAAGCGCGCCTGCCGCTGAATGTCGCCCTAAAAACTCTCCATGAACAGACCAGTCACGCGATGCTCAAGAACACCATTCGGCAGATCTCCGAGGACGTGAACGCCGGTCTGGCGCTGTCCCAAGCCCTGGAACGGCAGAGCAGCGTCTTCCCGGCCTTTTTTATCAGCATGGTCCGTTCCGCCGAGGTGGTCGGCAACTTGGACGAAGTCAGCGGTTTCCTGGCCGATTATATAGAGAAAGAACAGGCGCTCATATCCAAATCCCGTTCCGCCATGATCTACCCCGCCATCGTCATCGTCCTGTTCCTGGCGGTGGTGGTGATCATGCTGACTTACGTGTTCCCGCAGATCGGCCCGGTCTTCGAGCAGTCCGGCGTGGAACTGCCGGCGTTCAGCCAATTTTTGATCAGCTCCGGTAAATTTTTAGCCAGTCGCTGGCCGATCGTACTCACCTTATTTGTCGCGATGCTGGCCATCGCTGCGGACTATCTCCGATCGCCGGAGGGTAAGGCCCTGATGGACGAACTAAAAGTGCGGATGCCCATCGTGCGGCGCGCATATCTGCCCCTGACCATGACTCGGTTCTCCAATGTGGTGGCCATGCTCTTGAAAGGCGGGGTGCCTATCACCCAGACGATCCAAATCGCCGGTCAGACGGTGGGCAATACTATTTATCAGGAGTTGCTGCAGGAAGTTGCCGGGCAGGTCCGCGAGGGTAAACCGATTTCCGAGGCTATGGCGGCGCACCCGCGGTATTTTCCCCAGCTGGTGCCGCAAATGCTGGTAGTGGGCGAGGCCAGCGGCCAGATAGACAAGATGTTCCTCCGGCTGGCCCAGTTTTACGCCCGGGAAGCGGATATGGTCATCGGCAACCTGGTTGACCTGATCCAGCCGATTTTGATGGTCGGCATAGGCATTTTAGTGGGCGTCCTGTTCGGCTCCATCTTGCTGCCGCTCTATCAACTGACGGCGAGCATCCACTAGAGTAATCGCGAATAATGCAAATAGCAGAGGTAATAATGCGAATGTAACAGGGGAAGCAGGCAGAATTTGTTATTAGCATTATTACCCTTTTCATATTCGCATTATTAGCGATTACTCCCCCTGTGGATAACCCTGGCGTATACTAGGCCCAATATGCTACTATATTAACTAACAAAAGGCGTCAACTTTTTAAAAGTACTAATCCTAACATGCGCAAGGGTTTTACATTAATCGAGGTTTTGATCGTGGTCGCCATCATCGGTATCATCGCCTCTCTGGCGATCGTGGGTCTGGCACCGACCCAAATGAAGGGCCGGGATGCCCGGCGCATCGGTGACTTGCGCCAAGTACAGACTGCGCTGGAACTATGTTTCGCGAAGAAACAGCAATATCCCGTGGCCGGAGACTGGGCAACCCTTAAGACTTCTTTCACAACTGGAAATTTTTGCGAGGGAGTTGGTGTAAACAATCTTCCGAACGATCCTAAGTCCGGTCAGAATTATTATTACACCTACAACAGCGCGACTACTCCCACTTCTTATGTTTTGGCTGCGATACTAGAGGATGCGAACAATGCTGCGTTCCAGGGATCTTATAGCGGTGCTTACGCCGGCAATGGTACTGCGCCAACGTCGGCTTGTAGTGCGGCAAGTGGAACTGGCAAGGTGTACTGCCTCTCGCTGTAGGCGAGGATAGAGGATAGAGGATTAAGACAAGAGCCCCGATTATAGTCGGGGCTCTTTGGGTCTCCAGGTGTGCCATGCTAAAATATATGCCCTCCCCGAGGTCCGTCCTCCAGTGGAGGTCGGACCTCCCGATATTAATCTTCTTTCTACCCCCCGAGGTTGGACCTCTCCCAAATTAACCCAATTAAAGTTGGAGGTTGTGTTGGTGGTTGGAATCCGGGTAAAATAATTACCATGTGGCTCGCTTTCCGTTTTATCCTGGGCTTGGCCCTGGGCAGCTTCCTGAACGTCCTGTCCCTGCGCTATAATCCCGACAAGTTTCTGTTCCGCAACCAGGTGATCGGCGGCCGCTCGCGCTGTCCGCATTGCCGCCGGACCCTGCGTTGGTTCGAACTCATACCCCTCTTATCCTTCGCGTTGCAGCTGGGCCGGTGCCGCACTTGCCGCGCCCATCTCACCTGGCAGTACCCGCTGGTGGAGCTTCTTTCCGGCCTGATTTTCGTCTTCGTCCCCCTCCGCCTGGCTTCTTTCTCCTCCCTCCTCCCTCCTCCCTCTTCGTTTTTAACCCCCCACATTCCACATTCCACATTCCACATTCTGGTATTTTTAATTCTTCTCCTCATTACCCTGATCGATCTCCGCTGGCGCATAATACCGGACGAACTGAATGTTCTGCTCGCCGTCTTAGGCCTGGCCATCCTGTACCTACCCGGCTATCCCTTTGGTCCGGTTTCGGGTTCTTTCTTGGGCCACTATGCGCTCCTCTTCGGTTTCCGCGAGACGCTCTTGTGGAACCGTGTGGCGGCGCTCGCGGCGGTCGCCCTGCTTTTCGGCGGCCTGATCCTGGTCACGCGCGGGCGGGGCATGGGCCTGGGCGACTTAAAACTGGTATTGCCTCTGGCCCTGGTTTTCGGCTGGCCGGACGTACTGATCATTTCTCTCCTAGCCTTTGTTTTGGGGACGCTGGCCAGTTTGCCGGCGATCTTTCGCAGCCGCCGCGCCCTTAAAATGCACGTGCCTTTCGGCCCGCTCTTATTTGCCGCTACTCTGGCGGTTTTCTTTTTCGGCACGGAGCTCATCCGCGGCTACTTCCAACTGTTCGGACTCTAAAAAGCGAAGAGCGAGGAGCGGAGAGCGATAAGTGACAACAGGTCAGTCTCGGGTACAATATATATATGCGGATGAAAAAGCTTTTCGCTTTTCGCTTTTCGCTTTTCGCTTCGGCGGCGGGTTTCACCCTGATCGAGCTGATCGTGACGGTGGCTATCACCACCTTGCTGGTCAGCATGCCGATCTTATACGGTTCGCGTAGCCGGGGGCAGGTAACCCTCTTTGTGAACACCTCCCGCGTGGCCCAAGAGATCCTGCGGGCCAAGTCCTTGACCCTAGCCGCCTACGCCACCACCACTGCCTCGGGAGTACCTTGCGCGTACGGGGTGCAAGTTACCCGCGGCAGCAATACTTTCAATCTCTTTCAGTATCCCCGGTCGGGCTGCGCGCCGACTTTCACCAGTATGAATCCCGGCCTGGAGCTGCCGGTCGAGAATTTCGTGCTGGATTCCGCCGTCCGGTTTCGTTCCGCCGGGACAACCGCGCGGGACGTGATGTTTATTCCCCCGGACCCAACCACGGTGATCTATGATGGTTCGGCCATCTTGCCCAACGGGGGGCAAATAATCCTGGAAACCACGGACGGCGCGGACTCGGCGGTCATTACTATCAACTCCTTCGGGCAGGTGACGTTTTAGAAAGCGAGGAGCGAAGAGCGAAGAGCGATGAGAAGAAAGGTGAAGAGCGAGGAGTAATGAGAGACGAGAAAGCAGACAGCAGAGAAAAAATGAACAAAAAATATAAAACAACAGTAGTGGACAAAAAATCGGGGTCTGTCCTCCTCGCTCCCTCGCCTCGCCGGAGCCTACGGCGTAGCGCGGGTCGCTCCTCGCTCCTCGCTTCCCCTGGTCAGACCATCGTGGAGACCCTAGTGGCGGTGAGCGTCTTAACCGTTGGCTTCCTGGGTATCTTGGGCCTTTTGAATCAGTCTCTCGGTTTGAACCGGGTGGTGGCGGACAGTTATGTGGGGAGCTACCTGGCGGCGGAGGGGGTGGAAATCATCAAGAACCTCACCGACACCAACGTGATCAATGGTCAGCCGTGGAATAGTGGTATCGGCCCGAACTGTCCCCCCGCGCCGGGGTACCAGCTGGATTACGCGAGTACCGCGGGCAATCTGCAAAATTACAATCCCTCGCAATCTTTGTATTACGATCCAGCCGCGCATCGCTATAACATCCAGGCCATGGGCAATCCGACCACTTTCCGGCGCAAAGTGGAAATTTGCTGGATCGGTCCGCAGTCCAACGAGATGCGGGTCAACTCCACCGTTACCTGGACCACCCGCGGCGGCGCCCAGTACTCGGTCAACGTGGAGGATCATTTTTACAAGTGGCGGTAACAAAGCGATGAGGGAAGAGCGAGGAGCGAAGAGAGGAGAGAGGTGAAAATAAAAGGGAAAAATGATTGGTGAAGAGAAAACATACAGAATACAATAAAACTATGAAAAAGCTTTTCGCTTTTCGCTTTTCGCTTTTCGTCCCGTACAAATTCCTGCGAGATTCTACGGGGCAAACTAGCCGTGGCGATCATCTCCCCGCTAGTCCTGGTAAGCCGCTCCTCGCTCCTCGCTCCTCGCTCCTCGCTCGGAGAGGCTACACCCTGGTCGAGATGATCATTTCAGTCGGTATTTTCGCGGTGATCGTGTCGGTGGCGGTGGGCGGCTTTGTCCGTTCCCTCCGGTCCCAGCGGCAAGCCAGCGCGCTCTTGGCCGCCAATAGCACCATGAGCTTGGTTTTGGAGCAAATGGCGCGCGAGATACGAGTCGGCAAGGATTTTTGCACCGGCGCAGTCTCGGCCTGCTCCGGCAACCCCACCGACTATTTGTCTTTCCACAACGGCCAAGGCGCGGAGGTCACTTACTGTCCGGCAACCGAACCGGATGGCACGCATACTATCCGCCGCGGCCTCGGGGTGAGCGGCGCCTTGTGCAGCACCGATTCGCGTTTTCAGAAGATCACGCCGGACTCGATCAATATCCGCTCCCTCTCTTTCTTGCTGCAGGGGAATTCGGTCGGGGATCTCCGGCAGCCGCTGATCACGATCTCGGTCGGCGTTTCCCCGAAAGAGCTGGGAGTGGACGTGAGCGAGTTGAATATCGAAACCTCGGTCAGTTCCCGCGTACCGGATTCTTAGCAAAGCGAGGAGCAACATTATTTTAAGTTAACTCCAGCCAATTGAAGTGCCTTACCAGGTTCTTTTGCTTCTGATCTTGTGTTTAGGCGGTTTTTTAATTGTTAACAAAGCCGCGCTTTGGTTCCCTCGCGGTAGCCGCGCGGACAAGGTCACGCTGGTCCTGGTGGGATCGGTTGCGGCCCTGGCAGTTTTCGGTTACACGCGCTTCGGCAATTTTTTCGGCCCTAGCTCGACCGGTCTGCGCACCTTCCATTACCACGACATCTACCACTACGCCCTGGGCGCTAAGTACTTCCAGGAACTCGGCTACTATAGTCTTTACGATTGCACCTATGTCGCCCTGCGCGATCTGTCCGCTCGGGGCGTGTCCATCCCGAGCATAACCGACATCCGTTCCCTGCAAAACCCGGACGTCTCCTTGCCCGCCGGGCAGGTCTACGACTTAAAGCAAAACGAATGTCGCGCGCGCTTCGCTCCGGAGCGCTGGCGGGCTTTTCAGTCCGACCTTAAGGTCTTTTTGGACCTGGGTTGGCAGGATCAGTGGTGGCGGGTGATGCTTTTTGATCTGGGCTTCAATCCGCCTCCGACTTGGAACTTGATCATGGGCCGCCTGATCAATCTGGTACCCATCAATCCGGCCAGCTTGTCCCTTCTGCCGTTTTGGGACATGCTTCTGATCTTCCCGGTTGCGGGCTACCTGATCTGGCGTTCTTTCGGCGCCTACCCGGCGGGAGGTTATTTGATCGCCGCGGGTACCAGTTGGTTGGCCAGCTACGAATGGACCGGCGGCTCGTTCAGTCGGCAAACCTGGCTCTTCTTGCTGATAGTCGCTTTGTGTTGTCTTAAGAAAGGCAGTTACCGGACCTCGGCGGTGTTCTTTGCGCTGACTTCGGCCTTCCGCATTTTCCCCGTGTTTTTTTTCCTGGGCGCGGTCTGGGCTCTCTTGGGGCGCGCCTACCGGCAAGCCGATCTACGGGTGCGGCTGGTTAATTTTCTGTTCTATTTCGCCGCCACCGCCTCCCTGTTGTTTCTGGGTAGCGTTCTCTGGTACGGCACGGAGTCCTGGGCGGATTTTTTCCATAAGATAATCAAGCACGGGAGCACTTTTTGGGTCATGCATATCGGCTTCGACAAGTATGCCGTCTTTTCACCGGCCATCGCCGGTCAGAACTTCTGGTTCGCGGACGGCCTGGTGCGCTTTGTCGCCTGGCAGGAGCGACTGCGAGCAATCTACGCCGCGCACTTTCTCTGGTTCACCTTGATTAAATGGGGCGCCCTCTCGGCCGCGCTCGGGATCGGATGGCGGGTCCGGGAGTGGCTCTCGGCGCTTCTTATTGGGGGCACCATCCTGTTCTTTTTCCAAATGCCAGCCAATTACTACTACATGTATCTGGCGCTCTTTCCCGTAGTTATTTTTCCAGCCAGGCCGGACTGGCGGGCGGCAGTACGGCTGGCTCTCGTCTTCGCCCTGCTCGCGGCCGTCTCTGTCATGCCACTGCTGTCCCCGGATCAGATTATCCACAACGGTTACATCAACACGCTGGTCTTTTGTTTTTTCCTGCTTTTATATCTCACCTTTTTACCGCCACGTTACAGCCGAGCGTTCCTGCGGAAGCTCGCTTCGCGGTTTGGCCGGCGTTCCAAGCTTGCCCGGCTTAAATCTACTTTGGAGATGGGTTCTAGTAGATCCCCGGAATGAACTTATATGGCGTTCGTTCCTGGTAGCGGTGGTAGTCGGGGTTAGCCGCGGCCATAAACTGATCTTCTCGCTCCGCGCGCAACCAGTAAATGACCAGATACATGGAGATTGCGAACCATTGGACCCAGGTGGAGAGGCCGTTCATCTCAACCAGAACGAACATGAATGCTTCCAAGGTGTAGCTGGGGTGGCGCACTACCGAGTAGAAACCGGTGGTACGCACCCCTTTGTCCGTCATCACGCCGAACATCGTGCCCAGATTCCAGATGGAGAGCGTGTACAGAAAATTGAATGCCAGGCCCAGTCCCAACATGAGCTGGAATAACAACCCGCTCGCCAGCAGGGGATCATTGCCCAGAAAGTTCGGCACTAACTGCCAGACCGCCACGCCCAAGAGGGGATAGCAAAAAGCGTTGCTTACCCAGCCGGTTACCGTAAAGTCCAGATTCCGGATGTGCTTGCCCCACAAAGGGCCCAAGATGGAGTGCGCGTAGCCCAAAAGCACCCCCAGGATCGTGACCGACCACAGCGCATACTTTAGGATCTCGAACCACGTGACCCCCGCGGCCAGACTTGGTGCGTGGGTCAGCATATAGCCGATCGTTTGGAGAAAGCTGGAAAGCCAGGTCACAATTGCGACCGGATCAAAAAGATTGATCATACCACTCGGCCTCACAGGCGAATCTGGCCACCCCAACTGCATCATAGCCGCAGTGTTGCCGGACAGAAATCCGAATAAAGTCGAAGTAAAAGCGTAAGCAATAATTAGGTGTAGCAACCATAGCGCGGCTCGCCGCGGCGGGATCGGGAGCCAATCATAGAGCCAGGGCTTCCAACGGAGCCGGTGCCACAAGGCCGAGATTGGCGAGCGAAGATAGCGGAACAGGTAAAACCAGTAGATCAAACCACCCACCAAGTAAAAAAACGGCAACCTCGTTTCAAACCACGGCCAGAGATACCCAATTCTTAACTGGGGCAGCCACGGAGTTAGGTAGGCGAGCGATTTTGCGACTACGACCGAAAGTAGCGACGGCAGGAAGCCAGCCAAGAACCAAACGCAGGGTATGGCTAGAAGCGCGAGCCAGAGAAGCCGGAAGCGTTGGAGTCCCAGGCGATCCAGCCACCGCCGCAGCTCGGTACCGACCGCGATCAAAGGTGATCTTTTGTGCCATAGCCAGAACCAACCATAAGCGCCAAGGAGTGCGACCAAGATTATGTACTCGGCCGACTTCGTTAATCCGCCCCGGTCCCAAACCACCTGGGTGGCGACGGTGTACTCGCTCGCGGTCAGGCCGACCAAGTTGGGCCGGGAGATTTCGTCCACTCGAGCCCTTGCCAAGTCGGTGTCAACACTGGTCAAAGTGATGCGGCCCACCCGGTCGCGTTCCGAGAAAAGTATCAGCTGGTCATTCGGTTGAAGCCCCAAACTGGTTCCGACGTCGATCGTGACTGTATCACCGTCCGTGACTACCACCCGCCCGTGGCGGCCCATGGGCCAGCGAAAACTGCCGGGATCGAACACCGCCACCGCCGTTCCTTCCTCGACTCGCGCCACCGTGACCCGCCCCAGCTCCGACCGCCAATTGTTCTGGAAGCGATAAGCCGGCAGTGTTACGCCTGGGCGGAGCGCTGTCGAATCCGCGGCATCGAAAGCTATATGGGTGGCATCCAAAGTGCGGACATTCTGATGCTCGGTGGCTTGTTTTTGAAAAGGGACCGCGGCGATCAAGAAAAAGACCGCAAGCAGGGCCAGTTCGTAACTAACCTGGCAAGTGCGGTCAACAATTTCGCGCC
Source organism: Candidatus Liptonbacteria bacterium (assembly GCA_016212635.1). Taxonomy (GTDB): domain Bacteria; phylum Patescibacteriota; class Minisyncoccia; order UBA6257; family 2-01-FULL-56-20; genus JACRFR01. The sequence goes on along the minus strand of JACRFR010000038.1, from coordinate 1,031 downwards.
GGCGGCCTCTGTTTAGAGCCATCTTGCCCGTTATCATACCACACTAGTCATCCGACGACTCGTCTTGCGATGACCAAATATTATCGGTTCTGCAGTCCCACCGAAGGCGGGCGGGCATCGCAAGACCAGAAATTAACCGGTCTCTCCGCTGGGCGAGAAGCCAACATTGGGTTATCTCTAGAGACAGAATCTCGGCTGGGCATAAACAAGTTGCCCGCAAACGCGTATAATATAAACATGAAAAATAAGTTATCACCCCGCGGGCGGAATCGGGTAATCGTGGCGGCGGTGGTCATAATCGCCGCGTTGGTCCTCCTGATCTTTTGGTTGGCGGCCAACCGCCGCGCGGCTCATCCCGTGGGCACAGTAGAACCGCTCCCGGCCTCCGTGGCCCCGACCGCTTTCCCGGCGGCTTTTGCCTTTGAACCGGGCGCGGAAGTGGTGCGCAACGAGAACTCCTATCCCGCGCCCGACACCGTGGCCGGTACGCGGACCCTCCGGAGCAGAAGTCCGGTCATGACCAACTACTTGTCCTACTGGACCTATTTGGAAAAGCAAGGCTGGCAGCTCGCCGCGCAAGTGATCCAAACCAACCCCGACCGGACGGTTTTCCACGGCCAGAAAGACAGCCGTACCGCAGAGATCGAAATCCTCCAGGACCCCCAAGGCGAAACCCTGGCCACCTTCACCTTCACCGAGAGGATTTAATTGTTTCACGCTAGGCACGAACCGCCCAGTATGTTAACAAATTCTACGATCGTAGAATTTGTTAAGTTGTGAAAATACAGGGTTGTATTGAGACGCGAGATTTATCTGCGAGAATACCATGGGCGACAAACCAATAGTCCAAAGAATAGTCGCCGGAGCAGTGGTCCTGCGAGACGGGAAGATTTTGATTCTCTTTTAGGGTTCATACCCCGTCAGCTTGCTGCGTCCTCGGGTCATCCCGGAATTTTTCAGAGCTGTGAAAAATATCCGGGATCCATTCAGTATTCCCACCTGGATTCTCCGCCGGAGGCGGACAGGCGGCT
>JACRFR010000037.1 GCA_016212635.1 Candidatus Liptonbacteria bacterium | reverse complement strand
GTCACAGGGCGGCGCATGTGGTAAGTATCTAGGGTCGAGGGTCATGTATCAAGGCGTGGGTCCGCGTGGGTACGCTTTCCGCCGGCCGTGCTTCGCCAACGGCTATGCCGGTCGCACGTCGCCAAAGCGCTTTGGCGACGGAGCGCGGCTCGAGGCGGATCCTCCTTGCGCCACCGCTGAAGCTAGGGCGGCACGCGGTCGGAGGAAACGAATGGCCCGCCCGCAACGCTCTCGCTTACGGGGCGGGCGGGCGTATGTGAATGACCCCACCTGGCCTCCCCTTGCCAAGGGGAGGAGCGGAGGGGTTAATTAGGGCGCGTTTGCGCGTGGTTGACGGCCGCTTGGCCCCGGCGGTATACTTACCCCACAAGGTTGATTAACTCCGGCTCCTTCCGGGGAACCGGCAAAACGTCAAAGATCAAAGAAATAAATTCCCCGCCGTGAGGCGTAAATTACTGTTGGTAACTGCGAACTGATCCATGTTTTTTCTCGGTGACTTGTCCGCGCATAGAACGATCAGAGTGGGAGACTAAACCCTAGCTGGTCCGTTTGGTTGTCGGAGGACAGCGCGCAAACGGGATCGAACAGTAGGCGCTTTGGGCGGGGGCAAACTACCATGACCCCCACTCTCATTAGTGTTGCGATCGTTACCCTTTTGGTCGGGTTCGCGGTCGGTTACTGGCGCCGCGAGCAGCTGGCGAAAAAGAATATCGGGACCGCCGAGCAAAAAGCCCAACGCGTCCAAGAAGAAGCCGAAGCCAAGGCCAAAGAAGTTGTTCTGGAAGCCAAAGAACGAGCCGCTACAATTGCGGCCGAGGCGGAGAAGGAGGACCGGGAGCGCAAGAGTCAAATCAGTACGCTGGAGAACCGTTTGATCAAGCGCGAAGAGGCCATGGATAAAAAAACCGCCGCGCTGGACGGCCAAGAAACCGCCCTGCGGACCAAGCTGGATGGTTTGAAAACGCGGGAGACGGAAGTGGAAAATTTGGAACAACGCGCCTCCCGCCGCCTGGAAGAATTAAGCGGTCTGTCCGCGGGGCAAGCCCGAGAGGTTCTGCTTACCCAGTATCGAGAACGCTACCAGGAAGATCTGGCGGCGGCGCTGCAGAAAATGTCGCGGGAACGCCACGAGGAACTGGAGAATAAAGCCAACGAGGTCATCACCACTGCCCTCCAGCGCTACGCTCGCTCCCATGTTTCCGAAATGACCACCTCCACTTTCCCTCTGGGCGACGAAGATCTCAAAGGCAAGATCATCGGCCGGGAGGGTCGCAACATTCGCGCCCTGGAGCGATTGACCGGAGTGGAACTACTGATCGATGAAACGCCGGACGCCATCGTTATTTCTTCTTTCGATCCTTTCCGGCGGGAGTTGGCGCGGATGGCGCTTGAAAAGCTGATCCGCGACGGCCGGATCCAGCCCGCCAAGATCGAAGAAAAGGTGGAAGAAGCGAAGGCGGAATTGAACAAGCGGATCGGCGAGATCGGCGAGGCGGCGGTGCAAGAAGTAGGCGTCTACGACCTGCCTAAGGAAATCGTGCAGCTCTTAGGGCGTCTGCATTTCCGTTCTAGCTTCGGCCAAAACGTGCTGACCCACTCGATCGAGATGACCTTTTTAGCAAGCATGATGGCGGCCGACCTGGGACTGAATGTAGCGATCACTAAAAAAGGCGCCTTATTGCATGACATCGGCAAAGCCATCGATCATGAGGTGGAGGGCACGCACGTGGATCTGGGTCGCAAGATCTTGAAGAAATATGGCATCGACGAGTCCGTTATTGAAGCGATGCAGTCCCATCACGATGATTATCCTTATGCCCGCCCGGAAGCATATGTCGTGACCGCCGCCGACGTGCTCTCCGCCGCCCGGCCCGGGGCGCGGCGGGGGACGCTGGAAAACTACTTGAAGCGACTGGGCGACCTGGAAAAGATCGCTCTGGAATTTCCCGGGGTCAAACAAGCCTACGCCATCTCGGCTGGCCGCGAACTGCGCATTTTTGTGACCCCCGAGAAGATTGATGACTTCCGCGCCCTGGAGATGGCTCGGGAGATAGCCAACCGCGTTCAATCCGAGCTTAAGTTCCCTGGGGAGATCAAAGTAACGGTTATTCGGGAGATGCGGGCGGTGGAGTACGCCCGTTAGCTACGAATTACGAAAACAATACGAATGTACGAATATTCTCCCGCATCTTTTCGTATATTCGTACCAATTCGTATTTCGTAGCCGATCAATTAGAATAATTTCTTAACTTTGCCCAGATGTTCTTGAAGCTATCCAAATTCCTACTCTATCTCACCCCGCTGGCGGTGCTTCTGGTCATGCCCTCGATCTTCTTTCCGTTCATCGGCGGCAAGTACTGGTTTTTTCGGATCGTGACCGAAGCCGCGTTGGCCTGCCTCCTCCTCTTTTGGGCCTGGGAAGACCGCCGGGGCGAGATGGAGCGCACCGTGCGACAAGTTCTGCGGGAGCCGTTGGTTCGGGCCGCGACCGCGTTTGCCGCCGTCTTCCTCCTGGCCACCTACTTGGCCCATGATCGCACGGCCGCTTTTTGGTCCGGTTTCGAGCGCGGGGACGGGGGCTTCCAGATCTTGCACTACTATGTTTTCTTTTTACTGCTGGTAATTGTGTTCCGATCGGATGCGGAGTGGCGGCGTTACTTCCAGGTGTGGCTCGGGGCCGCGCTGGGCATGATCGGCTACGGGTTGATCGCGGCGGCGCTCACGGAGGGTTTTATCGGGCCCTACACCGACCTAGCCCAGCTCGGTTACTGGCAGCGGCTTTTCTCCGGCGTCCGCTTTCAGGGTTCCCTGGGCAATCCGGTCTATGTCGGTCCATTTCTAATGTTCTCGCTGTTCTACGGGTTTTGGCTGTGGTGGAGCCGCTTTCGCTCCGGTTCCGCTCGCCACCTCGGATACTCCCTGCTCACGATTCTCTTCTTGATATTTTTTGCCTTGGCTCAGAGCCGCGGCGCATTTTTGGGATTAGCCGCGGCCACCTTTGTTTTTTTGGGATACATCGTCTGGCAAAGTTCGCGCTGGCGGACCTACGCGATGCTGGGCTTGCTCGCCTTGCTCGCCTTGGGCGGCGCTCTCTTTGCCGCTCGCAACACGCCGTTCGTGGAGCGTCTGCCTCTCGGCCACCTCTTGACCATCGGCGACGCGCTCCAGACCGGCAACCCCCGGCTCTGGGCTTGGGGTATTGCCTGGCAGGGATTCCGGGAACGCCCCCTCTTGGGTTGGGGACCGGAAAATTACAGCGCTGTTTTCGACGGACATTTCAATGCCCGATTTTTTGACCCACATGGTTCGGAAACCTGGTTTGATCGCGCGCACAGTTTATATTTAGACTACTTATCCGAAACCGGACTGCTGGGTTTATTGGCTTACCTGTTCATGTTTGCCGCTTTCTATTGGTCGTTTTTCCGGACTCCGCTCCGTTCTGCCCCCGCCGGGAACAAAACCGCGGCACCCGTGCCTAGCCGATCGACCGCACTGGTAGAGCGTGCACTGCTTTTGGCCCTCCCGGTTGGTTACCTGGTTCAGGGCATTTTCCTGTTCGAGGTTCTGCCGATCTACCTAAACCTGTTTACCGTTCTGGCCTTTGCTGTTTATTACTTCCGCTCCGGTCCAGAGTTAAAAGTTAACCGTCATTAGTCAACCGTCAATAGTCAATCGTCATAAGTCAGAATGAGCTCCAACCTAAAAAAATTTATCGCGCTGGCCGCCACGGCCTGCTTGATAGGCGTCGCCTACTACGGCACCTGGTTGCCGCTCCAAAAATCCCAAGCCTATGTTGCCGGTCTCCAGGGCCGGCGAGCGATCAAGTCCTGGGACGACTTTACCAGCGCTTTCACCCCGGCTCTCGCCAAAGTTTCGCCTATCGGGCAGGAGGAGCTGGTCAAGAATTTCGGCAGCCTGGTCCAATCCCTCTTGGGTCTGAACTCTCAAAGCCGGCCAGAGGTGGCCGAGGCGGTGCTCAAGTACTACGGGCAGTTCATGGATCCGCTGGTGGCCCGCGGTCACGGGTTGAGCTATGGACAGACAATTTACGTGGCGGCGGCCGTGCAGCAAACCGCTTTTGAAGCTACCGGGGGCGAGCGGTTCGCCAAAGCCGCGGAACAGTTGTATCGCCGCGGCCTGGAGTACAGCCCGCACCGTCCTCAATACTTGTACGGCCTGCTCAAAATTTATGTGAAGAGCAACCGGAGAGAGGAGGCCAAGCGCATTGCCGAGGAGATCTTGAGTTTCTGGCCGACGGACAACGATGTCCGGAAAGCCCTGGAGGAGTTACAATGACTGATGACTGATGACTGATGACCAACTTCCAATTCTCGATCAAATTCTGGAATTGTTAGAAATTGGTAATTAGTAATTAGTAATTAGTAATTATTATGTCCCCCCGCCCCATCTCCATTCTCGGTATCGGTTACGTGGGCATGGTCCAGACGGCGTGTCTCTCTGACGCCGGAGTGGATGTGATTCTGTTCGATGCCAAGCCGTTCAAGAACGAACTGGTCCGGCGCGGGGATGCGACCGTGGTGGAGCCGGGCGTGCCGGAAGCGATCGCTCGCAACCGCCGACGCATCCAAGTGCCGGAAACTTTAGCCGAGGTTATTGCGGCGAGCGACGTTACCTACATTTGCGTAGGTACGCCGCCGCAGGCGGACGGGAGCGTCGGCCTTAAGGCTGTATTCGGCGTGGCTCACGAAGTCGCGCCGCTTATTCGAACCAAGCCGGGCTACCACCTGTTCGTCATCCGTAGCACTATCCCACCCGGCACCTCCCGGGAGTTCATTAAGATCGTCGAGGCGGAAAGCGGGAAAAAATATGGCCAAGACTTCGGTTGCATTATGCATCCGGAATTCATGCGGGAAGGTCAGAGTATGGAAGATTTCCGCAAACCTTCTTTTACGATCTTAGGCACGGATCGCAAGGAGGATGCGCGGCAGATCGAAGAACTTTATCACCGCGCTGGCGTTCAGGGCGAGACCTTCACGGTTTCCTTCGAAGAAGCGGAGTTATTCAAGTACTTGAACAACAACTTTCATGCTCTGAAGGTCGCGTTCGCCAACGAGGTTGCGCGCATGGCCAAGCACTATAACTTTGATCCCGTCCGGCTCATGAGAATTTTTGTGCGTGACACCAAACTGAATGTTTCCCCTTATTATCTAATGCCCAGCATGCCCTTCGGGGGTTATTGTTTACCCAAGGATGCGCGGGGCTTGCGGCGGCTCTTGGAGCACGAGAATATTGATGCCGCAACCATCGCATCCTTAATTCCCAGCAACGAACAGCACTACGCTTTTGTCTTTAGTGAACTGGAAAAGTTAATCGAATCAGAGTCAAAAGTTCCCTCGGCTACGCTTAGGACAAGCGCTGGTCAAGAGTCAATAGTCAATAATCAATCATCAATAATTAATAATCACCCCGCCCCTTCCCCTCGCCTCGGTCTTTGGGGGGTGGCTTTTAAGCGTCAAACCGACGACCTGCGGGAAAGTCCTTATCTACATGTTTTCCGACACCTTAAATCCCGCGGCTACACCGTCAAATTCTACGACCCCTTGATTAATCCGGCTTTAATCGTTGGCGCTAACTTGGCCTACATCGAGAGTCAGTACAAAGACTTCTTCAATTACCAAATTCCCGCCGCCGAAGATTTTTTGGCTGATACCGACATTGTAATCGTAGGTTCGGGCAATGGCTTGGCTGAAGCCCTATCGCAAGGGATGCCGCTCCAGAATAAAAAAGTCATATGCCTCGACCCGTGGCTGTATGATGCGCTGACTAGCGCCGAGGTGAAATTTAGTCGCATTATTTAACACAGGACTTACGCATTTGACTATCTTATTCCTCCTTTTCTAAAGGAGGTGGTCCGACTCGAGTCGGACCGGAGGATTTTAAGAAAAGGGAGAATTAACGCCCAAACGCGTAAGTCCTATAACAATTATTGTTCATGTCTGAACCAATAATCAAGCTAGTCTACGCCCATAATTCGCTGACCGAGCGCGGCGGGGCCGAGCGCAAGATGCTGCTTCTAGCCAAGCACTTCGCCGCGGTCCCCGGCGTGAATTTAGAGATCATGGTCCATGGTCTCAACCCGGATAAGACCTTCAAAGAGTACTTAACCGGCTACCCGGTGCGCGTTTTCCCGGCGAGTAATCCCATCGCCAAATACTTCGCCCTCCGACGCATGGGCCGGGCCGCCCAGGCAGCGGACCTGATCCACGCTCACAATCATCCCGGCCACGTGGCGGCGGTTTTTGCTAAGCGGTTACAGCGCAAGCCCATTCTTTGGTTTTGCAACGAGCCGATGCTCTACCTGGAGGGTACCAAGCGGCGCACCTCACTTTGGAAACTTTTTTTGGTGCGCCTGTTCGAAAAGCTGATCCTGCCCCAGATCGACCAGATCGTGTCCAATAGCGAGAACACTCGGCGTAACATCAAGCAGTACTTGAAGCGGGACAGCGTGGTTATTTATTCCGGCGTGGATACCAGTTCTCTCGTGCCCGATCCGGAGCGAAAACCTCAAGCCCGGCCGCAGCTTGTGAGCCTGTGCCGTTTCACTCCGGAGAAGAACATCAACTTTGTACTGCGCCTGGCGGAACGCTGTCCCGAGTTCGACTGGGTCATCGCGGGCAACGGTCCGGAAGAGGCGAACCTGCGACGGACTATCACCGAAAAAAAGCTAAGCCATGTACGTCTCGCGGTTAATATTCCCGAAGAAGAAAAGGTGCGCCTGTATCAAGGGAGCGATGTGTTTATCTTCCCGACCTTGCACGAACCCCTGGGCATCAACATCGTGGAGGCCATGTCTTGCGGCGTGCCCACCGTAGCTTTCAACTCCGGTGGTGCTCGGGAGACGGTGATGAGCGGCGAGACCGGGTTTCTGGTGGACACGGAGGCGGAGTTCGAAGACAAGGTGCGATATCTTGCAACGCATCCCGCGGAGCGTCAGCAATTTGGCGTGCGAGCCCGCGCCCGAGTGATCGAGAATTTTTCCTTGGAGCAGATGATCAATAAGACCGCCGGGCTTTATAACCAGCTTCTGGAAAAATATGGCCACCCGTTCCGGTTTAATTCAGTTACAGATATAAAATCTGTCTCATAAATAGCGCCCGAACCTATCAGGCGAGCCCCTTGAACAACTGGCCTCTGGGTGTTAAGCTTGAAATCTATGAGTAGCCAATTAGCTAGGGAATTAGAATATTTCAAACAGCACCAACAGGAACTGGTTGAAAAATACAGGGGTAAGTTCTTGGTGATAAAGGATCAAATGGTGCAGGGTTTTTACGACTCCGAAATGGAGGCATATTCTGACGCCAAAAAGAAATTCGAATTAGGTACTTTTCTAATTCAGCAATGTCTCCCCGGTCTGGAAAGTTACACCCAGACATTTCATTCTAGGGTAGTGATCTCCTAATTATGCGGCAACTCGCTTTTACCACGCGATTTGATCGTCAAATGCGGGTGTTGCTCACAAAAGTGGGCGTTTGTCTGCCGATTACCCCAGAAGAGGCCAAAACGCAGCAGATAAAACTAAATCGATACTTCGCTATCTGGGATACTGGCGCGACCAATTCCGCAATAACGAAAAAAGTTGCGAACGAACTTGGGTTACAACCGACCGGTATAGCCGAGGTGAGATATGGAAGCGGTGCCCAGCCGACGAACACCTATTTGGTAAATATTTCTTTGCCGATGGGCGTAATGATCGGCCATGTTAGGGTTACGGAGGTGCAGGAATTAATGCCGGATGTAAATATTCCAGAGGATCAGCAACCCCAAGTGCTAGTGGGCATGGATATTATCGGTATGGGCGATTTTGCAGTTACCAATGTCGGAGGGAAAACCACTCTGTCATTCCGTATCCCTTCGCGAACGGAGATTGATTTTATTCCAGAATCAAATGAAAATAATGTTCAGGAATACGGAAATAGAGAGCAGCGCCGAGCGCTGGAGGCGAAAAAAAGAAAAGGACTTATTTGATGGGTCACATGGAAACAATTGTCAGTTTGGTCAAACGGCTATGGGAACCCTACGCGGCGCTAGGGGATAAGTGGGCCGATCCCATCCGCGGGGCGGGGCGGGTAGAAATTCCCAGCGCTTTCGCGCTCGCGGCGCTCCGGTTCGGACTGACCGAACACGAACCGCTCGCGCGGGAGTTGTGTTTAGAGATCATCCGCGCCCAGGAACCCTCCGGTGCTTGGCTGGAATACCCGTACGCGGAAGGAGAGCCGAAAGTCGGCTATGCGGGCACCGTCCCGACGGCTTTCGCGGTCATTGCTCTCGCCGCAGGGTATCAAAAATTTCAGGACGCCTCTTTTTTAGAGAGTGTCCGACGGGGAGCGGAATATCTTTCCGGCCACGAACGCGGGGGTTATTTTCTGAAAACCCCATTCAACAAATCGGACGTGGTCAACACTAATTTGCTGGCTAGCTTGGCCGTGTCGCGTTACGCCGATCTTTTGCCCGCGGACTCCGGAGTGCGTAACTCCATTGGCTTCCTGGCTAATCGCACCGTACGTCGGGCGATCTCCTCCCAGCTCTTGGCCGGCGGTCTGCCCTACATTTCCTTCGGTCTCCGCATCTCCTATCTCTACCACGCCATGGCTACCGCTCTTCTGGGCAGTCACCTGCGAGTGGTTTCCAGTCCCATCGTGCGTATAAGTTTCGAACGCAGCGCTGCCTTCTTGGAAGAGATCTGCCGAGGAGGGCGATTTATTTGGGCGCGGGCAGATTTAAAGGATAAAGAAGGCGCGGTTTGGGCCTACGGCTGGGCGGCGCTCGCGGCGGCGCTCCAGCATCGGATCGATTTGGAAAGCGCGTCGGTGGAGCGACTCTACCAGCTCCGAGGCGAGAAGTTTCTCCGGAGCGGCGACTTCGATCTGCGAGAGGACTTGTTCTATACCGCCTGGACGTTGTTCGCCCTCGGTCTGTTGCTAGAAGATGGTTCGACTGGTTCACCGCAAGCTGGGGCAACCCTGCCCCTTGTGACACCGGCGGATCGCCGGAGTTATTGGTGGCTACAATTTGCCTCCCTCTGGCCGCGCGCCCGCTACGCCTGGCGCATTTGGTCCCGGCGGCATCTGCACAAATCGCTGGATCCCGGTTCGGCGGAGGAGCAGTAGTCCATGGATCTCAGAAAGTATTACGATCAGTTGTATCGGGATTCCGCCGATTACCATGGAGGGCATGGAGATTTACGCTCCGGCCTGATGCGATTTTGGAAGATAGAACGCCTGTTAGAACGCTACTTGCCGGCCGCGGAATTTTCTAGATGGCGCGTTTTGGACGTAGGTTGCTCCACTGGCGACTTATTGCTCCACTTAAAGTCTAAATTTCTATCCGTGGCAGGAGTAGACATTTCGGAAACAGCGGTGATGCAAGCCCAAGAACGAGGCATTTCCAATACCCAAATCACGGACATTGAGCACGAGACTCTGCCGTTCCCGGATAATACTTTCCATCTCGTTTTTTGTTTAGAAATTTTTGAACATCTCTTTACGATCGAGCAAGTTGTGTCCGAAATTAAACGCGTGCTCGTGCCGGGCGGCTATCTGTTCGTCTCGGTGCCCAACGACGTTTTGAACTGGCGCCGCCGCGCCCAGATTCTCTTTGGACGGATCCCATTCGAAATCGAGCCGCCGATCGGCGGTAGTCACATCCGCCACTTCAGCGCCACCTCTCTGGCCCGCTCCTTGGCTACGTTGGGCCTGGAGACGGTCGCGGCCGGTGGGTTCCCCTTAAGTTATCGCCAGACCGACTTGGGCTGGATCGGTCGCTTAGCAGTTACGATTTCACCCGATCTGTTTGCCGCGAACTACTTTGTAATCGCGCGGCTCCGGCGGAACGATGGAGTAGGCGGTCCCAAATCTATTTCACCTTGAATTACGAAACTTCATCCTCCCCCTTAACCCCACCTCACCTCCCCTTGGAAAAGGGGAGGAACTTAGTCTGCTCTCCCCCTCGTTTAAGGGGAGTAAGAGGGGGTCCTGGATTCTAGACCCCGCCTCACCTCCCCTAGGGTAAGGGGAGGAATGGCACCCAGGGCACAAAATTACCAGTTTCGTAATTCAAGGTATTTCGACCAGGTGAGTTGCGCCACGTCTGGCATCTCGGGGCATCTGGTATACTTTAGGTAATCATATGCGCGACCGGTGGTCTGGGATTCGAACCGACTTTTTCGCGATCAACACCCTGCTTATTATCGGCGGCGGCGGTTTTTATTTTGTCGGTTGGCTCTTAAACCAAATCCTGCTGCCCCCTTTGGAGCTCGCGGCCTTCGTGTTAGGCACGGTCGTGATTGTCTTCGCGGTGCTCACAACCGAGATTTACGCCGCATTACACCGGACCTTTGGGCGCCTGCTTAAGTACTTGATCGTCGGCTTTGCCAATACTGGCCTGGACTTTGCGATTTTAAACTTGCTGGTTATAGGTACGGGCGTCCGGTCCGGCGGGGTGCTGGCGGGGTTCAACTTTATCTCCTTCTGCGTTGCCACGGTGCACAGCTACTTCTGGATGCGCGCTTGGGTTTTTGAGGCGGCGGCCCGATCCAGCGCGAGCTCGCCTCGCCGACTCGGCCTTCGCAGCCGCTTCGGCGCAGGAGGCAGCCTCCGGCGTAGCGCGGGTGAATTCGGAAAGTTCTGGCTGGTCACGGCCGCAGGCGGAATAGTATCTAGCGTGATTCTCTGGAGCGGCACCGCGTTCTTAACTCCGCCGGGCGGTACCCCGAGTCTTTTCCAAATGAACCTGGTCAAACTGGTCGCGGTCGCGGTCTGGATCGCCTGGAATTTTTTGGGATATAAAAGGTCGGTATTCACTACTACGCCAAACGCGGCTTAGACACTAAATACCAAATAGATCCCAAATCTCAAATTCCGAACATCTTGTGCTGAAGGCAGTCACTCCATTTATTCCCCGAGCTTGTCGAGGGGTAGATGCGCCTGATTTTCTCACCGTCAGCCCTCGATGCGCCACGGCTTACTCGGGCAATAAAAACAATTTCGTAATTCACGGCTAATGAGTCAGTGGAAATGGTACGTGTATATTATCGAGTGCGAGGACAAGAGTTATTATACCGGCCTCACCTGGAAACCAGATTTACGTTGGTTACAGCATCTTTCAGGACTTGGATCTGTTTATACTCACAAACACAAACCCCGGAGGGTCGTGTATCTGGAGGAGTATGAAAATTTAGATCAGGCACGCAGAAGAGAGGCGCAAATAAAGAGATGGTCCAGAGTGAAAAAGGAAAAATTGATCAACGGAGAATGGGGCAAGTGGTAACCCCTCGACAAGCTCGGGGAATAATTTACTATAGCTCGGGGAACAACCTGTAATTACCCAATATGCTTAAGCAAATACTTATTAGCCTGCGGGTTCGCCACTGGTTCAAGAACTTGCTGGTATTCACGCCGCTGGTTTTCGCCCGTCATTTTTTCGAGTCCCACTTGTTTTTCCAGGCAGCTTTGATCTTCGTTCTATTTTCGCTCTTAGCGAGTGGCATTTACCTTTGGAACGATATTTTTGATCGCAAAGAAGACGCGCTCCATCCGCGCAAGCGTCTCCGCCCGGTCGCCAGCGGCCAACTTTCCGCACTGGCAGCTGGGGGCGCCTCGACCCTGCTTTTAACGGGCGCGCTCTTGGGCGGGTTATTTTTCTCGCCCGACTTATTCTTTGTCTTCGCCGGCTACTTGGTGCTGCAATTCTTTTATACTGCATTGCTCCGGCGGGTGGTTATTCTGGACGTGTTTCTGGTGGCTTTCGGTTTTGTCTTGCGCGTCTATGCGGGCGCCCTGCCTTTCAATATTCCAGTATCGCATTGGCTGGTCAGTTCCGTTTTTGTCCTGGCCCTACTCCTGGTTTTCGCCAAGCGCTACCAAGAAATAAAAGTTCTGGCGGAAACGGCAGCGGAGCACCGGGCCACTTTGGGTCGGTATGATCTCCAGCTACTGAATGCCATCATCTTGGTTTGCGCGGCGACAGTCTTGGTGTCTTATCTGCTCTACACTGCAGACCCGGCCACGGTCGCGAAGTTCGGCACGGTGAACCTCATCTACACCGCGCCTTTCGTGTTCTTCGGCATCTTTCGTTTTCTCTATCATCTTTATCGCGGACAAATTCCGGACAATCCCCTGGAAATTATCTTTCGGGACGGGTACTTGCTGGGCGCGGTCCTCTTGTGGGGCTTGTCCGTGCTACTCCTTATTTATCACTGATTCGAAAAATAGTGCGGGCGGAGTCTTGGTGTTATTGGTCATAGTCTCCTGGATATATAGTTTGTATTTAACCGCTGGTCACTTCATTTACGGCCTGGATGACGCCTATATCCACTTGGCCATTGCCAAAAATTTCGCCCAGTATGGGACTGTTGCCAAATTCACTTTTTGATTCTCTTTTAGGGTCCATACCCCGTCAGCTTGCTGCGTCCTCGGGTCATCCCGGAATTTTTCAGAGCTGTGAAAAATATCCGGGATCCATTCAGTATTCCCACCTGGATTCTCCGCCGGAGGCGGACAGGCGGCT
>JACRFR010000036.1 GCA_016212635.1 Candidatus Liptonbacteria bacterium | reverse complement strand
CGCTTTCTGGACCGTTACGTTTTGCAGTAATTGGGCCTCCTCTACGGGCGGCAGGCCAACCGGGAAGGTCGGCGGCTGTTCCGCGGCAGACAATTGTTTCACTACTTGGCCAGGAGGGGGGCTCGGTGCGCGTCTAAAGAACCCCCACCAGACAGCCGCCGCCGCGACGACCACAATCAAAACTCCCAAAGCGAGCCAGAGGGCAATCCTCCGATGCGGTAGAGTTGAAACTGGAACTACTCCGGCGATTCCGGGGATTTCGGGAGATGGATCCATGAATTCCATTTATTATACCCGCGCGTGGTGGCGAAAACAAACTTACCCATTAGTGGATAACTGTTTACCCCGTTAGATGCTTCGTATCTAACGGGGCTTGTCAGACATGGGGTCTACTACCTCCCCGAGGTCCGTCCCCCCCCGAGGTCGGACCTCCCGATATTATCACCCGCTCCAACCCAGCATGAACACTTAGGATAATTAGGTTAATTTAGAATAATTTTCTATCCCCCTCCTCCCCCCCTACTTCTCACTTCTATCTTCTCACTTCTACCCATAAATTACACATATTTTCCCACAATTTGCCAAGTCCGCTTTTTTCTGCTATACTTTTCCCGTTAGCAGATCTTTGAAAACACGAGGTGAGCCTCAAATTGGATGGTATGGCCCAGGATACACTTTTGGGCTTTTAGGAGTCTTCGCGTCTTTGCCCCACCCTACTCCCCACTCGCTACCCCCTACTCTCTACCCATCCCGTACTCTCCAGTTTGAGGTTTACCTCGATGATGAAAACGATCCAGGTTGTAATGGCGCTTATTTGCGCCCCCTGGTTGCCTGGGTTAACGGCAGCAACTCGCCAAATCTCTCCCACCCGCGACCGTGGGATCTGGGCAGAGGTAGTAACGCCGGAGTATCCCACAGGGGTACTCTCGATCAGTGGGAACGGCCATGTGGCCGTGCTCGCGGTCGACTCGTTCACTAGACGGGCCGCCCTGCATTTCCGTGGCGCGGACGGAACGTTTCGCCCCGTCGTCTCGGACGGAGATCTGCGGCTTGGTTTTTCAGCCAAGCTGGCGATACCCGCCTCCGGGGATTATATGTACGGTCCGATTGTAATGGGGGCCAGCAGTATATCCTTCGGAGCCTGGCATCGCCCCCTGGGTGCGAGCCAAGACGTCCAGGCGGCCTGGTCGTGGAATTTCACGACCAGCGCTTTCGCCAAGGTTGCAGAACCTGGCCAAGCAGCAGTTGACGTGATTGGCCTGGATGGTAAAACCAGCCAGGGTCAAATCACAGCAATTGGTTTCCCGGACACGGACCCCCAGACCGGGCGGATCGTCCTGGAAACCAACGTCTTCTATCCGTCATCTGGGCAAGTCGGCTACGGTGTCTTCTCGCCGGAGCCAGGCTTCCCCCGCACGAAGATGCGGCTCTTGTTCCAGCCTCGGCTGGCAAGAGTTGTATCCTTCCGTCCACCAGCCTTCGACCGATTCGGCCTGCTGTTCACCGAATATGACGTAAGTAGGTGGAACAGCGCAACCGGTCAGGTCCAAGACCTGGGTTTGAACGGGAGGGCCATCGAGGGTGAACTACTGAATGGGTGCGTTACCAAGGCCACCGCCGACCTAAACGGGTGGGCGTGGTGCACCACCGGTAGCCCCACCGGCGGTTTGGTCTCAAGACTTGTCTCTCTCGGCCAAAAGCCGGGTGAGAGCCAAGTTGTGTTCAAGGCCGGGGTGGCTGTCGCGGGCATTACAACAACATTCGCCCAGTACGTTGCCAGCGATGGGCTTTCCCTTTTTGGGCTCGGCACCCGACAGCCCAACGGAGGCGACCCGCCCGACCTCGACGGCGTTGCGACTTGGCCAAGGATCGGCGAGCCAGTGACGGCAATCCTCGCGAGAGGAGACACCGTCAGCGGCAGAAAGATCGGCGGCGCCAAGCCCGGCCTCCTCGCCACCCACACCTGCTTCGGCGAGGTGGGGCTGGTGGATGGGTCCTGGGTCCGGCTGTACAAGCCGAACCTGACCACCCCATCCCCCGCCACCGTCGAGTCAGGCAAGGAGCTGATGTTGGCCGGGTGTGGAATTGGCTTCGCCGATTCTAACATCCAGCATGAAGTTGTGCTGGACGGCCGACCCCTGGCGGGCACCCCGGTGGACAGCTCCACCGTACGCGCGACTGTCCCGAGCGACTGGCCCGCTGGTTCCGCCCAGGTTCGCCTGCGGCTGACCAACGGCTCCAGCATCGTCGAGCTCGGACCGGTCACCATCACGGTGACCGAAGTGGTAGCGGCTGCACCGCGGCCGACCGTCACGGCTCTGACGGAACCCTGGGGCATGTTCGCCCCCCTGGCCGAGGTTTCCCCGAATGGGATTCTTACGGTCTGGGGGTCGAACTTCGCTTCCACGGACTGCCGCGCGGAGCTCGACGGCTCCCTGCCCGTCCCGATGCTTTTTTCGGGCAACGGCCAGGCAAACGTCCGAGTACCAGCCGACGCACCGCTCGGTAACCACACGCTTCGGTTGGTCTGCGGCGACAGGGTCGGCACCGACTACCTCATCCGGGTAGTTACGGCCGCTCCGTCGCTCCTCACGACAGCCGACGGCGCGCTGCGAGTTTTCCGAGCTGACTGGGCGGAGGTTTCGCCCGTGGCCACCACGGCCGCCGGCGATCCGATCGTGCTTTTCGCGATCGGCTTCGGGAACGGTCCCGACTTCGGCGTCCAGGCCCAGATCAACGGGCTGGACGCAGAAGTGATTTGGGCGGGTGAGGTCTCGGGGTCCCCTGGTCTCTACCAGGTGAACATTGTGACCCCGGTCGCCCTCCCGGCGACCGAACCGACCCAACTCACGATCACAGTGAGCGGATCGGCCCGCACCTACCGGCTCCCCTAGTCGGCGCACAAACCCAAGGATCGTTTTCATAACCCCCGCTTCCCACGGGGCAAAGTGCCCGCCATCACCCACGGCGGCACATGGGAAAAATTCAAAAAACGCCGCGCCTGGACCTTCTCCAGGTCCCCGGCGTTTTTTTGTTCCCCAGTTCCCCGATATATCGGGACTGTTGCCGAATGCCGTTTTTGCCTGTTTTTGTCCAAAATAATCCTTATTTTCCAAGGGTCGAAATCTCAAAATAGCTATTCGGCAACAGTCCCATATCGTCATCTTTCGACTACGCTCGGGACATCTTGCCCCTCGACTGAGCTCGGGACATCCTGCCTGATGACGATAAACGGTTGTGTTGCAATGGTCGCCTTGCCTGGCGGGGATCAACGATATGTTTTTTCCGATCTTAGCAGTACCCGGGAAACATCGACAAGCCGGTGCTCGTGATGCACGAAGAAAATGATCCGATAATCACCGGTGCGCTTGCGATAACAGCCCTTCCAGGCCTTGCCCCCTAAAGGTTTCACATCTCCCTGGAACGGATCGTTTTCGAGTTGGCTGATGCTGCGAGAAACTTGGCGGCGGGCCTTGTCGGGCAGGCCCTGGATGAATAACTGGGCGTCGTCTGCGATCCTAACGACCCAGCTCATGCTTCACGTCGCGCCATAGTTTGAATCGGCCCTCCTTAATCTGTTTAATTCCCTTGCGAACCGCCTTCGCCTCCTCCGGCGTTAAGACGTCGTCGGGATCTACTACGCGTTTCGGCTTGATCAGTACGCCGTTTACCTGCTCGCTGAATGCCACAAAGTCCCCCTCTTGAATATTCAAGGTTTCGAGCATCTCGCGCGGAATTACCACTTGGCGGCGTTGCCCCACTCGTCCGATTCTCTCTTTTATTATAACCGATACCCCTGTCATATATTCAGATTATCTGATCGTCAGAAACTGTCAAGGACTCGCAAATGCCGCAATCGTTTTCATCATCAACCTCCGCCTTTCCCTGGCGGGGCCAAGAAGAATATTCCAACATTCTGCAGAATGTTGGAATATTCAAACGGCACGTTGTGGTTGAGCCTAGCCCCTTCGTGCTGTTTCCTTTTCCCCCAATTTATCGTCGTCCCTCTACGCTCGGGACATCTTGCCTGATGCCCGCCCGCCTTCGGCGGGACGATAAATTATTTGTGTTGTAATTAAGCCCGGCCCCCTGCCAAGACCCGCGCCAGCGTGGGCTATTTCCCGTTTTGCGCTTGGCTTTTCCGGCTTTGATGGGGCAAAGAAAGTCAATGGCAGAAAGCGGCATATCGTCACTGACACATTGGGACTCCTGCTTCACATCGTGGTACACGATGCCTCGATTCCTGATCGTGTGGCGGCAGAGCGAGTGCTAGGGGAAACTGCAAAACTCTTCTCCCGCCTCAAAACCATATTTGCCGATCAAGGATATGCGGGGAAGCTCATCCTACTCGTGAAATATTCTTTTTCTCTTACCATTTCCATTATCAAAAGAAATGAAGCGCGCATATTCAAAGTCCTGCCCCGCCGCTGGGTTGTAGAGCGCACGTTCAGGTGGTTCGGATTCTATCGCAGACTTACCAAGGACCATGAACGCTACCCGACCCATAGTGAGGCGTTGTGTATATTGCCATGTCAAACATCATGCTGCACCGTCTGGCGAGGGGTTTTTGAACATGCTCTAGCTAAGCAGGTTCTTAATCTGGCTCAAATTGCTTAAATAAATACAATCATATTTATTTTTAGCCCTCGCTTTCTTTCGATAAATGATTGCGGCGCCACAGCCAGCTTTTCGAGCCCCCATAATGTCCGTGGGGTAACTATCGCCAACACATAAGATTTGACTTGGTTTTAGCGAGAATTTATTTGCAATGAGTAAGTACAATTTAGGATTGACCTTGCTGATGCCGATGCTGCAAGAAATGGCAATGTAATCGAAATATCTACTCAGACCAAAATAGTCGATTATTTGTTTGGTGGATCTGTAGCTATTAGTCGCTAGAGCAAGCTTTATTTTCCGCCCTTTTAAGAACGGCAAGATTTTTCTTGCGTCACTATACATTTTGTGTATTCGGGGGTTGCCAAAAAACTAGTTGGAAATTTCACGATTAATTGATCTCGCTGCTTTTCTGTCCCGCAACCCCAGTTTTTTAAACGCTAAATAATGAAAGTCAAACCACCAATTTTCAATGTTAGCCCTTTTGTAATGTTTCAATGAGGATCGAGTAATCTTCTCATCACCGTACTCTTTCCATGTTTCGCTAAAAGCCCTTTTTATCATTCGCGGTTGAAAATCGAATCCATACTTTTTGAGCACCCTTTGATAAAAAATTCCACGAGAAGGGAAGGGCCGTATGATCGTGTAGTGAAGGTCGAAAATGACTGCTTTGTAGACTACCTGCGAATTTTCTCTAAATATCTTTCTCATGTTGAGATTTATAACCGTAAATTTATAAAATGTCTAGTTGACGAATGTGGTTAAAGTTAAGTATATTGGGGAGAGTCGCCAGATGATTATTTGGCCCCGAACTCGATTGAAAACGGAAAATGGAGGATCCACGGTATGGCCAACGATGATTTTGCAGTGATTTTGATTAAGCCTGACGCGCCGGAACAAGGACTGGAGCCGGAAATCCTCAAAGGTCTTGAAGGAGAAGGATTGAGCGTCAGTGAGGTCGGCACGATTCGATTCGACCTCGAATCCCTAAAAGAGTTTTATCAGTGGTCGGAAGTCGGGTATCCCAAAGAGATGGGGGAATACATGTGTGCGACGCCCTTGCCAGTTCTGATCGTGAAAGGCATCGATGCCATCGGCAAAACGATGTCTGTCAAGGAGCGGTTGCGTGCCAAATATTCCAACAGCCGGCTGAAGAATCTTTTCCACTGTTCAAGTTCGCGGGAAGATGCGCGACGGGAGTATGATTTAGTAATGGGAAGATCTACCCGAGAAGAGGCAAAATGGGGAAGAACGCCCAATCAGGTTGAGGTCATTGTTTTCAAGGTGCTTGAGAATGGTGAGGTTCTTTTCTTGATGCTCAAGCGGAATCCGAAGCGAGGTGGTTTTTGGCAACCAGTAACAGGAAACGTAGAAAGGGGTGAGTCCTTCGAGGCCGCAGCGCTACGCGAGGTTCGGGAGGAGCTTGGGATCGAACAGATTCTTGAACTCACCGATACGGGCTACTCGTACAAATTCACCGACAACAATCTCGACCAGTTTGAACGGGTATTTGGCGCAAGGGTTCTGGACGGCGCACCTATCAAGCTCTCTCCGGAACACACGGAGTGTCGATGGGTTTCGAAAAATGACGCGCTGAATACTTACTTAAAGTATCCCGGGAATAAAGAAGGGCTAAGGCGACTGAGCGAGAATATCGCCGAGGCCAGAAAGCGAGGGATGCAGTGAGTACTCTCAACGAACTTAGCGAATACTTCGAGAAGAATCTGTCAGCCATTGATGGCCTGCGGCCATATCTCGGAGTGTCATCTGTCGTTTCCGTGGAGCTCAACAGAGGACAGGTGTATGACCTCATGGTCCTTATGCCGGATAGCACGTTCGAAGATGCCTTCAAGCTCCAGTTCGGCGAGTGTTTCGTTGTCAACGACAAAGATTACTCGCCGCCGGTATTCACCCGTTTCAAGAGCCACGCGTGGCTCCGAAGGGATTTCTCTCGGCGACTGTCCATTGCACTGTGGATATTCGGCCGCGGGGTCGTCGTTCAGGATCCCGGGAATGTCTTTGGAGAAATCCTTCTCGAGTACCGATCCCTTTTTGAGCAACAGCTAAAGGGCATCATCAGACATAAGTACGTCGAATTCCGATCGGATCGCCACAATCTGCGCCAGGCGGTCTACCGCAATGACAGCCTGGCCATCGACTTGCTGAAATCCAACGTTATCAAGCTTGCGCTCGAGATTACCCTCCTCGCGGCTGGCCGGCCATATCCCTACAAAAAGTGGCTACCTTCAGAGACGGGAACCACTTACGGGGGATCTCAATTGGTTGACTTGTGCCAAAACTTCACAGGAGAGGAGGATCGCGAGAAGGTCATTTCCATGAGCGACGATATTGTTGCCACTATCGTCAGGATCCTTTCCCGCGACGAAAGTTTCTCGGCTAGCTTCTTGAACGAGTGGTGGCTACACCTGGCCTGAGGGACGCTTCGGGTCCTACCCTTTGGGGGGTAGGACTTTTTCCATTCCGATTATTTCGCGAGCGCGGTTCACAACACTTTTATCCTCCGCCCATCTTAATTTCTTCTCCGCGTCTTTCGGGGAGTAAAAGAAATTAATGTATGATTCGTGCCGCTCAAAAGCCTTGCTTATTCTTTTGAGTGAGTTCAGTTTTACTAAAATGCAGGTTATTTCCTTTCGAACAATAGTCTTTTTTAGATAAAATCGATAGTTATATGTATCGATTGGGGCAATAATCTTGGCGTCATAGAATCCGGTTTCTTCCCTCAACTCTCGCAGGGCTGTTTGATTGAGATTTTCGTTACCACTCCGATGGCCTTGGGGCAAAGAATAATAGCGATGCCGCCTTGAATAGATCAACAAAAACTTGTTACGATAAACCGCAATTGCACTTGCACATCGGAATACTGTTTCTTTTAATCTCTTCTCCGCTTTCGGAGCGTCACGCAGAAAATCGATTATTTGCTGGCGCGCGGCCGTGAATACGCGGTCGTTACTTTCGGCTTTTATGCATATGATTTTTGAAGCGATCAGGCAAGGAGCTACTTTCCGGAAAAAGCGTAGATAATTTTCATAGAAATCCGGATTTTTAAATACGGCGCGCCGAACACTTCTGTCCCATATGGTGGGAACAGTCTTGGAAAACGACCGCTTGTCTCCATGGAGGAAAAAAATGCGCAATTCCGGCGAAGACAAGGATTTTATGTTCGAGGCGGTGAACCATGCTGGCAAGACGCGGTGCTGAGCATAATGGAAAGCAACGCTGGAAAGAATTGAACGCTCAAGGATGACATTCTCGCCGTACTCGGCATATTTTTTTGCAAGTCGCAACTGTTTGTCGTGTTCTTCCCTATACCACCGCGAAATATCTGACTTGATGCCAGAAATAAGGTAACTGGGTTCGGATATGAAAAGAATCGGAAGACGGCGGCGTACGGCGGATATAAGCGTTGATTTCCCAATCCCCCAAAGGCCTTCGACGATAACAATTCTCGGCATATCAATGTTCTATTTATGGCGCAAAAGTTGAAAATCGTTGATGTCGATAGTATATTGAATCATACATTCTTCGATGGATAAAGAGCAAAAAAGGATTCTCGGACACATCCCTCACTTGGAGGAAATTGACGGTTGGCTTCTTCTGGTCGAGGCGGCGGAACTTTTTAGGTGTTCCGATAGTATTGCCTCTCCGCATCCCATCGTTTGCGAGATCGGAACATGGAAGGGCAGGTCTTCCTATGTGCTTGCTTCAGCCATGAAAGGCAAAGGTGGGGTGTTGTATTCCGTTGATCCGTTCAATGGTGAAGGAGACACCGCATCCAAGGATGCGTATCGTGCGGAGTTAAAAAGACTTGGAACGACACTGGTTAAGAATTTCGAGGCTACGATGGAGCAATACGGATTGCGGCAATATATTAATGTGTTCCCCATGTTAAGCGAGCAAGCCCGCGCAGTGTTTACAGAACCCAAGATTGATTTGTTGTTTATCGACGGTAATCATGAATACGACTGGGTAAAAAAAGACTATGAGCTTTGGACCCCGCTCATCCCGTCTGGCGGGATCATAGCCTTGCACGATGTTAAGGCATCGCATGTTGACGGTCCCGGGCGAATCATGCAGGAATACATTGCTAACAGTCCCCAATGGAAAGACGCCCGTGTGGTTGGGGAAATGGGTGTCGCCGTGAAAGCTTAGTCGCCAGTTTTATATTTTGTCGGCAATTTTCCCGTACAGAGATACCCGATCCCTTTGAGTGTGGCGACCCATGCCCCGACTGAGTTTGTGAGTATGATGAGGCAAAGCGTGGGTAATATATTTATGAACGAAACAGCCTCGACATTTTGCGCAAATTGAGGAAATCCTTGAGAGCGCAATGTGGCTGGTAGTTTTTTTAGGAGAAAGTATTGGGAAATAATATAGAAAATAAGAAAGCTCGCCATAGCCAGGAGCGCCAGCCAATAGGATCCAAGCATTGCACTTATGATAAAGGGAACGATGACGAAAAAGGTATCAAAAAACCAATATGCTCCCCACCCGAGTCCCTGAATGAGGAGTGGGATCAACCGTGCCCGAGAGTGACCCTCGTTAAGCATTTTTTGATAGCAACTCGCATAACTAAGGATATTCCAGAACCAAACACTTTTTTGCTTGATAAAGCTCAGAAAATTATCGGGAACGTCCGCTATCTCGAGTGCTGGTAGAGAAAGGATCGGAGCGCCGCGCGCGGAAAGAATGAAAGCGAAGGTTAGATCCTCGGTTAAAAGGTCGCTTGGATATCCGCCGCTGCTAGTATTGATGCTCAGGGTCATGCCCGAACCATGCCCGACGATGACACCCAATTTCCGACCGTCTTTTCTTCCCCAATGTTTTTCGGTCTTTCTATGGTATGCCCGGATCAATCGTGATTCGTGGCCTAAACAATACCAGCTTTGATAAAGGGAGAGCGCATTTGTGAACCGATTGGAGTTCGGATGCATATCCCTTACAAACGCACAGGGCTCCTGGAAGGCGAACCCCTTGCTGGGATGTTGCTCCATGAGTTCGGCAAGTTCACTGAATGTGGTATCCGATATTATCGAATCGGCGTTGTAGACAAGAAAAAAAGTGTCCGCCGGGGAGAGAGATTTGATCTTTCGAATCGCATGGTTTAATTGGGTAGCCATGTTGCCTCTCGCCTCGGTTTCTCTAAAAATATAGATGCGGTTTCTGTATGCCGATAATTTACCCGAGCTCATCGACCGGGCGACCATTTCTTCTGTGGTCGGGATGCCCGCCACCGGGCGTCTGGAGGTTTCCCGTATTGTCGCTACGATCGCAATTTTTATTTCGAAATGCGGACTTTGTATCTTACAGAAATTAAGTAGTCCATCCTCAATAATCTTTTGCTCTTTAAAGACTGGTATGAGAACGAATAACGTCTGTTTTTCCGATCGTACTGAATCTTCGTGGTCTCGTGCCGCCTTGGGCCGCTTTAATTGCCTGAATAGACTCAAATAAGACAGAGAGTCGAAAATCCCTCTTTCCGCCTGAAAGCAGATGCACAACGTAACCACAAGAGGCCATAGTGCCATGTACATGGATGATTCTGGCAAGCCCCCATTATTTTTTCAAATATATCCGGCAAGCGGAGCGGTGGTAAAAAAATTTTGATGGTGCATACTCTCGGGCAATAGACAATTGTCGGCAGAAGGAGACTCCAGTGGATAAACCGCTAACCCCACAGGACAATGACAGCCCCCGCCAGTCGACTTCCGTATACTTAGCCCGAAAATCTTCGGATAGCTTGGCTGAAGCCTCGCCGATTATTTCCAATGCGCGGGCTACGGCAAATTGTTTTTCCAGGTCGGAATAAAAATCTTCCGGCGTTACTCCCCGGATAAATTGCTCCACGATCCAGATGTTCTCCAGGATATCCCGTAGATACGCAACGATGCGATCGGTAGGTTCAGCCATAAATCCCGTTAGAAATCACCGTGGAGTATTTGAATCCTTATGTTGGGAATTGAGGAATCTTAACCCCGCCCCGATTCAAATTGGGACAGGATATTTCTAACGGGATAAACGTATACCGCGTCACGCAAAATACGATCTTTAAGGGACGGTTTGAGGGCAGTATTTTTACCAGGTCAACTTTCTTTTGGAGAGCGTCTTCCAGTACGTAGTTCAACTGGGCCAGCTTTAATAAACCGAGTGGCTCGTCCAATTCGATCAAAAGATCCACGTCGCTGTCCGCTCCGGCTTCCCCGCGCGCCGCACTGCCAAAAACCGCCGCGCGCTTGACGCCATAGCGGCGCAGGATAGGAGTGACTATTTCCGTGATATTTGCCAGATCCATAGTGAGATTTTGCCATCTTAGACACACAAACGCAATATAACGACCCCCCGCTTTTCCCTGGCGAGGCCAAGAAGAATATTCCAACATTCTGTAGAATGTTGGAATATTCGAATGGCGCGTGTTGTGGTTGAAGGGTCTGGCTCTTCCCCTTCGCGCCGTTTCCTTTTTCCCAATATTACGGTCTTCGCAAGACCGTAGAGCTTATGTTTCCGCGGCGGCTACTCCATCCGCAATATACTTTTTCAACAGTGCTTGATAGGGTACATGCAATTCGTTGGCTTGCTCTTTAGACTCGAGCTAAAACTCAAAGGGTCCGGCGACTTGTTGTGGCTAGACCCTTCATAACCTGGAGAGGATGATCTCCAGGCAATACTTGGCGACCCGCTCTGGTTCCGGCGTGGCGTCCACGCGGACCCAAGACAACTCGGCAGCGAGTTG
>JACRFR010000035.1 GCA_016212635.1 Candidatus Liptonbacteria bacterium | reverse complement strand
GGGCAAGCCCCGCACCGTGTTTACTCTGGTGCTGGGCAAGCCCCGCACCGTGTTTACTCTGGTGCTGGGCAAGCCCCGCACCGTGTTTACTCTGGTGCTGGGCAAGCCCCGCACCGTGTTTACTCTGGTGCGGAGTAAACTTGTCCAGCAACAAGCGATAAAAAATCAGCTGGCGCTTCATATCCCCGGAGGAGCCGGCGGTCTTGCCCTCGATCCAATTTCGACTTTCGGGCTGTTTCACTTTGTAATCCACCACGACCACCGCGTGCGGATCCGGCTGCAACTCCAGCTTATCCAGCTTGCCGGTTAGTCTTATCTCGGGAGTCAGCTGAACGCCGCGGATCTGATACTCGTTGATCGTGCGATAGTTCCAATCCGCAGAGTGAGCACTGTAATATCGCGGCAGAATAGCCTCGCCCTTAGCGAGCACCAGTTCCTGATCGGCTTTGGTCAACGGATGCCGCCGAAGTTCTCGCCGGAAACCGTCTAGCAAAAAATCCGATCCGGCCTCTTGTCCGCTCTGGCGCGCATCAAAGAACCTCTGCAAGGCGCCGTGCACCGCCATACCGAAAACTTGCGGCCGAGACGGCGCGCGTGGCAGGCGCACTAAGTTCAAATAGAAGTACTTCCAGGGACAAGACAGGTAATTATTCAAAGCCGTGACCGAGAAACCCTGGCCCAGGAAAAGTTCCCGCACAAAGTTGCGTTCGGTGTCTGCGGGCCGATTTGCATCTCGGGGACCAAGCCCCGCACCAGAGTAAGCCCCCTCGATCCGGCTCGGGACAGGACGGTGCAGGGCGAATAACTGTTCCGGATGCAGATCAAAGTTCGCCTGCCACCCCACTGTGTCTTGCCGATCCAGCAACTCCGGCCGGATCTCGTCGATGAACTGGGCGGGGACCTGTTCCCGGCCATCGGCGGACTCCGTGGCGTTCGTTACATAAACCAGTCGCCGCGCTCGGGTCATAGCCATGTAGAACAAACGCCGTTCGTCTTCATTCTTCTCTAATTTACTGGTATCAAAACTGGTCTTGACCGACAAGTGGAAATGGCTGGGGCTCCGCCGGTTACCCCAGTGGCCGTCCACCGCGTTGACCACAAAGACCGCATCGAACTCCAGACCCTTGGCCCGATGGGCGGTCATGAGCCGTACCCGTCCCGGTTGCGACCGTGCCTTAAGCGAGAGCGCCACGTGGTGTTCGCGCAAAATTTGCAGATGTTCGATAAAATCGGCCAGCCGATAGCCGCCTTGATTGCCCACCAGGCGTTTGATTTCCTGATACAGGCCTGAAAGTTTGGCTAGTTGCGCCACCGCGTCCGGTTGCGACAAAAGGTGATTTAAAAATCCCGACTCCCGTGTAGCTTCCTCAAAGAAGGCGAGAAAATTAAGGTTGCGACTGCGCCGGTGAAGAAGGATCAGGCTACGATGGACATTCTGTAGACGCTCACTCGCTTCCAGGTCTAACGCGGCGAGTTCCGCGGCGCGCGCCAGCAGCCGGTAAAGCGGCACCTGGCGTTCTTCCCGAACGGTGAGCAACCGATACAAGTCGAGCGGGGGCACGTCTAGAAAATCTAAGTGTAAAACGTTGGTCAGCTTAACATCGTTCGCAGGTTGGTCCACCGCTTCCAGATAGGTGATCAATTTTCGGATCTCCACGTCCTCCAGTAAGTTTTGCTGGGATTCTATCTGGTACGGGATGCCGCGCTTGGCGAAAACGTCCGCAAAGGGATAAGCGTCGCGATTGTCCCGGTAGAGAATTGCGATTTCCTCTGGTGGCATGTCAGTCCGGAGCAGGGATTCCACGGCATCGGCCACGTACCAAGTCTCCGCCTCGGCGGTCCGGAGCGTGGCTACCACGATACGTTCCCCAGACTCCTTGCGGTTAGCCTTAAGCGGCGCGTCCAGCGTGGCTGTGTTTTTGCGGATCAAGGATTGCGCCGAATCCAAGATCGCCTGGGTGGAACGGTAATTCTCGGCGAGATAGATCAGCTTGGCCTCCGGGTAGCGTTTTTGAAAATATAAGAAGTTCTCCAAGCTGGCGCCCTGGAAGCGATAGATGGCCTGTTTCTCGTCGCCCACCACGAAGATGTTGGGGTTGGGATAAAAGCTGGCCAAAAGCTCCAGTACCCGGTTTTGGGCGCCGTTGGTGTCTTGGTGTTCGTCCACCAAAAAGTAGTGGTGCTGTTCCTGCAGTTCCAGCCGGAAATCTTCCTGCTCCGTAAGCGCCTCGACTACTTCCAAAATCATATCCTCGTAGTCGTATAAATCTCGGCGGCGCAGCTCTTTTTGATAAGCCGCGTAGGCCGCCGCCAATTCCGTATTTTGCTCTAACTCCTTGCGGCGTTTTTGATACTCCCTCTTCATTTTGCCCGCGTGCGGCCCGCGTTCGTGCAAAAGATCAGGACGAGCCGCTAAGGCGGCCTTATCTTGTTCCAATGTTTGGACGAAGTCCGGCGCGGCTAAACCCTCTTTCTTAAGATACTGAATGGAGCGCAGAATGTCGCCGATGAAAAAGAACTGATTGCCGAAGGGTTTCAAGTGCTGCCAGTGATGTTCCGTGATGATGCCGCGCAAGATCGCGATTTGTTCCACCTCGCTCGCCGCCCGCCCGCCGATTATCTTGGGGAAGTGTTCCGGATACTCCTGGATGACCCGATTGCAAAAACCGTGGAAAGTGTGGATGCGCACGTAATAGCCGCGCGAGCCGATGAGCGCGACCAAACGGCGCCGCACATTGGCCGTGGCGGACTCGGTGAAGGTCAGCGCCAGGATCGCGTCCGGCGGCGTGTCGGTCTGCTGTAAGATATTGGCGATCCGCAAGGTTAGGATCTCGGTCTTGCCCGTCCCCGGTCCGGCGATAACCATAACCGGGCCATCCAAAGTATCCACCGCCTCCTTCTGGCGGGGATTTAATTTTCGATAGGCCTTCTGAAACACCTCCTGGGACATGCTTCCATTCTACCACGTCCCCGAAATAGGCGCGGGGTTCTCTAAAGGGACTGTTGCCGAATTCCCTTTTCAACTAACTTGTCACGCGGAGCAACGCGAAGCATCTCGCTTTTATTGGGTTTTTATCGCATGGAGATTCTTCGTCACACTCAGAATGACAGTTCGGCAACAGTCCCCCAAAATAACTTTCGTTCGGCGGCCAGCGCACACAGTCGGACGACCGTCTGACTGTGTGCGTTCCAAATGACTTTGAACTTCCGGCGTGATTCCTGGGCGCGGAAAAGGCAATATTTTTTACCGGGTGAGTCCAAGAGGTACAAAATGTTGTCTTTTCGAAGCCTTTATCCCGCTAGAAATACCGCGTCCGCTTACGGCGGGTTGAAGCTCCCCAATTGCCGCAGGGATTCAAATACCCCCGCGGCAATTTCTAATGGGATTTACTTCGCCTTGAGGCGCGCTTCCCAGAGAATATAAGATTCCCCTACCGGCGCGTCGGTCACGCGCCAAACCAGATCTTTACCTTCGCGTCTCAAGAGCGCTTTGCCAATTTCTCCGGTCAGATGACTCCGAAAGGAGATCTTGGCCGCACCAAATATAACTGTACCGCGTACGGAAGGATCGGCGCCATCGGTGAGCGACGCGCTAAGTTTGCTGGGACCGCAGTCCATCTGAATTTTGTTTCGTACCGCCATGCAATAATCACCCTGAATCTTTTCGCCGTCCTGGGTCAGTACCAGATCGAAGTAACTATCGCCCAGACTCCAATGCCAGAGACCGGAATAATTTATCGCCATGCCGCGCGGGCGGAACAAAAGCGCCTCATAATCGCTCAAGAGTCCCGGCTGATCGATATTGCGCCAAGAGACAAAAAGCGCGAGCAGAGAGGCTAAAAATAAGACTGCGAGTAAACGCCCATTCATGACACATATAGTACCATGATACTATATTGGTGTCAACTATACAAAAGGCCTTATATATTGCGGGGTAAATAACCTAATTCCGACCCCCCTCAACTCCCCCTTAAGGGACTGTTGCCGAACTGTCATTCTGAGTGAAACGAAGAATCTCTATGCGACAAAAACCCAATAAAAGCGAGATGCTTCGCGTTGCTCAGCATGACAAATTAGTTGAAAAGGAAGGGGAAGGATCAGTCCCGCTTATGAATCAATGAGGTCGGGCCTCTAGGCCCTGCGGATCTACGCAGCTGTGAATTACGAAATTAACAACCTTGTCATTCCCGCGCCTGCGCTACGCCGACGGCTGCCGCCTGCGCCGAAGCGGCTGCGAAGGCCGAGTCGGCAAGGCGAGCAGGCGGGAATCCAGGTTTTTCGAGGTTCTGGATCCCGGGTCCCGCCTCCGCTAAAGCTACGATCGGGCAGGCCAGCCCGGGATGACAGAGAAATACGGAATTTCGTAATTCACAGCTACGCAGAATAAACGCGCCTGCCCGGCCGAAGCCAGGCGAAGGCGCGGATTAACACGGAAGAGAAGAGGCTGACCCCTCCGCTCCTCCCCTTAGAAAGGGGAGGTTGGGTGGGGTAATTCGCATGCGCCATTCGTTTCCTCCGAAGGAGGATCCGCCTCCGGCGGAAAGCGTATCTACCTCGTTCCCCATTCGGATGCGCCATTCGTTTCCTCCGAAGGAGGATCCGCCTCCGGCGGAAAGCGTATCTACTAGGTATTCGCCGCCCAAAGAAAATTGGATAACAATTGAGAAAGGTCGTCCGCGCTGGTCAACATGGACGGGAAAAACTCCCAGCCGTAGATTAACCGTTCCGAGTGTCGAATAATTTCTATCCCGCGAGGGGACTCCGCCAGGACCACAAGTTCCGGCGGCAACTGACGAATCGGACAAAAATTATTTTCGGGTATATCCAGCTGTAAGCCGGACAAGCTGGCGAGGAGCGGGTCTTCGCGCCGAATTGCCACGTCTAAGAGGCCCGGTTCGGCGAGTCGCGCCTTTTCTAATTTGCCGCCAAAGGCGAGCACGATCAACTCCGCGCCCAAGCCAATACCCAGAATCGGCCGCTCGGAGCGACGGATGAGTTCCATTTCCCGGGCGTATAAGCGTTCGTGTCCCGTCGCGCCGGAATGAGATGCCCCGATCAGAATGGTAACTTCTGCCGGAGGGGCGCTGGTGGTTCGAAAATCATGCCAAGTTGCCGACCGGACTGTGTGATCCGCTAAGCACCGGACCAAGTCCTCGGAAACTCGATCATCGTCGGTGATTATAAGAATGTGCATGCTGGTTTATGAAATTTCTACCCCCTCTGACTCCCCCTTGGAAAAGGGGGAGAAAGGATTAGTGGGGGCGGGCGGGGCTTTGCAGCCAGGCCCGAATTTGCGACCGGTCGCGCTGGAGCCAGGCGGCTTGGGACTGAATGGTTTCCACCGCCCGAGCCACCGCGCGGGTGGTACCCGGGACCGAGTGCCGGGTGAAGAACTTTTTCACCTCCCGTGCCCGGGCCTCACTCGCAAAACCATCACAGGGCGCAATAATAAAGCGGCCGAGCATGGAGGGAATCTGGCCATAGCGCGCATGGATTTTGCGCCACTCGGCGCGCACAAACTGCCAGGTGATATCTCGCGCATAAGGATTGCGCCAGGCCGAGGCAATAATATAAGGCGCGTCCTGGACCCGAACCGCGCGGGAGAGTGCGAACTTCAAAGATTTCCGAACCAGGGACGGATTTCGAAAGGCCCCCAGGGCTCGCCCGATCCGGTCTTGCTCTTCGTGCAACTCCGCCGCCCGATAACGCCGCAGGAGTTCCGCGTGTTCTGAACGTCCACCATTTTCCGCAACCAAACGATATACCCCGGCGCGAAGGTTGGGATGGATCGCGCGGGCATCACGTTTGGATCTTTGGAACAATTTTTGAGCCTGCCGGATAATACCCGGATCGCCATATTTCCCGGCTTGGTAGATAACTAATTCCCGGAGCAGGGTCTCGGTGTGCGATTCTCCGCGCCACGGCGACCAACCGGCACGCTTGGCCGCGGGAGCAAATAGGCCGCGGGCCAGGACGGCGAAATTTCCCGCCCAGGTTTCGGCGGCAATTAACTGCCAGATCTGGCCCAGGTCCGCGGCGAGCTCCAGCCACACGGTATAGTCTTTTTCCCGATGATACGCTCCGACCAGTGCCAACGCCTCAGTGGTTGGCAAATCGCCGGATTCCGCCAGAGCAAACGCGTCCCGCAGTACGCCCAGCCGGTCCGCCACATTCAGCTCTTGCCGCTGGATCGCTCCCTGGAGCTGCTGCTGCAGTTCCGGCGGATAAGCGACCCGAAAGAAACCCATCTCGCCCGCGTTTAACTTTAACCAACTAGATTTTGCCTGCTGCCGGATAATTGTTTTCTTGTAACTCAAGAGGATCTCGCGAGAAGCTCGGCCTGGGCCGAAACGATAGCGAATGGGCACCGGCCAAAGCGTACGATCCCGCCGTGCGAGTTTTGTGGTTTCGCTCGCGAAGAAGCGCGACTGGCGAAGTACTAGTTTACGGCCGGCAACTTGAACCCGGATGAGCGGATACCCGGGTTTTTTGATCCAAGTTTGCATCAGATGCCGCACCGGCTGGCCCGATATTTCTTGGAGCGCCAGCCACAAGTCCTCCGTTTTGGCGTTACGGTAGCTGTGGCATTTTAGGTAATGACGCAAACCATTTTGGAAATTTTTGGGACCCAGATAATCCACCAGCATCCGAATCACGCACGCGCCCTTGGAGTAGCTGATCGCCGGATCAATGGCTTCATCGATTTCCCCGGGGTGCCAGACTTTTGTCTCCACGGCTTGGGTCGCGGCCAAGCCATCCACCGCCAGCGCATCGCCTTGGGCGGTAAACACGAACTGCGTCCAGATCTGCCACTCGGGGAACAAGTGATCGATGACAAAGTATTCCATGAAGCGCGCGAAGCTTTCATTCAGCCACAGCTCGGTCCACCACTCCATGGTGACCAGGTTGCCGAACCATTGGTGCGCCAGCTCGTGGACCACCACGATTGCCACCCATTGCTTATTCTGAAGCGAGGTGTGTTCGGCATCCACCAGCAGGGCGGATTCCCGAAAAGTCACCGCGCCCCAGTTCTCCA
The DNA here is from genome assembly GCA_016212635.1 of Candidatus Liptonbacteria bacterium. Classification (GTDB taxonomy): domain Bacteria; phylum Patescibacteriota; class Minisyncoccia; order UBA6257; family 2-01-FULL-56-20; genus JACRFR01. Next base: position 6,629 of record JACRFR010000035.1, on the reverse strand, counting down.
TGGCGCCGTGTTCAAAATCGGGAATAGCGACAAGGTCCAGCACCGGCAACGGATAGGGAATGCCAAAAAAATCCTGATAGAAGGACAGGGCCCGGCAAGCGACATCCAGGGCAAATTGAGCCTGGTGTTTTTTACCAGGGGTGGTGAAAACCCGGACCAAAACGCCGTGGCGGGTACGCCGCTCCACCGATTCGAACTCGCCGACAATAAACGCCAAAAGATAGGTGGACATCCTGGGCGTAGGCGCGAACTGCACCATCTGGTAACCGGACTCGTGCTCGGAAAATTGCACCGGCACCGTATTAGAAATGGCGGTTTGGCCCGGGGGTACCAAAACGGTCAGGTCGAAAACGGCCTTGAGCGCGGGTTCGTCAAAACAGGGAAAGGCCCGGCGCGCATCGGTAGCTTCAAACTGGGTCGTAGCAATATGCTTTTCCCCGTCTTTCGTCTGGTAACTGCTCCGATAGAATCCGCGCAGCTTGTCATTTAGGACGCCCTGAAAGCATAGGTTGAGTTCGCCCTGGTCAGGGCGGAGTCGGCGCGGGAACCGGAAGGTCGCAGTCTCGCGCTCCGGGTCATATTCAATTTTACGCGCGGGTAGAGTTATCGCGCCCGAGCGGTACTGAACCTGGGAGATGGTCAGATCCTTGGCGTGCAGAGTGATAGTTGAAGTCGCCTTGGCCAACCGCAAGCTAATGGTTTCTTCGCCGCGAAAGGTGAACTTTTTTAGGTCCGGATGGATTAGCATCCGGTAGCGCGAGGGCAGAACGTGTGCCGGGAGTCGAACATTTTTCATCCTTCGAGGGCTCATGATTAGTTAATGTCATACACGGTATCAAAAAGGTTAAATAAAATCAAAGCGGCAAGAATTTTTAGATAAACGTTGATAACCTTGGGCCACGCAATATTGAACCTACTCTGATCTCTAAAATCCCCAATTTTTTTTCATCGGATGACCAAAAGACAGAATGTGTAATATGGGGTCATCCGATGAACCAGATCCCGCGATTGTCGCGAAACTTCATAACCCTACAACTTGATGAGTTGCTTCAGACCACCTCGGCGTTGTAACACTGCTCGCAATAAATGATGGCTGGCGAGTCGGGCGGGTAGGCAGTTTCAAACTCGTTCGGGCACGGCGCCTCACCGTGAAAATGCTTGGCGGTGTTTTGGCATACTACGCCTTCGCAAGACGCAACTACGTCTTGCGAAGGCGTAGTATTGAGCTGGCGGCCCCGCCCGCCGCAGGCGCAATGACGGTGCCAGAGCTTCATTGGATTGCGCAGGGCTAGTCGGTCCTGGTGGCGACATTCCGGGCAACGCCGCGGCAGAGGCAAGCCGGCTTGCTCTAAAAACGAGAGTTCCTTGGATATAATGCGGTAAACTTTCCCGCAGCCCTGACAGGAGATTATCTCTTTGGTTATTGCCTCGGTTGCGTCTTGAATACTGTCCGGCAGGTCCTGGGCCGCGATCGTCGCCTGATACGGCGGCACTTCCGGCTCGCGGTAGGTATACCCTTCGGATCGGATTTTATCTGGCGAGAGCGGCATAAAGTCCTGGGCCACGGTGGCGTTGTAGGCGAAGGGCGAGAGCTCAATCGGGTAAAACTCGCCATACTTGTAGACAACTGACTTCTGACTATTGACCTTGGACACATACGGCCGATCGCTCATCTGCCGAATTATCCGTGCCCGCAGTTCGCGGTACTCTTCTTTGCCGTACTGGCGATTAAAAATGCAGTACTCTTTGTTGCGCAAACCAACGCAACCGAACAAGTTCATGCAATTGTGGCAATTGATCGAATAATAAATGTCCGTGCCTCCGTAGACCGTACCGCAGAAGCACTGGCGCACGCCCTGCACGCCGGTATTGAATGATTCGTAGGTTAATTCGCACTGGGCGCCGATCCCGTAACCGTCGTAGCAGCCATAGGCCTTGGACGCAATGTTCTGGCAATACCGGCAATCGCGCACGTCGTCCGCCGAATCAAAGATGAACCTGCAGTTGGCCGCGTTGGCGATGTAATCTCCGGTGACATTCTGACAGCTGGTAATGTTGGCGAACTTACGCAAACTCCGAAGTTTCAGCTCCTCAAACCGCTGCCGGGCAGCCGCGAGGCCCGACTGGGTGTCCAAGCGCAGCTCCGCCAAGGCTTGACGATAGCTTTCCCGATCGTAGGGTTGGTTGAAAATATGGTACGACTTGTTGCGCAAGTTCACGCAACCGACACAGTCATTGCAACCCCGACATTCCAGGCATAAGGCGCAAGCGGAACAGCTCTCACAATTTTGGGAAAAATACGTTTGGGACGATTTAAGTACGGACACGCAGTCATAGCAGCGCTCCGACAGCATCACTCCAAAAAGATCCATGGAATCTTTGCAATAATCTTCCCGGGAAGCATACGCCAGGTTTTCTCCCGCCCAGGAGGCACCGACCAGATAAGCGTCTTTCATCTCGCCTACGTAATTGCAGTAGTTGCAGTTAACGGTATTGGTGCTGAACACTGCGGGCATTGGCACCCGCCGCAGCAATTCCGAGAATTGGGCGAAGAACGGCCGCTGGAAATCATAATCTGTGCCGAAGGAGAACGGATCCCAATTGTCGGACCACCAATAATCACGGTCATAGACCGTCAGACCGGAATCCGGAGCGAAACAAGAGATAACTGGCTTGCCAGTCGCGGCGCAAGTATTGCGGTAGAGAGTCCGTTCATTCCGCCAGGCGAACCGCCGCTGCATCCGGCAATCGGGACAAAAGGTGGGAGGGGGGACGGATATTTTGCGGTAAAAATCGAGGTCTGAAGCGTCGATTGCGAAAGAAGCCCGACAATTTTGACAGATTTTTGTTTCTGAATCAGGCATGGTCGTTGGCATAAGCTAAGCAGGCATGTAAAATCTACTCGCTCATGGAATTATTTATGATGCCGATAATATATGAATGAAATCATAGAGGCCGGGCCTCCGGAATCCCTCGAGGCCCGGCCTCCGAGCATTAGTGAAATTCCTCGAGGCCTAATCTCAATGCGTTGCAATAAAACTCCCGCCGCCTTGCCTGGCAAGGTTAGAATGGCCGCGCGATTCGCGTCTTAGCGCACAATGAACGTGCTCATCCACTCGCGATAGGTGCGATTCAGTCGGCGCACATCGATGCCCGCCACAAACGGCACAGAGTGGGTGTGGCGTTTTTCCAGAAACTCCTCCAGTTCGGCTAATTTATTCTCGTTGGTCCGGATAAATAGCACTGCTTCCTCAAGTTCTTTCAGTTCTTCGCCCTCGATCGCGATCGTGGTGATCGGCCAGATGTCCACACCGGAGGCAACCCGTGCCTTTAAGACTCGCCGCCCAAGCTCTTTGGCCTCATCTATTGTCTGGCACGTGGTGTAAACCAGTACCATGCATTTATTGAATTAATTCCGACCTTTGGGCAATCAGCGAATAGCGAATCTGTTTCGAATTTACGAATTCGCAAATACGTAATATATTCGTTATTCGTTGATCTAAATCAGTGGCTCAATGTCTTGCGCCGGCACAGCGGCGGCGAGACCTCCTTTTTTGCCCTCGATGATCGCCTTCTCCTGCGCGCTGCGGATAATAGTGGACTCTTCTTCATCGATTAGCCGCTTGGCATCCTCCGCGGAAATCGCGTACTTCCGGCGGGAGGCTTGCCAAATTTCTTCCCGGAAAGAGCGATGCGGCGGCGGCATGATCTTCAGGGTAGCCGCGGAAAATGGATCATAGGATTCGCCGTCAATGGTCATCTTAATATAGAACTCTCGGGTGCCCAGATTGATCATGTCCTTGACATCGAAGATCGGCGCCATTTCCGGCTTAAGCTTGACCGCGTCTTCGCCGCCCACCCGGAAGATGATGATACTGCCGATATTGCCCAAGACGGCCATCTGCACCCGCGGGATGAGCTGGCCGACATATTGGTGGGCCACCGTTAAGCACAAACCGTATTTGCGCGCTTCCGACAAAATATTTTCGAAAGTTTCCGTAACCAGATTATGGAACTCGTCCACGTATAAATAAAAATCGTGGCGGTCCCTCTCCGGCATGGAGGCGCGGGCCATGCCCGCCTGTTTGATCTTGGTGATAAACATGGATCCGAAGAAGCTGGAATTTTCCTCGCCGATGCGACCCTTACAGAGGTTGATCAGGATGATCTTCTTTTGATTGATCAGTTCCTCCAGGTTAACTTTGTTGGTCTTCTGGCCGAAAATATTGCGCAGCATGGGATCGGACAGAAACTGACCGAGTTTATTAACCAAAGGGATAATCGCGTCGGTGTCGAACTTCTCCGACCAGTCCGCGAACTCGATCGCCCAGAACCGCTTGACCATGTCGTCCTCGATATACTCCACCACTTTTTGGCGGTAGTTGCGATCGGTCAACATGGAGATCATGCCGCGCATGGTCGCGTGGGGATAATCCAAAAGTGCCAGACAGGTAAAGCGAAACACGTGTTCCAGCCGCGGGGTCCAGTTGGCGCCGAACTGTTTTTCCATGACCTCGATCAAACCCTGGGTCAGGATGTGCTTGAAGGTCGGATCGATGTTGGCCAGCGGATTGAACGAGACCGGATAATTGAAATCCGAGGGATCGATCACCACCACGTCCTCGATCCGACTTTCCGGTATGAAATCCATAGTCGCTTCAATCACGTCGCCGTGGGGATCGATCAAGCACAACCCGTGCCCGTAGGCGATGTCCTGGCGGATCAGCAGCTCCAGCAGTTTGGACTTACCGACGCCGGACTTGCCGATCACGTACAAATGACGCCGCCGATCGCCGCGCCGCATGCCAAAAATAAACTTTTTCTCCTCCAAGGCGGCAATGTAGTTGGTCTGGCCGATAAAGCAGGTATCGGCCGGATCGGAGTGGCCCAAAACCGGCAGCTCCGGCGGGGGCGGAGCGTATTTGATTATCTGTATTCGGCTGCGAATTGGCGCTTGGACGGGCGGCATGGCACTACTATTATAACCTGGCGATTACCTGTTGAAAATAGGGGCACCCCACCCAGCCTCCCCTGGCGGGCGCTGTTCGGAAACCCCAGGTTTGTCATTCCGGCGAAAGCCGGAATCCAGGTTTTCTTAGTCACTGGATCCCGGGTCAAGCCCGGGATGACACTCGGCAAGCGGGGGAATCAATGTTTTCGAACAGCGCCCCCCTGGCGCTGTTCGGAAACCACCGATTTTATTGCCCGAGCTTGTCGAGGGCCATGCCATATACCCGCCAAAAAGTTACCCTTCGACGGGTTCAGGGAATAACTTTTTGACGTTTCCGAACAGCGCCGCCTCCCCTTGCCAAGGGGAGGAGCGGAGGGGTTCGACATTCGTGCGGTTGATTCGCTTCTACCCCAACACCTTAATTTCCCTCAAGAATGCCGCGTAATCTTCGATCGTCCGCTCGGCCAAGGTGCGCGGTAATTCAAAATCCGGAGAGTGTAACACCTCATTGCGAATGCGGTGCGCCCGCCAAAGCCGGTCGGAACTCATAAAGCCGCCCTCGCCGATCTTTTCCAGCCGATCCGCCATGTGCTCCCCCTGGTAACCGATCTGCTTCAGAATGTTATCGACCAATTGATCGGCGGTCAGAACAGATTCCCGCAGGTTGTCCGGTGAACCCTCTTTTAATTTAGCGGTTATTTCCTGCCACTGTTTTCCGATCTTAGTCTGCGCCAAAGTTACCACTCTTTGTTTCTTTTTGGGCCTAGGTATGAGATCCGGACGATAAGGCACAGCCTGGTGCATGGCATAGATCAAGGCCAAAAACAAAATAATGTCGAAAACAATAAAGATGCTCCGCAGACCCTCCAGCCCAAAGGCCAAAAATACCGCCAAAAAACCCAGTAGAACGAGCGCGAACAGGGTGAACGTGGCCGCATTATCTTTGAATTTAGACTTAGCCATGGCGATTTAAGTAATATTCGAACTACTTGAGTTTATCGACATCCCGATCCTCGCCATAGATCGGCAATCCCGCCGGCGGGGCGTATTTGCGGCTCTCCACTCGTTTCACGTGGGGTGCGGTCAAAACTACGAACGTGGGCGGGTGGAACAGAGTCGCGAGGGATTCCGTGGTCATAATGTACATCTTGCTGGCAAAGTTCCAGTTCATAAAATAGGAGGAGATCAATTTGCCCATGAACGGCTTGGTGGGGATCTCGCGCTTGCAGTAATACAATAACAGCCGACTTTTACGGACCTGCTCTCGCCGCCTAGGGAAAAAGTGGGGCCAGTGCCAGAGTCGGACCCGGGTGCTCATGCTATAATTCTGCACAAAGTGGTTCATGTCATACGCGGCGTATTGATTGAAAGAACCGACCAGGCCGCGCCGCGCGAAACTGTCGTAAAACATTGATTTGGGCGAGAGATAGATGAAGCGGATGAGAGTTTTAAATGCCGGATGCGACAAATTGCGCTCCACCGCCCGCAGTACTTCCGTTTCGCCGGGCGTGCGCATCGCCTTGCCCAAGGCGGCAAGCGCTTCGCCCGCCATGGCCTCCGGTTTCAAGCTTGCCTTGGCCTTGAGTTCTTCCACGACGGGCTTGAACTCGTCCCGCCACTCTGGCCGGACCGGCTGGATCAAGATCTGGATGCCGACGATCTCTTCCGGCTTGAGCTT
>JACRFR010000034.1 GCA_016212635.1 Candidatus Liptonbacteria bacterium | reverse complement strand
CGTCGATCTTGCGGTAGAAGTCGAAGTCCCCGGGGTCGATGGTGAAGTCCTGATGACAATTTTGGCAAGTTCGGGTTTCGGAGTTCATGCATTCAATATTACGATATTCGACATTAAGCGGTCAATTGAGAAATTAATATCTGGATGTCCGACCTCCGAAGGAGGACGGACCTCGGGGACGTACCTAATATCTAGGGACTGTTGCCGAACTGTCATTCTGAGTGAAACGAAGAATCTCTATGCGACAAAAACCCAATAAAAGCGAGATGCTTCGCGTTGCTCAGCATGACAAATTAGTTGAAAAGGGAGTTCGGCAACAGTCCCATGAATGAAGTCATAGAGGTCGGGCCTCTAAAATTCCCCCGAGGCCCGACCTCACCGATTAAGCAATACGCAGCAACTCCTCTGCGATTGCGCGGGCGGCGTTAGGGCGGAAGAAGCTGGCGGAGGCTTGAGCCATTCTCGCTATTGTTTCTGGGTTGGTTAAGATATCTTTTAAGTGCTTCAAGAAAAAACGGGGCATGAGGTTGCTTTCTTCCATGACCACTCCCCCGCCGGTCTTGGTGAACTCATAGGCGTTGACCCGTTGGTGGCCGTTGGAAAACTCGTCCGGCATGGGGACCAAGATGGCCGGTTTGCCGAAAGCCGCGATCTCGGTCAAGGTCCCGCTGCCGGATCGGGCCAGCACCAAGTCCGCTGCGGAGAGGGCGTTTCGGTAGCTAACCGCGTCCTCAAAAAATGGAACCACTTGATAGGGATGTTTGGCTTCGGTCTCGATCGGCAAATTCATCAAGAGAGCCTTGGTGGTCCGCTCCACGGTCGCCAAGTTTTCATAGCCGACCTGATGGAACACCTGGGTGATCGGTAATATATCCGAAAGATTGTCGATGATAAAATCATTCAGCCGCTCGGAACCCTGGGAGCCGCCCAAGACTAGAAGCAGCGGCTCCGACTTATTGAACCCCAGCTGCTCCTTAGCCGCGTCCGGCGATAAAGCGTTAACCAGCAGATCGGAGCGAATCGGATTACCGACCCAAAGAGTGCGCTCCGGCCGAAAATAGTGCCGAGCACTTTCAAAACTCACCGCCACCCGCAAAGCAAAGGGACGGGACAATAAATTGGTTAACCCGGGCGTCGCGTCCGACTCGTGGATCATGACGGGTATTCGATAGAACCGCGCCGCCAGCACCACCGGCCAGGCGCCGGTACCACCCTTGGAGAACACCTCGTCCGGCATGATGGCATAAACTTTGAACAAAGCCTGGAGCAAGGCCCAGAAAAATTTAGGCACGTCCAGAAAATTCTGCAACGAGAAGTAGCGGCGGAGCTTGGCGCCGACCAGCCCGTGCAAGGTAATACCCGCTGCGGTTAAAGTCTCGCTATATCTATCTTGGGGTCCAAGATAATGCAGTTCCACGGTCGCGCCCAATTCGGCCGCCAAGCGACGCACTTCCTCGGCCACGGCTAAGATCGGGTAGATGTGTCCCCCGCTACCACCGCCGGTGAATAAGATGCGTACGATCTGTTTGTTCATAAATTGGAATGGTTGGATCAAGCGCTGGTATATCGAGAAATGTTCGCGGTGAAACCGACCATGGTCATGAATACCGCCAGGGCGGTGCCCCCGTAACTGATAAACGGCAATGGCACCCCGGTCAGGGGCAGGAGGCCCGAGATGGCGCCGATATTAATCAGGGTTTGGAAAGCAATAATGGAGCCGAAACCGACCAAGAGCAAACGCCCGAACCGATCTCGCACGCGCCAAGCGATCCAAAAGGTTCGGAATACCAGCGATCCGAAGAGAGACACCAAGGCGCCCGCGCCCACGAAGCCGAATTCTTCCGCGGCCACCGCGAAGATCGAGTCGTCCATCGGGGCCGGCAAAAAACTTATTTTGGACGTGGATTGTCCGAAGCCCACGCCGAACACTCGGCCGGAACCAATGGCGATCAGCGATTGGTTAATATGGTACGCGGCGTTTTGAGTATCCCGGGAAGGATTGAGGTAGGTTAACACGCGCTCCCGGCGGTAGGGCGTGGCGTAGATGATAGCCGCCAGCGCCACCACGCCCAGGAAAACCATGCCGATCATGTATCGCCAGTGAGCGCCGCTAACGAAGTATACCACGCCCGCCGCCGCCATGAGAATTACGACTGTGCTGGTGGCAGGCTGCAAGATCAAGAGCAAGGCAACCATTCCGGAAACCGCGGCGAAAGGTACCAGTCCGTCCCAGAAGCTGCGCTCGCGATTCACTTTGGTATTAGCCAGCCAAGCGGCGAGGTACAGCAAAAAAGTCAACTTCACTACTTCCGCGGGTTGAAAGGTGAAAGAGCCGAGACGGATCCAGCGCGCCGCGTGCCGACCGACTTCTGCGCCCATCGGCGTGAAAACCAAACCTAAGAGGACGATGCTTACGATCAGAAAGATGGCCGCAAAGCGACGGTAAAATTGATAGTCGATCCCGTAGGCCAAACCAAAACCCAGGAGTCCCAGCGATAACCCGAACAGTAATTGGTGTTTTAAGTAGTAGAAGCTGTCGTGAAATTTATTACGGCCTAGATCGGAAGAGGCGCTGGCCAATATCACCAAACCGACTATGACCAAAAGGCCGAGAGTGGCCAATAAAACGTAGTCCGGCGGATTCCTTTTGTGTATCTTAGCTCTAGCCATAGGTCTAGGCGCCCACTCCGCGTCCGCCCAGGAGCGGGGCAACTTGTCCGCCCACGACGACCAGTTGTATCTCGCCACCGGAAAAACCGACTAAGTCGGCATATCGGCCCACGGAAATTGTGCCGCGTTCTTTCAGTTGAAATACGGTCGCAGGCAAAGAGGTTATTCTCCGGATCGCCGCCGCGATCGGCAACTTATTTACTTGCGTGATCCATTCCAGATAGGTTAGTCCGGCTGGATTCGAAATTTCGCCGTTCTGCCTGATCCTTTCCCGGAAGTCCGGTTGGTGCCAGCCGGTGGCGAACAGGACCTGATCGTGGGCGGTTAGCTCCGCGAATCCATCCATCCGGGACATGGGAACGGCCACGCTGGCCAGCAGTTGGGTGCGGCGCATGAGCCACAGCAAGGCCTCGCGATGATCCGCCAGATCGCAATCGGCCAAAAGCGACCCCAGGGTGCGGCCGACCAATTCCGGACTTTCAGGCGCAGAAGCGATAACGGTTTCCAAGTTCAGTGTTTCCGGCAGCTCCGCCAAGATGCGTTTTTGCCACCAGGGATCGATCAAGGTGTCCGCGATGGTTTGGTGGAGAATATGCGGGGGTAAAAAGTCGGATAATTCCACCACGCGCCAGTCGGCCAGATCTGCCACGAAATAGAGGGGCGCCGACTCCGCGGCCTGGATCAACTTCTGCCACTCCTCGCTGCTTGCCGCGCGGGACAGAAAACCGTTCAATATTATCGTAGTGCCGGTGCGAGCCGCTAGGGTTCCCAGGCTTTTTACAGTGCGGTGACATTTCGAATTGTCGCGAGTTGCCCCGACCGCCAAGACCCGATGATAATGGGCGACCAGTTTGGCCCAGCGCTCCCGCTCGGGCCCGGATAAAAATTCAAACTCTTCACCGGCGAAGGACAGACCCAGAGCGCCCCCTTCCAGAGCCTGGCTTATGGCTTTTTCCAAGATGGCGGACTGGCGCGAAGCCGGTTGAATTTCCGCCAGTCCGGCTAAAAATTTTTGGCTGGTCTGGTAACCGACCAGGGTGGCAAAATTAACCCCGGCGCGGCGGCGAGAGATGCTCCATAAGAGTTCCCGAACCGTTTGCCAATCGGCATTCAGTCGGCGATGGTTGGAACGCGAGCGCGCGAGCGCCGTGGTGCGGGGCGAGAACGGCGCCAAAGATATGCCCTCGTACCCGCCGATGATCGTAGTCAGTCCTTGACCCCGGAAAGCATCCTGGCCCAGATCCTCCAGTAAGCCGAAGGAGCGGTCCGATTCGTTGTGGGCGTCAATGAACCCGGGCGCGAGATAAGCTCCCTGCCCATCAATTACTTGGTCCGCGCGCTTATCGGGAAAGTTGCCCACCGCGGAGATCCGATCGCCGCTGACGAATACGTCCGCCCGGAGCGCCTCGGACGCCTGACCGTCCAGAACTTGAAAATTCTTTAGCAATAGGGTCACGCCTATATTATCGTTCACCGCGCGACAAATATAAAGCCAGTGAATACGCTTTCCGCCGGCCGTGCGTCGCCAAAGGCTATGCCGGTCGCACATCGCCAAAGCGCTTTGGCGACGGAGCGCGGCACGAGGCGGATCCTCCTTGCGCCACCGCTGAAGCTAAGGCGGCACGCGGTCGGAGGAAACGAATGCCTGCCCGCAACGCTCTCGCCCGCCAGCTTCAATTCGCGAAGCGATTCGGGCAGGCGTAGCGAGGCGGGCGGGTGCGTGCGAATGAGGTGATTGGGCGTGTTTATGGTTGAGCGGTATATTGCGTGGTTACTTGTAGAACATTATTCTGGCCGGTGATAGTGATGGTGCCGTCGCGGTCAGTCCGAAATATCCTGGCCGTAGTGCTGGTTGCTACGCGCGCCAGTGTTTCCGGTGAGGGATGCCCGTAACGGTTGCGTGCGCCAACTTCCACCGCTACTACCCGCGGATTAACTGCTTTCAAAAGTGCTTCACTGGAGGAAAACTTAGAGCCGTGGTGGGACAGTTTTAAGATATCCGCCGCCAGGTCAGTACGAGTCGCCAGGTATTCCTCTTCCGCGGCATCAATGTCCGCGAGCAGAAGTGCGCGGAAGGCCGAGGTGTTGATTTTAGCCACCAGACCGGTGTCGTTCAGCTCCGCGCTGTCTCGCCAGGCCGCATCCGGCGCCAGTATGTTGATCGTGTTCCGGCCGACTCGGATCCTATCCCCTGCCCCCAGGGTTACGGTCGGCACTCCCTGGGCCGCCGCGAGCTTCATTAAGTCGCGCCATTCCGTCGCGCTGCCGGAATCATCGCGGCCATTGACCAAGAAGGCGCCGATCTGGTACCGCCCGATCAAGCTGCGGTAGCCGTTATAATGATCCAACTGGGGATGGGTGATCAGTGCCAGATCGATTGTTCGCCGGGCGGGCGGCAAAACCCGCTCCAGTTTGCGGACAACAGTCGCATCCGGCCCGGCATCGAATAACATATTTACTCCGCCCGGCAATTCCAACAGTTCCGAATCTCCCTGTCCCACCGATAAAAAATGCAAACGCGGCTGGCTACTGGGTCCGCCGCGCACGACTTGCCACCAAACGGAAAGATCCAGGACCACCGCCAGCATCAATCCTAGGGTAAACCAAAAGTTCTGGCGTTCGGTCATGATATTTCTGCGGTTTTCTTTCTTAGCCGGGCGCGATACTCGCTCCACCCCAGGAACAGAACCAGCACGGCATAGTAGCTGAACATAAATATCCAGCTCCCGCCCGACCCCAGGCTCAATGGTAGGCGTAAATCAGCAGCTACGCCAATAACCGCGAGCTGGTAGCCCAGCAATAATTTCGCGGGCCAGGCGGCCAGCATTGCCAGAAACGGAGACAAAACGGACAAAGCCGCCAATAAGAAACCAAAGAACATGGTCACGGGCACTACCGATAAGATCAACACGTTGGCCAACACGCCGGTCAGGGACACGGTCCCAAAATAAGAGAGTAAAATAGGCAAAACGCCCAATTGAGCCGTGAGTGTTTCGGCCAGGTTGGCGCGCCAGCCCAAGAAGCCCTTCCCGTGTTCCGTGCCCAGGCATGGTCCCAGATGCGGCACGAGATATGAAATGCCCAGGAAACTCACGAAGGACAACTGGAATCCAATATCCCGCAGCACCAGAGGATCCAAAACAAACATCGCGGCCGCGGTCAGGACAATGGCGTTGCGCGCATAATAAGCCCGCCCGACCTCGCCGGCCAGAAGAACCAGAAAGCCCATAACTGCCGCGCGAACCACCGAGGCCGAGGCGCCGACCATGATCACAAACAAGATTATTACCGCCGTGGTCAGCCAAAAAACCCAACGCCGACGCAGTCGCGAGCTAAAAACTCGAGCTATGGCCAAGACCAGAATTCCGATATTGTAGCCCGACAAGGCCACCAGATGAGTGGTGCCGCTCGTTTTCATCTGATCTTTGAGTTGAGTCGAGAAGTCGCTTTGCACGCCCAAGGTAATGCCCGCGAGCAAGGCGGCGGAATCTATCGGCAGATTGGCTCGAAACGACGCGTTGCTGGTACTTTTGACTGCGAGGAGCCAGCGCTTTAGTCCGGATCCACCCCCGCTACCGATCAATTCCAGCTTCGACCAGAAAACAGACGGCGGATCACCGGCGCGTTGCGGCGCCTCCAAGACACCCGTGCCCCGCACCGTATCGCCATAGGCCAGCTCTTGGGACCTGGGAGCGATCACTCGAATATTCCCCACGACCGGATCTTGCGTGGACACGTCCAGCACCTGGGATCGCTCCGTGAAGCGCGGTTCTTTTTGGATCTGGCCGGTGATAGTAACTGTTCGGCCCAGAGGTATATTGGGCGGGGGTGCCGCTAGTATCAAATAACCGCGGGTGTACAAAATGCCAGCCAAGAAACACGCGCCGAAGAGCACGCATACTCGCCACCGGAATGATCGGGTGTAGGCCAAGATCAGACCGAGGGCAAGAAGATATATAGTTCCGGCAGCGTACACTCCCCAGCCCAGTAGAACAGAAGCGCTTCCGCTCAATAAACTCAAGGCACAACCGAACGCGAGATCCGACTTGTGCATAGAGTAATCGCGAATATCGCGAATTGGGGAGGCAATAACGCGAATAGTTTCGAAAAAAGATTTCTGCGTGTCAGTAGTCAATAGTCAATGGCCAGTAGTCATTAGTCATTAATGCTTTCTCCGCCACTCGGCGATTTTCGCATGATCGCCGGACAGTAACACCTTCGGCACTTTCCAGCTTTTAGTTTTTTCTCTCTCTTTCCGCCGAAGGCGGACCCTCCTTCGGAGGGCGCTTCTTGCTCTCTCGCCTCGCCGAAGCCTCCGGCGTAGCGCGGGTCGCTCTTCGCTTACCCGGTACACTTCCGGCCGAGTATAGACCGGGTAAGATCCCTTGACCTCTTCTAACGATTCTCCTTTCCCCAAGAATCCGGGCAAGAATCGGCTAATCGCTTCTATCACCACCAGCGCCGGAAGTTCTCCGCCGGATAAAACATAATCGCCGATCGACAACTCTTCATCGGCCACATATTTGGCCACGCGCTCATCCACACCCTCGTAGCGCCCGCAAATAAAAATCAGGTGGTCATACTTGGATAAACGTCTGGCCGCACGGGCATCAAATACTTTGCCCCGAGTGGAAAATAGTATGACCCTTGTTTTCTTTTCTTTACTCTTTCCGCCGGAGGCGGACCCTCCTTCGGAGGGCGCTCTTCGCTCGTCGCTCTTCGCTTCGCGCACTGCCCGATGTATCGGCCCGACCTGCAGTACCATTCCCGGCCCGCCGCCGAACGGACGATCATCTACTTTGCGGTGTGGGTCATGAGCGAAATCCCGGAGATCGTACCGGTTGATCCGAACCAGCTTCCGGTCTTGGGCGCGTTTCAAAAGCGACTCTTGCAAATAAGAGCTGACCGCTTCCGGAAAAATTGAGAGAATGGAAAAAATCACACGTCATCTTTATCTTCGGCCTCCGGTTCTGCCGCAACCGGCTGATTTAAGGCCGCATTAATACTTTTCCGCAACTCGTCCACACTATCCTTTTTAACATCTTCATTGGGTTGGTGTTTAGGCACCCGGTCGCGCGGCTTCAAGTCGGACAAAGACATCATGGTTGCCGCCGCGGGCGGTGGAGGATTCACTTCCGATTTGATGATCGGTCGGGCCTCGCTTGGCCCCAGATGAGCGCCGCTGGGTGCGCTCCGCGGGGCCGAATTAGACATTATCCGTTCCGGTGAACGCCGGTCGGTTGGCGGCCGAGATTCCTCCTTGCGCGGTTCGAAATGAATGCCCAGTTGGGCCAGAGCGTCCACTCCCTGTTGACCCCGACCGCTTCCTGTGCTCGGTCGTACGTCGCGGGTCGGCCGCGGACCACCACTCCCGCCACCGGGGCGCGCGGCTGAAACTCGTTCGCGCGGCGGCTGGGCCTGATGTTCCGCTAAGATATTAAGCGACATCGTGCCGCCACCGCTGATAGACTTGGCGATCTCTTCCTCCACTTGATAATTCGGCCGAGCGTAACGTTTCCGGGCGTTCTGGATAATGCGCTCTCGGGACATAGCCGCAGCTTCATACTTAAAGGGCGGCAGGGTCGCGGCCGAGAAGGGGCGGGAGGTGACACCGTCAACCATGAGTTTCAAGTAAACGTGCCGGTTGGGCAGGTTGACCATATCTTCGATCGTGAATTCCGGCGTAAACTCATTTTCCAAAAATTCCGCATCCGCGGCGCCGATTCGAAACATGATCATCGTGCCGACGTTGCCGAAGATGGCGTCCCGGACCTTGGCCGAACGGCTGTCGCCCAAGTCCGTAACCAATTGGCCGATATATTGATGGGCCACGATCAGATCCAAGCGGTACTTGCGGGCTTCGGATAAAATACTGGCAAAGGCGTCGGTGGCGAAGTTCTGAAACTCGTCCACATACAAATAAAAATCGACTCGTTCTTCCTCGGGAATGCGCACTCGTTCCATGGCGGCCAGTTGCAATTTGGTGATGATCATGGCTCCCAGAAGCGCGGAGTTGTCCTCGCCGATGCGACCCTTGGACACGTTCACCAGGAATACTTTGCCGGTATTGACCAAATCATCGAAGGAAATGGAACTTTTGGCCTGGCCGACAATATTGCGGATCAGGGCGGTGGACAGGAATTGACCGACCTTGTTCTGGATCGGCGCGATGGCTTCATTTCGAAACTGATCGCGCCAACTTTCGAACTCGCTGATCCAAAAAGAGCGCACCACCGGATCTTTAACGTTATTGATGATCATCTGCCGATAGTCTTTATCCACTAAAATCCGAGTGATGCCCAGTAAGGTGGAACCCGGGGTATCGAGCAGGGCCAGAATGGCATTGTTCATGATATATTCCATGCGCGCCGACCAGACGTTTTGCCAGATCTTAGTGAAAATACCCATCAGCCCCGAGGCTACCAGGTGCTTATACTTCGGGTCCGGCAAGTCCAGAATGTTGAACCCGATGTGGTATTCGGAATCCGCCGGATTGAAGTACACCACATCATCCATCCGGTGTTCCGGAATACGGTCCAGTATGTTCTCCACCAGGTCGCCGTGCGGGTCGATCACCGCTAGGCCCTCCCCATTCACGATGTCCTGGATGATCATGTTGTTCTCCAGGGTGGTTTTGCCGGTGCCGGTCTTACCGACAATGTACATGTGTTGGCGGCGATCTTCCCGCCGGATGCCAAATACCCGGTGGGCGCCCCGGAAATCGGTCTTGGCGAAAAATACTACGTCTTTATCGGGATTGGCGCTCATGGGGGTAGAATATAGAAGTTAGAATGTAGAATGTAGAATAAGAGGTAACAGCCAACAACGGCGCCGGTATATGCGACACTGAAATAGTACCACTTGGCCGATTAGAATTCCACTTATCCGCCACCGTCTTTCAATTTCTCGAGGTCGGGCCTCTAGAACCCCCCGAGGCCCGACCTCCCCAAATTCACGCCACCTCGGCCTGATAGCAACTCTCACAATACACGATTTCCGGCCGGTCGGGCGAGTATGTGGTTTCGAATTCGCTGGGACACGGGCCGGAACCGTGAAAATGTCCCGCCGTATTTTGGTATTTCTCGCTCATCGCTCTTCGCTCCCTCGCCTCGCTGGAGCCTTCGGCGTAGCGCGGGTCGCTCCTCGCTTCCTTCCCGGCGCACTGGCAAGTCCTCGGATAAACCTTAAGTCCGATGCGCTGCTTGAGCCGCTCGAAAGTCCGGCAGTTGGGACAGAGTCGCGGCAGAGGCAAGCCGATCTTGCGGTAGAACTGCAGTTCTGCCGGGATTATCTTGAAAGCGGTGGTGCATAGTTGATTACAACTCGCGGAATAACGCGGAATTGACGCGGATAATCGCGGAATTGAATCTAGAGAAGCATGAGCGCAACTAATAATCTCTGCGGTAATCGAGTCCGGCACCTCGTCTATCCGGTCCGGCAGCTTTTCTTGCGGTAGTGTGACCCTGTAGTCGCGCTCCGCCGTATCCCGCCAGCGGTAACCCTGCGCTAGGGCCTCCTCTTTGGTTAAAGGGAAATACTCCTGGGCCATGGTCTCGTTATAACCGAAAGGCGACATCTCGATGGGGAGAAACTCGCCGTACTTGTAAACCCGGCCTTGGGAATCTACGTACGGCAGGTCGCTCATCTGTTGGCGAATTTTGGCGGTCAGCTCCCGATACTCGCTTTCGGAATACTGCTTGTTCAAAATGCAGAACTGTTTCTTGCGCAGGGACACGCAGCCGAACAAGTCGGAGGAACTTTGGCAGATCAGACAATACTCTAAGTCTTTGGAATTCTCTTGGGCGAATAAACAGAACTTGACGTTATACAGACCGATGCCGGAGGCGTGGCACTCATAAACCAGCTGGTTGCTATCACCCCAGATGGAGTAATCGTAACAATCCTTGCTCCCGGGCGGCTCTTGTACATACTGGCAGTAGCGCATATTTTCGCACTCCCGCACCAAGAACGAATCGCGCACATTCTTGCAGTGATTGATGTAGTTGCCGCTGACATTCAAATTGTGCGATCCCTCCCTGAACTTAACCGGAAACTTCAGCCAGAATGCTTCCGCTTTGTTCTTTAACTCCTGAATGCCCGCATAGGATCCCAGATTATATGACTTCAGGATCGCCACGTACTCCTCTTTGGCATACTGCTTGTTCCAGACGCAATAACTCTTGTTCTTCAGCCCCGCACAGCCAAAGCAATTGGAACAGCCCACGCAATTTTTGGAAAACCACAGATCGAAACAATTTTCGCACTGGCTGGAAAAATGGCAGTTATTGCAAGCGGTCAGCCAGAAACCCTGGTAGCACTTTTCACATTTGGAAATATGGGAGTTGTCGCAGCAGTCTTGGCAAAAGTTGACCGCGTTGCCGTACAGGCAATCCTCGGGATTGCTGGCATTGAAGACCAGGTAGCTGTTCTTGGG
>JACRFR010000006.1 GCA_016212635.1 Candidatus Liptonbacteria bacterium | reverse complement strand
GAAAGCTAGTATTTGCAGCGGTTTTTTAAGGTCGTATTTTTGCCAGGTTAAACAAGGCGTGGAGAAACCGCTAATTTCGGGAGGTCGGGCCTTGAGAATTCCCCAAGGCCCGACCTCGGAAGCTGTGCGACGGCGTGAGGGGTTACCCCCTCTCTGCTTGACAAATAGGATATAGGGGTATATAGTATCCGCATGCTGGATCAGAAACTGAAACAGCGCGCCATTCACCGGGCCAAGATTACGCGCGGCCAGCTGGATGGCCTGATTAAGGCCATTGAAAACGAAACTTACTGTACCGAGCTCTTGGGCCAGTCGCTCTCGATCCAGAGATCGCTTAAAAGCTTAGACGCATTTCTGCTGGAGAATCATTTGCGGACCCACGTCAAGCACCAGATGCAGAATAAGGGGGGAGAAGAAAAGGCCGTTCAGGAGTTGATCAAGGTATACACGCTATCCAATAAATAAAATACATGGAACGTTTATCGCTCAAACAAGTCGCCGCGGTCTTTCTGGTTCTGGTGGTGGCCGGGGCCGTTTCGGTTTGTTTAGTGGGGGTGGCGGCAGCGAGTCAGAAAACGCACGATATGTCATCCGACCCGAATGTGTCTCTGTCGCATTTGGTCCACGTTAAAGAATTAACTTCCGCTGCGGTAGCATCACCAACCATGACTTCCCTGGCCCTGGTTATTTTCCTCTCCCTAGCAGTTTTCGCCACGTTCGCTCTCGCTCCGACGTCCAATCTCTTTTTACAACATGCCCCGCTGACTCATTTCGGCAAAAGACGCGATGTCGTGCCCCGTGCCGCCCAACTGGCGATTTATCGTTGGCTGTCACTTTTCGAGAACAGCCCCAGTTTTTTGAAACCGGCATAGAAAACACCGCCGGGGGTGTTTCTTCTACGCCGAGAAGTCCTTGTATCCCAAGGATTTTTTTGTTAGGCAGGGAAAGAATTAAAACGGCGCTTCATCCAATCATCAAACCAAATGAAAGAAAAAATAAAACATAGCATTCAGAATATACGACGGAAATATCCCAAAACCAGCATAGTGGTCGCCGCGGTCTTGTTGTCGGCCGTCGCGGGCACTTTCGCCTATTCCCTGGTGGGGAAAAAAGATCTAGCCAAAGCCACCGCCGAAGGATCTGCCGGCTCCGACAGCCGGGCGGAGGGAAATTTACTGGTTGCGGTCGCGGGGGCGGACAATATTGCCGCCACCGGCAGCGGGGAGCTGAACAGTTCCTGGCCCGGCGAAGTATTGTCGTATGGCAATGTCCTGGTGCAGCCCGAGCGGGAGGGCACGATCGTCGAATGGCGCGTCAAGATCGGGGAGCGCGTGGCGGCGGGGCAGATGCTGGCCCGCCTGTCCGCTCCGCCATCGATGCCGGAACTTGTAAAAATGCTGGCGGAGCAATCCGAGGGACTGGCCCGTGCGCGAGCGCAAGCCGCCACCACCGAGCGTTTTACCGAAAAAAACAAGGAGCAACTAAACGCCCTTTTGAAATCCGCGGAAACAACGACCGGCCAGGCGCAAGACGTTCTGGCGGGGAGGGGCAATCAAGCAGGTTCCGCCAAGGCGGCCGTGGATAAAGCGCGGAGCGCGGTCGTGGCCATGAAGAAAAATATTCACACCATGCTGGAACAGATGCTGGCCAAGCACATCAACATGGTGGCCAGTATCAGAAATATATCACCCAGCACCTTCAATTACGGCGGCCTCAATCGTTCCTACGGCATGCTGGATTCGCAGAACCAATATGTCTACGAGACCCGCCTGATCGGCTTGATCCGAGAACTTCAAGATCCCGACGGACCGTCTTGGGGCCTGGTCACCGACTACTTTGATTCTTTCACCCGTCTGGCGGTCACGACTCCCGGCGAAGACATGCCGGACATTCGCATGATGGCGCGCGAGGACCAGGAAAAGTTCCTGGACATGACGGCCAAATATCGGGATGCCGAAGCCGAGGTAGCCATGAAAGAAACGGAATATGCCTTGATGTCTTCGGAGAAGACAATGGAATATGCGGAAAGCAAGCGAATGGTAGAGGAAAAAATATCGGAAAACGACAAGATGCTTTCCATGGCCCGGGCCGAAGTCGCGGCGGCGGAGGCCGCGTATGCAGCTGTGAGCCGAAGCATAACCGGAGGGCTGGCCATTACGGCGCCCCAGGCCGGGACCGTTTCCACCATCACTAAGAACATAGGAGATTTCGTGGGGCCTGGCATGCCCGTGGCCTCGATCACTACCGGCGGCGATCTGAAGCGGTTCGTGCGCTTGCGCATTCCGAGCAACGTGCAGATGCCCAAACCCGGAGCCGTGCTTTCGGTCGTGCGCCCCGGATTTTCTCAAGACGTGCAAAAAGTAACGATCACTGGAGTCGGCATGTCGTTGGACGAAGCCGGCTCTTATCTCGCGGACGCGACGCTGACTGGCATGGTCGACTGGCCGGTCGGTGCGTCGGTGCGCGTGGTCGCTTCCGGCGCCGCCAGCACTCCGATCATCAAGCTTTCGTCCGTGTGGTGGAGCGAAGAGGGAGTGCCGCACATCTGGGGCGTGTCCGAGGCGGGGCGGATCTTCGGTAAAAAGATAACCATCGGCCGCACTCTCGGCACCTTGATCGAAGTGTATCAAGGGCTCAAAAATGGCGACCGCTACATCCTGAACCCCACCAAGGAAGTCCAGGAGAACGCATTACTGGAAGACATAACGCCGAAGGACGTCGATTCCGGTTCACCCGCCAAGTCGTCGGACGGGAAGCCTATGGGCGGAATGGAGATGTAACCCGACCACAAAAATATGTTTAACAAAATAATCTCCTGGGCCCTGGGGAATAAAATCACCGTGCTAGTGCTCGCCGCGCTTATCACCGCCGCGGGCTTGTGGAGCATTGCTACCATGAAGGTGGATATTCTGCCGGACATCAATAAGCCCACGGTTACGGTCTTCGCGGAGAGTCCCGGCATGGCGGCGGAGGAGGTGGAGCGTCTGATTCTCACTCCTCTTGAGTCGGCCTTGGCCGGCGCTCCCGGCGTGGAGCGGATCCGGAGCAACGCCTCCTTCGCGCAAGCGACGGTCAATCTGGAGTTCGCCTGGGGCAGTGATACGCTGCGCAACCGGCAAATAGTCCAGGAACGCTTGGCGCAGGCCATCCTGCCGCAGGGCATCAAGCCGACGCTGGGACCATCCACTTCTCTCCTGGGAGAGATCATGTGGGTGGGCATAAATTCTCACGACCAGAGGATCACTCCGATGGAGCTCCGGACTCTGGCCGATTGGACCATCCGCCCGGTTCTGCTCAAAACTCCGGGAGTGGCGAATGTGCTGGTCATGGGCGGCGATGTCCGCGAGTGGCAGATCAATCTTAACGCGGAACGCATGCGCCGCTCCGACCTGATGATCGATGACGTCCGCAAGGCCGTGGAAAATACCCTGACCAACAAAAGCGGCGGGGTGATCACCGAAAACGAAAAAGAGTATTCCATCCGCATCCTGACTGCTCCGACCGAGGCCGCCGATCTGCAGGAGATCGCCCTGGGACGCAATAAAATGAATGGGCGGCCGGTTCGCCTGGGCGATGTTGCCTCCGTGATCGAAGGCGCGAGTCCGGTTCGCGGCAGCGGCGCGATCGACGGCCGGCCCGGCGTTATTTTACGGATCATCCGGCAGCCGGATGCGCAGACGCTCGAGGTTACGGATGCGATCAATGCCGCCTTCCGCTCGCTCTCGGCCAGTTTGCCCGACGGAATTACCCTGCATCCCGATCTTTTCCGGCAGGAGAGTTTTATTCGCGCCGGTTTGAATAACGTGGTAGGCGCGCTCCGGGACGGCACAGTACTGGTGATCCTGGTTCTGATCATATTCCTGATGAATGTCCGAACCACTATGATCACGCTCACGGCCATACCCTTATCCATCTTGGCCACCGCCATCGTCTTCAAGACATTCGGATTTTCGGTCAACGTGATGACCTTGGGCGGCATCGCGGTCGCGGTGGGTGAATTGGTGGACGACGCGATCGTGGACGTGGAAAACATCTTCCGCCGCCTGCGGTTATGGATGCTAGGCGGCAAAAAAGAGAATCGCGAACAGGTCGTGCTCCAGGCCTCGCAGGAGGTCCGCAACTCCATCGTGTACGCGACCATTCTGGTGGCCGTGGTGTTCCTCCCGATATTTTTCATGCCGGGCATCGAAGGCCGCCTGCTCTTCGCCCTCGGCTCCGCGTATCTGGTGTCCCTCTTTGCCTCCATGCTGGTGTCCCTCACGGTGACGCCGGTTTTGTCCGCGTTGCTCTTGAACGACAAGTCCCTCATGGGGCATGAGAAAGAAACCAAAGTGGTGTTGAAGATCAAAGAACACATTACGCCCTGGATCCACTGGTGCATCGCGCACGTGAAGATCGTGGGCGGAGCTACCCTGGTCGCGCTTTTCCTGGTGGCCGGAATGTATTATTTTTCCGGTAAAATAGGAATTCCTCCGTTCAACGAAGGCTCCATGGTGGCCATGGTGTACTTGCCGCCTGGCACGGCGCTCTCCACAACCAACGAATACGTGGCGAAGCTCGAGCAGGCGTTGCTCCAGGTCGAGGGCGTGCGGCAGGTGAGCAATATCGCCGGGCGGGCGCCGGCGGATCCGCACGGGGGCAGCGCTAACTCCAGCGAATTGCAGATAGCTTTGAGTTCCGGATCGGAAGGCGAGCGGGAGCGTATTTTCCGCGATCTTCAGGCGGTGCTGGATCGATTCGGCAATGCGGATTTCAGCTTGGGGCAGCCCATCACGCACCGCGTGGAGATGCTGCTTTCCGGCGTACGTGCGCCCATCGTGGTCAAAGTGTTTGGCGACGATCCCGCCGGCATGGAACGAGCGGCCAGGCAGGTGTTGTCCGAACTGAAAAAACAGGAGGGAATAGCCAATCCTCGTATCCAGCAAAATACGGTCGTTCCGGAGTTTCGCATTTACGTTGATCGGAATCGTTTGGCGGAATACGGGCTGTCTCCCGGCGAGGTCGCGAACGATCTGGAGATGGGCATTATGGGAGACACAGTGGGCCAGGTCCGCTTGGGACCCGCCTCCGTCGACGTGGTGGCGCGTTTCGACGCCGAGTCCAAAGGCGCGATGACCTCCTTGCGGGACCTTTCCCTGCCATATATGGGAGCGCAGTCCCTAGGCAGCGTGGCGGACATACGCGTGGAAGGCGGGCGCAACAGCCAGGATCACGAAGGTGGCAAGCGAACGCTGGTGGTCTCGGCCAATTATCAGGGCTCGGATGTGGTCGGCGCGGTCGGCCGGGCGAAAGCGGCGCTAGAGTCGCAGAAACTTCCCGTCGGCGTAACCCTTTCTTTCGAGGGGGACTATAAAAGTCAAAAAGAGAGTTCGGAGCAGTTGGCGGTGATGTTCGTGATCGGCGTACTGTTGATCTTCGCGATCCTGTACGGCGCCTTTAAGTCCGTGCCGATCGTGCTCTTGGTCATGACCAATATCCCGACCGTGCTGATCGGCGGGATGATCGGAGTCTGGCTGACTGGCGGCTCGGTCAGCTTGGCGCATCTGGTCGGGTTCATCTCGCTGGCAGGAATTGTTTCTCGGAACGGCATCATGCTGATTGGCCGGAGTCTGGCGCTGGTGCAGAAAGAAGGATTACCCTTCACCCCCGGAACGGTCGTCCAGGCAACGCTGGACCGCGTCACACCGGTCTTAATGACCTCTCTGGTAACTGCGCTGGCGCTTGTCCCGCTCTTAATTTCCGGAAGCGAGCCGGGCAAGGAGATGCTGCATCCGCTCGCGGTCGTGATATTCGGGGGGCTGGTGTCTTCCACAGTCATCTCGCTGTTCCTAACGCCGGCATTGTTCTACCGTTTCGGTAAAAAGGCCGCCTTGAAGACAACTGAAACTGTATCCTCGGGATTCTAAAACCATGAAGCGCCCAAAGCGAAATGTTACGCCTTCGCAAGGCGTAACATTCAGAGTAGCCATGGCGGCTGGGCTAGCGAGGCGAATCGGAAATACCGGCGGGGTATTCACTCCCGGAGGAAATGGACGCGGCCCGCCTTGCTCGCACGGTCCAATGGCAATCACTCACGCTCGCACCGTTTCCGAGGTCGGGCCTTGGGGAATTCTTAAGGCCCGACCCCCAGAAATTAACGACCCCCCTTCTTTTACGCTTTCTTCTGGGCACGAGGGGTTACGTCCAGCGAAACCTTAAGATCCGCTAAATTAAATCAAATCAAATAAACAATCATGAAATCAACAACAATAATCGGTATAGTCATTGCGCTCATCCTGGGCGGTGTCGGGGGTTATGTGTTCGGGAAAGGCTCTGGCAATCCGGGCGAGCCCGACAAGAAATTGCAGGATTCAATCGCCATGATGAAGGAGCAGTCCTCTAATATACGCAAGATGGGAGAAATAATGAAGTCCGGCGGGGCGGCCATGCAAGAAATGGGCATGAAGTATAAAGATGACGCGGCGGTCAACCTGGGCAAAGACCTGGAAGTTTTTGGAGATAAGTATCTCCAGGCGGACGCCAAGGCCACGAAGAGTGACGACTCCATGAAGAAAGTCATGGAGTAAGGAGAATTCATTAAGGTCGGGCCTTAATCCCCCAAGGCCCGACCTTGGCAGGTTGAATTTTGGCTGTTCTGTCGGCCTCGTTTTTGTTGTCGGGAGCGTACAAGTTGAAAGAATAAAATCAAAAGCGTAAAGTAGGGGAGTGTTTTGGTGGGGTGGGTGTTGATGCGCACCAAGGTTAAAGTGCTCCCCGAACGGGACTCTCCTAAAATCAGATGATCTATGGAATTATAGGTATCGTCCTAGTTTATATTCTACTGGTGTTCGTCATCAGCCGCCTAGTTTTACCGTTTTACGGGTTTAGAAAGGCGCCGCCCAGTCCGCTACCCGACGCGATCAAAATTAAAGTTGAAGAACTGGCGGCCCAATCTTCCGATCAACTGGACTTTGCCCGGAAACTGTATGCCTTTATCCGCTCCGGCTGGGGCGCCGCCAGGACGAAAACCATAATTAATCTGCCGCTGGCCTTCCGGAAAAACCTAACTGCGATCTGGAACCAACCGGGCTATGCTCACTGCCACACCATCAACCATCTTTATTACTCAATGTTGTGCGCCAGCCGCTGGTTTGATCCTGGCGACGTACGGATAAGATACTCATTTTTCAACGGGGTGGCGCATCAGTACCTGCAGATCCGGATCAACGGTCGCTGGCTAGACGTCGATCCGTCTGTGACCTACCTGCCGCTAAATTTCGGCGAGCGGGTTAGATGGTTTGGTTGAAAAACGGCGGGCTTAGGGGTTATATTTATCCTGTCGGCGAACCCCTGCGAATTCTCTGACGGAACCGGTTCAGTCGCATGGAAGCGTGCCGGAGTGGTCGAACGGGCCGCACTCGAAATGCGGTAAGCCCGAAAGGGCTTCGGAGGTTCGAATCCTCCCGCTTCCGCCTTCGGACGCCGAAGCATGGCTACGGCGGACAAAACTCACCGACAATTTTATCTTGTGGGTCCGGAAGTTGACGTGTTATACCATCTCCAATTAACCGCTACTCATGAATCAATGAGAATAAGGGGGGCGACCCGTCCGGTCATTCGACCGGACGCCAGGTCGGATGACTTGGCGTCCGGTCATTCGACCGGACGCCAGGTCGGATGACTTGGCGAATTTATTGAGGTCGGGCCTTGGGGATTCTTAAGGCCCGACCTCGAACGCGATTCTGGTGGGTATGGGTCAATTGGAGATGGTATTAAACGGAACATTCCAACATTCTGCAGAATGTTGGAATGTCGTTAGTGCGGGAATTCATTGTGGTCGGTTGCTCGTTCTTTGGATTCGGTTATACTATTAGGACTAACACACTTAAGCATATTTTTATCCCCCCTTGTGTCATTCCCGCCTTCGCGGGAATGACACCGAACGTGCAGGTCCTGACTATCAAAGATGCCTAAGTCCTTACCCACCAAGCGACTGGAGTCCTTACCGAAGAATGCCAAGCGGGTTTTTAACGGCGTCATTTTCGACGTTTATCATTGGAAGCAGAAAATGTATGACGGCAGCACGGCAACTTTTGAAAAAATTGTCCGGCCGGACACGGTCGAGGCGCTGGCGACAGTTGGTAAAAAAATAATAATCCTCGACCAGCAGCAACCCAACCTAACCCAGGAAAAAGTTACTTTGCCGGGCGGTCGGGCGGACCAGCACCACAATCCGTTGGTCGAGGCCCAGCGGGAATTGCTGGAAGAGACCGGTTTTATTTCGAGCGACTGGCAGCTGTTACACACCGAAAGCCCGCCGGACAGTAAGGTAATGTACTCTATGCACTACTTTATCGCCCGGAATTGTAAAAAGGTAGCCAAGTCTCGACTGGATGTGGGGGAGAAGATAAAGTCCCGGCTGGTCAGCTTGGAGCAGTTACTGCGCCTGTCGGATAGTCCCAGGTTCTGGGTCGGTCCCTGGTTTTTGCAGGAGTTGCTACGTATGCGTCTCGACCCCAAGCGCAAGGAAAAATTCCGGAGGCTGCTTTTCCCCGGGGCCCTTGCTGATCATGACGGGTAACATTATCATGATCTTGAATAAAAAAGAAGTTTATCAAAACTTTTTCGCGCAGGAGGCTGCATGCTGATAATCAATTAAACAATGCCAGAAAAGAATGGGTTTGATAGGGGTGAAACCATTATAGGCCAGTCAGCGCAAAGTGTGGAAACCTCTAAAATTAGAGAGGGGGGATCTATCGAAATAGAGGGGACATACGGTAGGTATTTGCTTATAGGTGGTACTCATACCCTGGAACAGAACCCCTGGTTTATAAAAGAGGTGGACGGCGTGGCTCTAGAAACTGGCGCGCGCGGGAAATTTTCCACTCCGGAAGCGGCCCAGAAAAGAATAGCGGAGCACCACAAAGGATTCGGTTCGCGGCTAGAACCCCAGGAGATATTAATATTTCAAGAAGCTGCCAGGTTGCGCAAGCCGCTTTATTACTCCGATTTGGACGCCTTTGGCCTGATCGCAGGAAAGGTAGCAGTAGAAGCGGGAATTATCTTGGCGCCGGTGCTGATCGGAGTGGCTGAATTAGCTAAAAAAGTTCTTAAACCAGCTTGGGGTATGCGCCAAAAAGAAAGTGCCAAGGGCATGGCGTCCGAATCGGTTCGGTCTACGCAAAACCATAATCGCCGTAATTTCCTAAGATTAGGCATAGGAGGTGTTTATGCGGCTTCTGTGATGGACTTACTCACCACTCTTTTGGGACGCGCGGATCCGAGTTGGAACAAAAGCGGGTTTTATATTAGGACTGTCCGTAATCTGATTTTTGCCCAGAAATTGGAAACTATAGCACGTCACCAGGGAGGAAGACCGCGCCTAGCTCAAGTAGCCGGAAGCGCACATATCCGAGGCAGCAGAAACCTGTTTGACCAAGAAGAATTAGTTATAGGTTCTGCTCTCCAAATCGGCGCCAAGGGGAGGTTGAAAATTCTGGAGAAAGCTCGGGGAATTATAAAATTTGGAGGAGGAAATTTAGCCTCAGTCTGGACTATCCCTAAATTTGAGTGGGAGGAAATCCATCGCGAGTGGGTGGTTAAAGAGTTAATTGAAGACGGAGAATTACACGCGTTATTCGAGGGTTAATCGGGGGATGGGCCTTAAATTTACTACTATTCATGCCGGAATATCTTAACTTAAACCAATCGCCGCAGGGCAAAGAAGAAGCTCGAAAAAATGCCCAAGAATCCCGGCGGAATTTTTTCAGAAGGGCCGCGGGAGGAGCAGTTGGGGCAGCGGCCATTCTGGGTGCGGGGGCGGCACTTCTAAAGGAAGGTGTAGAAACAAAAAATCCGGGGAAGGAGGAAAGGAAGCAGAAGGCGGCGGAAGACGAAGAACTTCCGCCACGGGAGGTAATTGAGGACTCGCGCGAATATAAGAGCGGAGACAGCATCCACACCCCAGCTGGGACAGTGGAGATTCAGGGCTGGAAGGTGGCTATGGGTGATCTGGCCGTGACGGGCATGAGTTACTTCGCCATGTCTGGCGGAAAAAATTACTCCTTACGCTTTCGTTCGCCGGAAGACGGCAAGATATGGATGGTATACACTTCGGAAACGCGCAAAGAAGTTGATTTTCCCGCCCACAACACCCAAGACGTACAAGGCAGATATGAACACCAGAAAGTATTCTATCTTCTGCCGAACTTAAGAGCGCCGCATATTGTCT
This sequence comes from Candidatus Liptonbacteria bacterium, assembly GCA_016212635.1. Lineage (GTDB taxonomy): Bacteria > Patescibacteriota > Minisyncoccia > UBA6257 > 2-01-FULL-56-20 > JACRFR01. Next base: position 17,256 of record JACRFR010000006.1, on the reverse strand, counting down.
TGGAAGTTTTAGAATTTCCCAGTGAAAGAGCCGGGTTAGAACAAGAAATATTTGCCGGTTCGAAGGAGAAGCTTAGAAAAATAAGACGCACTCATCGCCGGCAGGCCAGCAAGATGCACCGATACAAGATACGGTTACTGGGGGTTACTAACACCTTGAAGGGTCCGGAAAAAATTCCGCGCGTTTTTGCGGAAGGAAAAATCGCGGAAGCCGAATTAGATAAAATCGCCGATATCCATCGGTTAGCGGGAGCTTTTCGTCCGGTTGCGCCGGTATATGTTTATGGCGAGGAGGGTGACCCCTATTGGCAAGTGGCTGAACCCAGTTCGCACTATGACCCGCTCTATAACCGCGTGGCTCTTCAACATCAGGAGTTTGCGTATCCAGATGTGCCCGGTCAAGCGGTGCAGGTGGCTTGCCATGAGATCTTTCACTCGGTAATGCGAGGAACCAAACTTGAAGGAGTTCAGGATCAGGCCTATAAAAAAGTACAGGAAGAATTTTCCCGTATCGCCAAGCGCGCTGATCTGAATAGAGAAAAATCTTGGGACGATCCGGTCTTTATAACATTTCGCGAATTTTCCTACTATCGCAAGAAAGCCAGCAAGACCGTGTTGCCTGCTGGGCACCCCTGGGACAATGCCCGCGAACTGTTCGCATCCGCGGTAGTGGTCATGCGTTATTATCCCGATGAGTTTGTGAGAAAATTGCGGACTCTTTCCCCCGAGGAACAGTCGCTGGTCCGGGGAGCCGGGCGGGCAGTTCTGGATCTGCTTCACGCGATGAATTCGGATGAAAAAGTCCTACGCCGACTCTTACCTAAGCTCGATCATGTTCGTGAAGCATTACGCAATTAAATCAGGACGGCGGAAACGATAGCAATTCCGGCGTTTGCTGTTCGCAGCTGGCTAATTCCCAGGCCCCAAATAGTAGCGGCGCGGAGAGCGGGTCTCCGCGCCGGCAGGTTGTCTGTGCGCCGCTCCGATCTGGCCGGAGGGCGTGAGGTTTCACTCGATGGCGAGCACGGCGTATCTGATCACCTGCCCGCCGCCAACTTCCCACTCCCGGGTTTCACCAACTCGAGCGCCCAAGAGTGCCCGCCCGACGAAAGAGTCATAAGACGTAACTCCATTCGGGCCGAAGGGAAAGTAGCTCCCGATCCGGACCTCTTCGATTACGGTGTGGGGCTTTTGATCCAAGCCCAAGAGAGGCACGAGCTCGTATGCTCGCTTGTCTCGGTTGTACGCCCGCCGCATTACGGTGGCACGGACAGTGACGGTCGAGCCGATGCCGACCGCCCCATCACAGACGGGCGCGACGACCAGAATCTGCCCCAGCATCTGCAGAAACAAGCGAAGCGAGATCCGCTCGTGAATACTGGGATTGGTTGTTTGCTGGAGTCGGGCAATCTCCGAGGCCAGCGTTTCGTAATCCTCGCGTAGAAACTTCAGTGGTATAGCCACATGTTCTCCTTGTAAAAAGACCTCCTAATTATAACCCAAATGGGCGCCCGAGAACATAGTTGCCGCAGGATTAGAAATGCGGTATATATTTGAATGTCCAGCACCCTGAGAATTTGTCGGTGAAGTTGGACTGACAGAGTAATTTGGTTTAATCGGCGACCACCGCCGGAATTGACACTGGTCGACAGATGTCCTATACTTAATTTATGCCCATGCCCAAAAAACCCAGGGAAGGATGTCTCACTTGCGGCAGTAAAGAAAAAGCCAGAGCAGGGTATAAATACTGCAGTAATCCTTGCCAACTTGAGTATCAGTATCAATCCTACATAAGAAACTGGAAAGCAGGGAAACTCAATGGCTTACAGGGCCTAGGTATAGTTTCAGGATACATCAAGAAGTATCTACGGAGAAAGTTTGGGAATAAGTGCTGTTTGTGCGGTTGGTCTAGGATTAATTTAAAGATCGGGCAGGTTCCTTTAGTTGCAGATCATATAGATGGTAATTGGCGCAATAATGTTGAGAACAATTTGCGGTTACTCTGCCCGAATTGCGATTCACTAACCCCGACCTATGCTGGGTCAAATAGGGGGAAAGGTCGACCCGGGCGGGCTTTAAGTAAGAGGGCCAGAGAGGGCCGTTTATTGGTGAAATCAAGCCGGAGTAACTCAGTGGTAGAGTAGCTGTTTCGTAAACAGCAAGTCGCGAGTTCGAATCTCGCCTCCGGCTCCATGAAATTCGAAACACCAGGTTTTCGCGGGATAGAGGCAGGTCCTCGGAAGATTGCCTACTCAAAAGAGTTTAGAAAGATGTTGCGGGAAAGGCGCGGGCTTATTGGCGCTGCGGTTCGGTTAGTTGGCGAAGCAGAGGAACAGTACCGGCCAGAAAATTTAAGGCTGGGAGGGCTAGAATTAACCTGGAACCCCGAAATGAGTTATTGGGAAGGATATTTGCATGGGGCGGGACCGCTGCCAGTGGATAAGATAATGTGGGGGCGAGGCGTATATCTCAAGGAAGGCCGACCCTTAAAAGACGAGAAAACCGGCCTGGAGGTCGTAGTTCTCGGAAAATCAAATCGAGTTTTCCCGCATCGCGATGCTCCGAGTCCGACACGTCTGGATATAACGAGCTACATTAAAATGAACATTGGGAGCAAGTCATTTTTCGTGAAAAAATCAACGGCCACGATAGGACCCGGATTCGTAGAATTTGTTAATACCGTAAAAGCTATAGATATACAAAAGAAAATCAATATTGAAAATCTGGAAATTGTCGAAATGCAGTTGGGGTATCAAGATAAAAGACAAAGTTGGTTTGTCGCCGAATGGCATGATCTTGAAAGGATCGGCTTTTTCCCCATCGATGCGCTGTACGGAGGAAGGTGGGACGACTATGGGCGGGATGTTGTAAAAATATTTGAATCGAGCAGGGAATTGCCAGACCCACAATCTGTGGAATATGAATACGTTGTAGAGGTCCAATTGAGTATTATCCGTGCATTTAGAAATGCCGGGATGAATGTTAATGACACGTAGCATAATCTTTTTTACAACCGCGAGACCGGAAAATTTTTCCTTCTCGATATCACAACCAGCGATCAGGGGGGCTGGGTTAAATCAGCCGGCGGGCGGGAGGTGGCCGACAACCTAGTCGAAGGCAAGTTCTTCTCGGTGTTTGAGAAGAAGCAATAACCATGATAAATTTATTCCATGACCGAAGCAGAAATTAAGCAATCCCTGGAGGAACTTGCAACCGATGCCCGGCGGCTGGCCGGGCGTCTTTGACCTGGCGACTAAAGAAATTCGGGTTAAGGAGCTGGAGGCCGAAATGAGCGACCCGGGTTTGTGGCAGGATCGCGCCCGGGCGGATGAGGCGATTAAAGAGTTAGGGATGCTGCAGGACGTGCTTAAAAAATACGAGGAGGTTGAGAGGGGGATTAAGGAATTAGAAGAAGCGAGAACCTCCCCTCACCCCTCCTTAGAAAAGGAGGGGAAGGCCTCCTTATCCTCCAAAGGAGGATCCGCCTCTGGCGGAGAAAAGGAGGGGAAGGATTCATCGTCTGCCGGGGACGGAAAAGAGGGGGAGTGGGAAAATAAATTTTTTGAAGTCAGGCGTAAATTTCGCGCGCTGGAGCTCGCCCAACTTTTTACTGACAAGTATGACCACCGGCCGGCCATTTTGTCTTTCTTTTCCGGCGCGGGCGGGGTGGACGCGGAGGACTGGGCCCGGATGCTCGCGGAAATGTACGAAAAGTACGCTGCCCAGCGCGGCTGGAAGGTCCGGGAGATCGACGACACGCCGCATCGCCGCTCCTTCGCCATGGAAGGGGAGCACGCCTATGGTTATCTGAAACACGAGCAGGGTGTGCACCGCCTGGTGCGCATCTCGCCCTTCGACGCCAAGCACCTGCGCCACACCGCTTTCGCCCTGGTGGAGGTGGTGCCGGAGCTGCCGGAGATGGACGAGTCGCGGCTGGTTATTCCAGACAAAGATCTGAAGTTGGAGTTTTCCCGGTCCGGGGGCCCTGGCGGCCAAAATGTGAATAAAGTGGAAACAGCGGTGAGAATTGTCCACCTGCCGACCGGTATCGCCGTTTCCTCCACCACGGAACGTTCCCAGCAGCAAAACCGGGAGAATGCGCTCAAGCACCTCAAGGCCAAGTTGTTTCAGATGATGGAGGCCACGCACGCCCAGGAGCTGTCTGATCTCCGAACCAAGATCAAACCGGAGTGGGGCAATCAGATCCGGTCTTACGTGCTGAACCCCTACCAAATGGTCAAAGATACTCGAACTGGCGTAGAAACAAGCCAGATAGATAAGGTCTTGAACGGCGAGCTGGATGCGTTTATTGAGGCAGAGGTGGAAATGCTAGGGAGTAATCGCTAATAATGCGAATATGGAAAGGGTAATAATGCTAATATAAGCACATGGATGCTGTGGATAATAAGAAAGAGCTCATATATCCAGAGTTAGGTTACGAGATCCTCGGCGCCGCCTTCCGGGTATTCAATGAAATTGGATATGGCTTGCCAGAAAAAGTTTATCAGGCCGCGCTAGAAAAAGAGTTTGAAATCAGAGGGATCCCATGCCGGAGAGAATCGTTTTCACCGGCAAAATATAGAGGAGAATGTGTTGCCCGTTACTTTGCGGATTTTATTGTGGATGGGAAAATTGTGGTCGAGCTTAAAGTTGTTAAGAAATTGACCTACAGCCATGCTCGGCAGCTGCTCACTTACCTTAGAAATTCTGGTATTCGATTAGGGATTCTGTTATACTTCACGAGCGAGGGAGTGAAATTTCGGAGAGTCATAAATTCCGGTCGCCCCAAGGCCTTTTAACCTCGTATTCGCATTATTACCTCTGTAATTAGTATTATTTGCGATTACTCAATGATTGCCTTCCAGAACGTCACCAAAACCTACAACGGATCCTCGGCGCTCGAGGATGTTACTTTCCAGATTAATCCTGGGGAGTTTATCTCGCTCGCCGGGCGGTCGGGCGCGGGCAAGTCCACGGTGATCAAACTCCTGGTGGGCGAAGAAAAACCGACTAAGGGCCGGGTTTTCTTCGGCCAGTACGAGGTGAACAAGCTCAAGAACAAGGAACTGCCGGTCTTGCGGCGGCACATCGGCATCGTCTTTCAGGAGTTCCGCCTTTTGCCGACCAAAACCGCTTACGAAAACGTAGCTTTCGCCCTGGAGGTGGCCGGCCGGCCGATCAAGGAAATCCATGAGCTGGTGCCGCAAGTGCTGGACATGGTTGGTCTGGCGGACAAAGGGGTCAATTTCCCGCACCAACTGTCCGGTGGAGAGAAGCAGCGGGTGGCGATCGCGCGCGCCATGGTCCACCGCCCGGAGGTGATCATCGCGGACGAGCCGACCGGCAACCTGGACCCGTTCCACACCTGGGAGATCATCAACCTGCTTCAAAAGATCAACCAACTTGGGACCACCCTGATCTTGGCCACCCACGACAAGGAAATAATCAACGCCCTGGAAAAGCGGGTCATCACCCTGGACCACGGGCGATTGATCCGGGACGAGGAGAAGGGGAAGTATATATTAGTTTAATTTCTAATTTCTAATTTCTAATTTCTAATTTCTAATTTCTAATTTCTAATTTCTAATGCCCAATTTCCAATAAAATGCCCAAGGTCCAATTTGTTTTAGAAATTAGAAATTAGGAATTGGCAATTGGAAATTTTCAAAACCATGTTCACTGTCTTCTCGCGCATCATTCAATACGGGTTTAAGAACTTCTGGCGCAACGGCTGGTTGTCCGCGGCGACCGTGGCCATCATGGTCCTGGCGCTGATTGTATTCACCGGCCTGATCCTTTTTAGCGCGGTGACGGATTACGCCATCGGTTCCATCCAAGATAAGATCGACATCAGCGTCTACTTCACTCCAGACACCTCGGAGGACCAGATCTTGAATATCAAGCAATCTTTGGAAACGTTAGCCGAGGTCAAGGGCGTGGAGTATATTTCCCGGGACAAAGCCCTGGAGGTTTTCAAGACCAAACACGCTGATGATCCCACCATCAGTCAGGCCTTGGTGGAACTGAACACCAATCCGCTCCTGGCCTCGCTTAACGTTAAGGCCAAGGACCCAAATCAATACGCCGCTATCGCGGAACATTTGTCCGGCAATTCCAACCTCAAGCGGTACATCGAAAGCGTCAGCTACTATAAGAACCAAGTTGTGATCGAACGCTTGAACTCTATCGTCCGCGGAGTCAACCGCGGCGGGTTGCTCCTGACCATATTTTTGGCGATCGTGGCGGGACTCATGATCTTCAGCACCATCCAGCTGGCGACTTATTCTAATCGGGAAGAGATCGCGATCATGCGAGTGGTGGGCGCCTCCAACGCGCTGGTCCGCGGGCCCTTCTTGATCCAAGGTATTATCGCCGGTGGTATCGCGGCGGTGGTCAGCTTGGTCGTATCCTTACCGCTGGTCTATGCTCTCGCGCCGGAATTGGAGCACTTCGTGCCTGGCTTGGAGCTTTTCCCTTATGCTTACGCGCACGCCCTGGAGCTTTTCTTCTATGAGCTCTGTTTCGGTATCGTGGTAGCAACTCTATCCAGTTTCTTCGCGGTGCGCCGGTATCTGAAGCACTAGATTAATATGGTCGACGATGCGGCGGCGCAGTGGTTTAACACGGGTCAGGATCTTTATCCGGAGCTGGAGCGAGCAATCCAGCGGGCGGAACAAGAAATTTTGATCAGCGTTTACACCTTCAACTGTGACGTCGTTGGGCGGCACTTTGTAAAATTGTTGTCGGAACGAGCGGCCACGGGTGTGCAAGTCAAAGTAGTCTTGGACGCTTTGGGCAGCCGCCAGGGTACCGAGCAGCTGGTTCGGGATTTGGGCGTTGCGGGTATTGCCGTTAAAATATTTCGGCCACTTGGCTCCTATTTCCCCCGGCACATATTTTCTTTTTTATATCGCAACCACGCGCGGATTTTTCTCGTGGATGGCAGAACATTCGGTCTGGGGGGAATTTGCATCGGGGATATTTACCAGAAAAGACGGGATCTTTTCGTGCTTGTCCGGATAGAACATCCCCAGCTGATTCGCCAATATTTTAATTACATTTGGTCCTTAGCCCAGGCGGCCCAAGTTGGATTAGAATTGAACCGCGCAGCAGTGGTAGAAATTTCTCCCGGCTGGCGGGTGATCCAATCCGGCCCTCGCCTGTTAGAACAAAGGATTTATCAGTGGGTTCTAGAACATTGTCGAACCGCGCGCCGCCGCATCTTGATCGTCAGCGCCTTTTTTCTGCCTCCGACGGAAATACTTCAGGAATTATGTGCGGCACAGGCCCGCGGGATAAATGTCACCGTGATCACTCCGCTGCGCACCGACCGAACGGACTACGATGGTTTTCGAGCGATACCCGTCGGGCGGCTGATCACGCGAGGGGTCCAGTGGTACGGTATCAATGAGTATTTCCACCAGAAGTATTTCATTGTGGACGAGGACTGGTGTTTCGGCAGCGCCAACTTGGACATAATCAGTTTGTGCCGGAACTACGAGCTGAACGTGTTCGGCTCGGGCGGCCCAGTGTTGCGGGTGCTGGAGGCCGATGTCGACCACTTGAAAGTGATACCCGGCAGCACGACCCAATATCCCGGCCACCCGCCCTTCCAGAAATTCGCCGCATTCGCTTATCGCTTTGCGGAGTGGTGGATGACCGCGAGTCCGATCATGGACCGGTCGCAAGCCTCCGGGGTTTTAGATTTGCCCAACCTAAAGCCGGAGGTTGTGGCGGAAAGAAAGTCGGCCAAGCGAAAATTTTTGGGTTAAGATCCTTCGCGCTATTGCGCGTCATTCGTACCGTAGCGCATCGATCGGGTTCTTCTTGGCTGCCTGACTGGCCGGATAAATACCGAAAGCCAGGCCGGTTAAAGTTGAGACCAGCGCGGCCAGGCCGATCGCGGAGGCGGGTAAGGCGAAGGTCCAGCCGCTGACCAAGGTGCGGGATAAGATCAGATAAGCCAGGCCCACGAAAGCCGCGCCCACCAGGATGCCGATCACCCCGCCCAAGAGAGTCAGGATGATCGACTCCAGCAAGAACTGTTCCAAAATGTCCCAATTAGTGGCGCCCACCGCCTTGCGCAGGCCGATCTCCTTGGTGCGCTCCACGACCGAAACCAGCATGATGTTCATAATGCCGATGCCGCCGACTATGAGCGAGATGGACGCGATGGAAGTAAGAAAGGCCGTTAAGATGCCCGTGATGTTGCCCAACATATCCAAGGCATCTTCTTGGGTCCGGACGGTAAAATCATCCTTGTCCGGGTCGGTGATGCGGTGATCTTCCCGCAGAATGGAAGTGATCCGATTTTTAGCATAGTCCATGGTGTAAGCCTCATTCCCCTGAATGGTCATGAGATTGTAGTGATCGATGCCTAAGATCTGCTTTTGGGCGATTAAAAGAGGCAAGAGCACCACATTGTCCTGGTCGATGCCCATAGGACCCATTCCTTTGGGCTCCAGAACTCCCACCACCCGGAAGCTTAGATTTTTGATCCGGAGATTTTTACCTACCGGATCGATCTGGCCGAACAATGTTTCCGCCAGCTTACTGCCAATGACCGTGACCCGATTTAAGGAGTCGGAATCGATATTAGTAAAAGGATAGCCGCGGGACAAGTTGAAATTACGAATTCGGAAAAACTCTTCCGGAACACCTTCGAAAGTGACCGTGGTGTCGTTGTTTTCGTACACCACCCGCGCCTGACCGCGCACTTCGGGCGCGACGGCGGAGAGGGCCGGTTCCCGCCGAAGATTGTCTGCGTCCTCCCGGACCAGAGTTTTAATGACCACGCCCTGGACCGAGGCGGGGGAGGCGAAACGGGAACCCTTGGTCGCGCCGGGGATCACAAAGATTAAGTTGGAGCCGGTACTGCGCACCTGGTCCAGGATGAGATTTTCTGCGGACCGGCCGATAGACATCAAGATAATGACCGAGGCGATGCCGATCACAATCCCAAGCATAGTCAGCGCGGAGCGGACCTTGGCGTGTCGGACTCCGGCGGTGGCAGTGGTTAGGGCGTCACGGAAGCGCATGGCAGAGTAGAATATAGAATTAAGAATATAGAATTTAGAATTAAGGGCAGAGAATTAAGAAGAAGGCCGGGTTAAATATTGGTTTGCGCCTCACCTCTAGCTTCTCGCTTCTATATTCTACCTATTTCAGGGGTTCGCCCTTGTGGTGATGCCGGGCGATGGGTTTGTCGTGCACCACTCGGCCGTCGTGTAGCTCGATCAGCCGCTGGCCGTACTCCGCCGTGTAGGTTTCGTGGGTAACCAGCACGATAGTTCGTCCCTTAACATGCAGTTCCCGGAGCAGATCCATGACCTGCGCGCCCGAAGTGGAATCCAGGTTGCCGGTCGGTTCGTCGGCAAAGATCACATTGGGGTCGTTAATTAAAGCGCGCGCGATCGCTACCCGCTGTCTCTGGCCGCCGGATAACTTACCGGCTTCCGTCCAGAGTTTGTCTAGAAGCCCCACCGCCTTAACTGCCCGGGTTACGGCCTGCTCGCGGGAGTCCGCCCCGTTGGGACGGCTGCCTCTGGTAGAGTGGGCGGATTCCGGAGCATAAATGAGAGGCAGGGCCACATTCTCAAAGACGGAGGACCGGGCCAGAAGGTTGAAAGATTGGAAAACAAAACCCATCTCTTGATTACGCACTCGGGCCAGCTCGGTATCAGACAGGTCATTAATGCTTTTACCCGCGAAGCGATAAGTCCCGCCCGTCGGCCGGTCTAAAAAGCTTAAAATATGCAACAAAGTGGACTTGCCGGAACCGGAAGGTCCCATGATTGACACGAACTCACCCGCCGCGATCGCGAAGGAGACATTATCCAGCGCCCGAGTACCCTCACCTTCGTCGGGATAAACTTTTTCCAGATTACTGACCGAAATCATTAATAGTGAGTAGGGAGTAGCGAGTAGGGAGTAGGGAGGGCTTCGGATCGAAACACTACGCTCTACTCGCTACTATCTGTTCTATTTCTTTTTCGCCCCGACATTTTCTACGGCATCTCCCTCGCCTAGGCCCGCGGCGATCTCCACCAAACCGTCCGAGCCGCGAATGCCGAGCGTGACTGGCACCAACCGGAAGGATTTGCCTGCCGAAAGCTGGACAAACTTGCCATCGTCTTTTTCGACAATGGCATATTGGGGCAAAACCAGCACATTCTCCTTGCGGTCGGTCTCGATCGCCAGATTGGCAGTAAAGCCGCTCTTGTACTGTTCATTCTGGCCGTCCGGATACACTTTGATTCGGTAATTGATGACCCCATCCACCACCGTTTCCGCGGGATCCACCAGGCCCACCCGCCCCCTAAAAGTTTTACCCGGGTGAGCGTCCAAACCTATCTCCACGGGATCGCCAACATGTATTTTGCCGATATCCACCTCGGGTACGTTGGCCTCAATCTCCAGATCGCTTTGCGCAATAATCGAAATCAAATTGCTGGTGCCGGTCACCATCTCTCCCGGTTCGATGTTTCGAGCCGCGACTAATCCGGCAATGGGCGAAACCAGGACCGTGTCAGCAATTTGCGCGCGGATGCTGGCCACTCCCGCTTCCGCTTGCTGCACGGCGGCCTGTTTGGCAGTGACATTAGCCTCCGCCTGGCGCACCAGGGCTTCTTGTGCCTTAACGTTGGCTACGGCTTGGGCTACTTGGGCTTCTTGCGCGGCGATGGCCTCCGGAGTGGCGCCAACTTTTTTGAGCGCCAGCTCGTTCTCCAGCCGTTCCACCACCAGTTTTTGAGAGGCAATCGATTGGGTTTGAGCGTTCAGACTCGCGACCGCCGTATCGACATTGGTGCGCCCGGTGTTGAGATTCGTTTTGTAAGTATTTAAAGTGTCGGCGCTGACCGTAATGGCGCTCGTGACCGCGTCCGTGCAACGGCTTAGAAAAGTGCGGATCTGGAGCAGACGAGAACGCGCCGCCGCGAGAGCATTATCCGTAGGTATTACTGCGGGCGCCGGTCCGAGGCTGGCCAGTTCGTTTTTCCAGGATCCCAAGAGCGCGGTCATTTGCGCCCGCTGGCTTTCGGCGTCAATTTTGGCCTGCGAGTCTTTGGCGGTGAAGGTTAAGATGGGCGTAGTTTCCTCGTCGTTGCTAAACAGGGGATCGGTTTGTTTACGCACGGCATCGTCGGCCTTGGTGTAGGCGTCATTCAGGGCATCCGGAATGCTGGCGTAGACGTTCGCCAAGTCTTGCTCGGCCTTGCGCAACTCGCTTTCCTTGACTCGGATATCTTCCGCGCGGGCCGGGCGCTTCAGGTCGTCCAGCTTGGCCCTCTGGGTTGCCACGCTGGCTTGGAGTTGGGTCACCTGCGCTCTCTGGGTTTCCACATTGCCGAAGGCTTGGGTCACCTGCGCCCGCTGGACGGCGACATTGGCTTGCGCTTCCAGGAGTTGCGCGTCCAGATCGGCATGGGTCAGTTCCGCCAGGACAGTACCCGCGGCAACCGAACTGCCAACGTCCACATTAACCCTGACCACCTTGCCCGACTTGTTAAATTTAAGGTCCACCTTGCTGGCGGAACGGACCTGACCTGTGACGTGAACCTCCTGGACAATAGTGCCCCGCCGCACCGCGGTTAATTCCGGTGCCCCCGGGGCGTTTTTGATCCGCCAGAGAACCACCCCGCCGCCGATCAAAACAGCCAAAATTATCAGGCCCAATATTCGCTTCCAGGTTTTTTTGCCGGACTTATGCACGACTTAATTTTACTCCGTTAGAAAATGCCCAGCAACCCGTCGTCCTGGTCGTCTCTGGCGGGGTTTACTTCTCACCCGCATGGCTACTAGCAATTGCATTCGAGGTCGGGACTTGGGGATCCTTAAGGCCCGACCTCTATAAATTCGCCAAGTCATCCGACCTGGCGTCCGGTCGAATGACCGGACGGGTCGCCCCCCTATTCTCGTCGATCCGCGAGCGGTGGTTAATTGGAGATGGCACCATTCAAAATTCGGTCCTGTTTTCAGCTTCGGAGTACACAGTAGAACGGTGTTGAATAATAAGGATCTTGATCGTGTTCTTTTCTATTTTGAAAATGACTCGGTAATCTCCCACGCGGAGTTTGCGGTATCCCCCCAGCGAACGTCGCAGCGGCTTACCGTACAGATCGGGATGCTCGGTGAGCCGCTCCTCGATGGCGCGGCGCACCTTGCGCTTCCAAACACTGGAAAGTTTCGGGATGTCGTCGCGAACCACTAAGCGATGATAGGCGAGAGTGAACATTCGGAACCCATCTTAAAAGTAGGAAGTTAATAAGGGCAGACAAAGGGGATTTTGCCCAAAATGGTTATTTTCGGCTGTAAAACCTGAAAACCTCCTCGAAATAGCTATGGCTATTCCGTCGTCAGTTTTCAAGTTTTTCGCTCGAAAATCCCTCATTTTGGTCCAAAACCTACTTTTAAGATGGGTTCTGGGCCCATGCTTTACGATGGGAGACATAACGAGCTCCTTTCATATCCCGTTTTTGAGCCCGCGCATCCCACACCTGATCCTCTTCCAATTCGAGGGCAAGTTCAATTAGCCGCGCCGCTTTAGTTGCCTGGGGCACGCGGTCGCGCGTCGACACTTTGGCGAGCATCGCGAGTATGTCATCCGCCAAGCTGACATTAATCCGGAATTTTGTGGTCGGCATGAAATAAGTGTATCAAAAGTGTATCACTGGGGTCAAGGGACCGTTCTGGAGGCCGGACAAGTATGCGGCCGGGGCGCATGTATCCGTTTTCCTAAAAGACTGGAATGGTACTGCCCCGGATGATGGGCGCTGCGGAGGCTGATTATTTTAGGCTGGCAGGGGAGAGCCGGCAGCGCTTGTCTAAGCGCCCGGCCTAAGAACTTCTGATCATAGCCCAGCACGATCACGTCCGGTCGGATGCGCGCCACGCTCCGCCAGGTGCCCAAGAAGCGGTCCGCGGGAATGACGCGATCCGCTAAACCGCTCGCGCGCAAGGCGGCGATTCGCACAGCCAGAGTGTTTTGCGGCGGGTGGCCCTTGAGCGCTTGCACTGCCGCGTCCTGACCCACCGCGACCACCAGCCGGTCGCCGTACTTCCGGGCGCGCTTTAAAAAGTGCTCGTGGCCCGGGTGCAGGCCGTCAAAAGTACCGAAGACCAGAACGGTTTTTTGTTTTGGCACGTCTCTATTATAACCTGGAATTGCGAACTTCATCCTCCCCCTCGCCGGAGGGGGAGTCAGAGGGGGTGGTTTCCCCGAGGTCCAACCTCCCCAATATTTATCTTCGGTTCCCGGAGGTTGGACCTCCCGGAATTTAGTGTTAAATTCGCATGCGCCCCGCCCGCCTCGCTACGCGAAGCGTTGCGGGCAGGCATTCGTTAAGCGTACCTACAGAAAAAGCAAACGCCCCGGGGAGATTGGAACTCCGGTCCGGGGCGGGTTAATGGCCGTTGCCGTTGGCGAGAACGAGTTTCTCGATCCTCTCCCTCATCACGGTGGGTACGATGAGGAAAAGTTGAAATTTCACCAGCCGCTGGCGAAACTTCAAGGAAATGTCGATTGGCTGGATCGACCGAACGAGCTTGTTCTCGTCCTTCGGGTCTCGGAGAAAGCGGCGGCGGAACTTCCTCGGCAGGTCAAGGCGAACGAGTTCCTGGCGGGTGTCGTCCGCGAGTTTCTGCAGGATGGTTTCGGTTACCGGAACCATGGACCGGTTTTCCTCCTTGTCCCAGTCCGAGTGGCGCAGATCTCTACAGGCACCACTCTTCTGCCACAACGCCGCTAGCACTCGCACGTCTACAACGTAGCAATCGCGGGTGTGGCTGGCCAGGATTCTCTCGAGTTCGCGCTGGTCAGTGGCTGCTCCGATCAGGCGATGGTTCTTGCCTCCCAGGTTGCTCTTATTGGTGTACCAGAACAACAGGTACAAATAAGAATCCGTTGGGAAGCCCGCCTCGGCTTCCTTAATGTGAGAACCCAACTGGCTCGAGTAAATCTTGAATGGATTCGAGCCAGCCCCCTTGATCTCTAGCCACGAGTTCAGCCGCTCGTGGTAGAGATCACCCCCCGGGCAGTTCTGGGGCAGTTTTCTCTGGGGCGCCCAGAGTAGGCCTTCGCCCTCCCTCCAGCGCAGGAGGGTTCGGCCGAGGGCATCAAAATAATCGCCGACGCGGTGCGCGACGGCCGACTGCTTAACCCGAGGATTATCATTGGGGATTTCTCGGGGTTGCCGATGTAACATACCAATCCCTCCTTTCTCTTGGTGTCGGTTTGCTGGGGTGATGTTAGTATCTTTTCCCGGGTTTTGTCAAAAAAACAAACTGCGCCACGGGGTTAGCGTGGCGCGTTAGTAAGAAATTGAGAAAAGGTTGCCTTGGGGCGGCGAGTCGCGCTCTTCCCTAAGCACGAGCCGGCCGCGGATGTAGTACTCCGCGGACGGAATGCACCACCGGCAGGTCGCGGCTACCGGACAAGCCCCGCAGGTCCGTTCGTAAGTCCGGGTCTGTGCGGATGTCCAGCGTGCAACTGGCCAGAGGTCCGTTTTGCGCCCATGCCGCCCACCAACGTTGCTCTGGTTCCCTGGGTGCTGGTTGCAAGCGAGCCCCGAGTACAACCAAACCGCATCGCAGAGCCGTAAAGGGTCTACGCCGTAATCCACACAGTAGTTGCGGAATAGTTCTCGGACGGCGGCCAGGATCGGCTTGGTGTAAAAACCATTGCCGTTTGCCTCGCCCGGTTCGGCAGTGACGATCTCGTGCGCAAAGACCGTCCGCAACACATGGAAGTCCACTGGGATCGGGAAGTGCCAGCGATCCACAATACCGGCGTCCATGAAGAAGTAGGTCAGCATGCTAACCATCTTCTCCTGGAAGCCTCGGAAGCCGTTGCCGCGCCGATTCTGGATCCGTTCGCAAGCTTCTTCGTAGGTGGTGATACCAGCGAAAAGATTGCGCGGATCACCGGTCCACTTCTCCGCGAGCTTGCGCAGATTATCAAGCCAGGCGTCTGCAATCTCATCGGCATTGAAACCGAGACCGACGCCGCGGAAGTCCACCGCCAGCTGGGCGGACGTGAGGCTTGACACCGATTCGGGCAAAAAGATGCTCGGACTGGCGTCGTACAATTGGGCAAGCTGCCTGGTCGCGGTGTGGCTTTTTATCCCACCCCGCATCCAGTAGCACAAGGCGAACAGGAACAGCGCGTGTTCGCGCGTTCCGGTTTGGAGTTTGCGGGGCAGGTTTTCGGGCACCTGCGGCGGCGTGGCCTCCGGCTGGTTGAAGGGGTACTCTTTCTGGGTGTACGCCTCGAGCAACCGACCGAAGACCGTCCGGGCCCTTTCGTAGTCTATTTTCACAATCAAATCCTGCGCGCAGTATAGGTGACACCTACATCTTCCCGCAAGTCATTAAGTGCGCCTCGGTTTTTGACCACCTGCCACATTCCACATTCTACATTCCACCTTCTACTCAATCAGCATGCTGTCGCCATAACTTAGAAACTGGTAGTCACGAGTCAGGGCTTCTTGATAAGCACGCTTTAGGTTTTCCCAGCCCATACCTGTCTCCGCATCAGAATGTTTTGGCGAGGCGCAGCAAAATGCTGTGGTGAGCAGGAGGACCGTAGTGCGCGGCGCGTGGAAGTTGGTGACCAGCACATCCACAATTTGAAACTTATAACCCGGGTAGATGAAGATGTCGGCTTCGCCAGAAATAGGGAGTAGCGAGTTGGGAGTGGGGAGTAGAGGTTGGGGAGCTGCGATGCGAGCGGAATGATCATTGATCAATGATGATTTTGCGGACTCTAGCGCACGCGTTACCGTGGTGCCAACCGCGATTACGCGACGGCCATCTTTCTTGGCATCTCGGATCGCTTGCGCGGTCTCGGCGGGGATGGAGTAAAACTCGCTGTGGATCCGGTGCTTTTCCACCTCCGCTTCTTTGACCGGCTGGAAGGTGCCCAGGCCCACGTGCAAAGTTAAATAAACCACCTGAACGCCCTGGGCCCGGATGCGTGCCAGGATCTCCTCGGTTAGATTAAGCGAGGCGGTTGGCGCGGCGACCGAGCCGGGGTCCCGGGCGAAAATTGTCTGATAGCGTTCCGCATCGCTCGGCTCCGCGGCGCGGTGCAGGTAAGGTGGCAGGGGAACTTCGCCTTCGGTGCGGGCAAGATCGTAGAGATCGACGTCACCCCCGATAGTCGCGATCCCATCCCGGATCTCGTGGATCGTGAAATGCGAATCGTGGATCGTGAGTATATCGCCCGGCTGGAGATGGCCGCGAAAGATAGCTTGTGCCATATGCGGATCCGCTGGCCCGCCGCCATGTTTCTCTAAAAGCAAGAGCTCGATCTCACCGCCGGTGGATTTCCGAGCACGCAGGCGGGCCTTGATAACCCTGGTATCGTTTAAAACCAAAACGTCGCCGGGGCGCAGATAGCCGGGTAGGTCTGTGTATCGGCGGTGCTCGATCTGTCCAGATTGACGATTCAAAACTAAAAGGCGCGAACCACCCCGTTCTTTTGGGGGATAGAGAGCGATACGCTCCGGCGGGAAGTGAAAGTCGAAGTCGGAAATTCTCATAGAGAGATAGAAGCGAATTGGCGCGAATCGCTACGCGAATCGGTGCGAATGACGGGTAAGGAACCCGAATGTATGCAAATACAATGAAAGGAATCTGGGCGGAGCGCAACACTCCGGCCCGACTACAATGCCTGCCTCGGTTGCCCCGCCGCGATCATATCTGCCAGGGTTATGATTGTGCCACTGGCAAGTAGGCCCGCCAGAGGGCTCGTCCCGTTAGAATTAAATAGGACTTACGCGTTTGAGCACATCTTGGTCCTTTCCCCTCTGTCATTCCCGCGCCTGCGCTACGCCGAAGGCTTCGGCAAGGCGAGTAGGCGGGAATCTAGGCTATATTGCCCGCTATGGATTCCCGTTTTTCCGCCAGAGGCGGATCTGCCTCCGGCACGACACGGGAATGACACGAAATGTGTAAGTCCTATTAAAAAACTTCTAACGGGATGAATCACGAAGCACTCTCAGGCGGGGCAACTTGCGTAAAATCGTTCGTAAAAGCGTTGAGCCAATCACAAACCAGCTCGGCGCAACCTCCCAAGCTAACCCCGGACGACGCCATCAACCCGAGGACTCGCGGCTCCCCGTGCATATCACACGATTGTCCGATCGTCCAATCGTGTGATATGATATGAATGTAGCAAGGAGACGCGCTTAGTTAAGCTGGCAACCATGTAAGGGGATATAACCCTAAAAATATTGGAAATAATTTCGGAAACGCT
>JACRFR010000005.1 GCA_016212635.1 Candidatus Liptonbacteria bacterium | reverse complement strand
GGGATATCTGCCGTGAACATTCGACCTGCTTCCCTCCTTCGATTCTCGAGAGCTTTGATGTCCCGACGCTCCCGAACGGGTGATGAGGTGGACATGCCCTCATTGTAGCATATGTTAAGTAATTATGCGAAAGTCAGTAGACCACTACGCCGAATTTAAGACGGCGCATCTCGGCCAACCTGGTTTTTCCTTGATTCCGCGCGAGGGATATGAAATGATCGAATTAATTGATCCGGAGTTCGATGTGCGCGTGTATTTTTCCAATCCCCCACTCACCCAGCAACTCGGCATCGGTCAATAGCCAACCATCAACAGTCAAATGTTATTAGTTACTTCTTATCTCAACCCAGACCTGGACGGCACGGCTTGCTCGATTGCCTACGCGGAATTACTACAGGCGCAGGGCCGAGGGGCCCAAGCGGCGCTTTTCGGCACACCGTCCGAGGAGGCACGCTGGGTTCTGAAAGAATTCAATATTACTCTGCCGGAACCGGCGCAAATGGATCAGGCGGAAGTAATTCTGGTGGACGCGAGCGACCTGAACTGGCTTGCGACCGGTTTGGACCCCAAGCAAGTGATCGAGATCATCGACCACCGACCGGTGCACGAAGCACAATCTTTCCCGAACGCTAAAGTGCAGATCGAACTGGTGGGCTCCTGCGCCACGCTGGTCGCCGAAAAGTTTCAGGCTGCCGGACAAGCCCCAAGTCGGAATGTGGCGTACTTGCTTCAAGCGGCCATCATTTCTAACACCTTGAACTTCCAGAGTGGCACGACCACGGAGCGGGACTGGAAGGCGGCGGTGTGGCTCGCTCCCCTGGCGGAACTGCCAGGGGACTTTGCGGTCCAGATGTTCCGCGCCAAGTCGAATCTCATGGGACCCAAACTCGTAGAACGTATTGCCAATGAGTACGCGACATTCACTTTCGGTGGCCATAAGATCCTTTTTGCCCAGATCGAGATGCTTGGCGCCAGCGAGCTGGCCATCGGACGGACCGGGGAGATCCTCGTGGAGCTCCAGCGATTGAAACAAGACCTCGACCAGGACGTGTCCTTCCTTTCCATCATCGAACTCGCCCCAGATCACTCCTCAACCGTTTTCATCACCGACGAACCGGAAACACAAGAACTGCTATCCCGCGCGCTGGGCGTAAAGTTCTTCCGCGCACCAGACCCGACTCCGGTCGGGACGGTGCGGGACTTCGCCCACGCCGTCGGCCTGCGACCCGGACTCCTGATGCGCAAAGAGGCAGTGAAAATTTTGAAGGATCGCCTAGCACCCGAATGTAACGACCAGGAATCAACCCCCTCTCGCTCCCCCTTGGAAAAGGGGGAGAACGACACACTAGCGGTGCCATAAAGTTGTACCTTTTCTTAAGAACTGCTTAGTGCGTTACTTCACGGATTTTCGCCCGCGGCTTCCTGCGCTACGGGATGAACTTGCAAAAGGTGCGGCTCTAAAAGTTTACGCACAAGCAGCGCCGAAAGGATGCCCAGCGCCGCACCGCCCACGATATCCATGGGCCAATGCACGCCGACAAAAACACGGGCCAAGCCGTTGGTCACGGCAAACCCCAAGAACCAATAGCCCCAAAAGCGATCAACTAAAAACATTACGGTTCCCAGGGCGAAGAAGAAGGCCGCGTGCCCGGAAGGGAAACTGCGACCGCTTTCAGCGATTAGGGCCGTGAAGTTCAAGACCTCAAAAGGGCGGCTGATTGGAAAGACATAACGAACAAGCTCGGTCAGAATGCCGCGGGAGATAATGACCGCCAAGGCGCCCTCTAAGAACATGGCCCAGCGCCGCCGTTGGGAGGACCGCAAGCAAGCCAGCACCAAGAAGCTGATCGCCACCAGGTACGGCAGGTATTGCGCCCAGAATACGGCGAAGTCATCCAGAAGAAAAACGCGCCCGCTCCCAGAGTGGATGAAGGTGAAAAGCGCTTGGTTCCAGTCGGCCATGATAGCCCCGATGCCAATATACAAATGTGTACTAATTATACGAATGGAATCCCAATGTTGAGAGGTCGGGCCTCGGGGAATCTTTAGAGGCCCGACCTCGGGGAATTGAACCAAGGGACCTCCTCGTGGGCATCCTCGGCATACCTGTATCGATACTTACCGTCGAACAAAAGGCAGGAGCCCCAGAAAGCGGGCCCGCTTGACCGCCTCCGCCACCTTGCGCTGATGTTTGGCGCAAATTCCGGTGTGCTGGGGGTTAATGATCTTAGCCTGGCTGGAAATAAACCGCTTCAAGAGATCGGTCTCTTTATAGTCCACGTGGCTTAAGTTTTGAGAGCAGAAGAAGCACTGAGTCATATTATAGAGTAGAGGCGAAAACTCGCGAATCTAAACGCGAATCTTCGCTAATATAATTTAATTATCTTTATTCGCAACTTTTCGCGTAGCTATTCGCGTGAATTCGCTTCTAGACCTTCTTAACTTGCAAGGAATCCAGTTCGACCGCGGTATCCCGACCAAAGATCGGTACTAAAACCCGGATCCGCCCCTTCTCTTCGTCCACCTCGGAGATCTTGCCATCGTAATCCTTAAAGGGTCCATCCACGATCTTGACCAAGTCGCCCGTCTTGAGATCCACCGCAAAACGGTCCTCGTCGCGGCCCATGCGAGCCAGTAAGGAATCTACCTCCTCCTTGGAAAGCGGAGTGGGGGTGGTGTTATCGGAACCGACAAAACCGGTTACCCGCGGAGTGTTGCGCACCACATACCAAGAGTCTTCGGTCAAAACCATCTCTACCAGCACATAGCCGGGGTAAATTTTCTCCTCGATGGTCTGGCGGCGGCCGTTCTTAACCCGAATTTTTTTCTCCTTGGGCACAAGAACATTGAAGATCTTGTCGTTCATGCCCAGGGAATCAACGCGCTGTTTTAAGTAGCGCGTGACCGCCTCTTCGTACCCGGAATAGGTGTGAATAGCATACCACTGCCGGGGTCCGAGTGCTTGTTCTTGTAGTTGGGAGGGTCCCATGCTGGAGTGGATACGCTTACAATTTATGGTGAGCTAGTCGAACCAATGGCGCATGCGAATTAGGGAGCGGCGCATGCGAACAGAAAATAGATCAGCGCAAAATAAATGAGCGAAGAGCTTGGGCGAAGATCAGGTCGCAAACGCCCAAGAAGATGGCCACGCCGACCGAGAGCCCGATCACAATCCCGGTCAAGCGTATCGCTTCCTGGCGATTGGGCCAGTTAACATGCCTAAACTCTTGGCGAGCTTCGGAAAAGTAATTTTTGAGGCGACTATTGATGCCAGCCATCGTTTTTGGTCACTCGCAGTATGCCGGAGATGCCTTCAAAAGTCAAACCTTGGGTCGCGCCCAGCCCTTTATATATCCAGGTTTTTGACCGTGAGCGCCTCGGCTTGGATGAACTGCTTGCGCGGCTCTACCTCGTCGCCCATAAGGATCCCGAACAAGCGGTCGGCCTCCTCGGCGTCGTCGATCGTGACTTGCCGCAACACGCGGTTCTCCGCGCTCATGGTCGTGTCTTGCAGTTCTTCCGCGTTCATTTCGCCCAACCCCTTAAAGCGCTGGATGCTGATACCCTTGAGCTCGGTACCCGCAGGGGCGGCCATCTCTTCTCCGCCCGCCCCGCCTTCTTCGGCCAGGGGAACGGCTTTTCCGCGACCCGTTTTGGGATTCGCTGCGGCGCGTTCCTTCTTGGCCCGCTCCAGTTCCGCCACAACTTTGTTCCGCTCCGAGTCGGAAAAGGCGTAGCGGATCGTCTTGGCCGCTTGGATCCGATAGAGCGGCGGCTGGGCAATATACAAGTAGCCGGCTTCGATCATCGGCCGGAAATAGCGGTAGAAGAGCGTGAGCAGGAGCGTCCGAAGGTGCGCACCATCCACGTCGGCATCGGTCATGAGAATGATCTTGTGGTACCGGATCTTGGAGAGATCGAACTCTTCCGCGATCGCGGTGCCTAGGGCTATCACCAGGGTGCGGATCTCTTCGTTGCCGAGCATGCGATCCAGGCGAGCGCGCTCCACATTCAGGATCTTGCCGCGCAGGGGCAGAATGGCCTGGGTGCGGCGGTCCCGACCGCCCGTGGCGCTGCCGCCGGCGCTCTGACCCTCCACAATGAAGAGTTCGGATTCCGACGGATCTTTGGAGGTGCAGTCGGCGAGTTTGCCGGGCAAGGTCATCCCTTCCAGCGCCCCCTTGCGGAGCACGGTATCCTTGGCGGCCTTAGCGGCTTTCCGGGCCTTAGCCGCCAGCGTGACTTTATCCAGAATCCGCCGGGCCTCGCCGGGGCGTTTTTCCAGAAATTCCTTCAGGGCTTCGTTGACCACGGCTTCCACCGCGGTGCGCGCGTCGGGGTTGCCCAGGCGCGCCTTGGTCTGACCTTCGAACTGGGGCTCGGGCAGCTTGATCGAAACAACCGCAATCAGACCTTCCCGCGTATCTTCACTGGTAAAATTCTCATCCTTTTCTTTCAAGTAGCCCTCCGTCCGGGCGTAATTATTCAAAGTGCGGGTCAGGGCAGAACGGAAACCGGTCAGGTGCATGCCGCCATCCGGAGTATAAATGTTATTGGCGAAAGAAAGCTCGTGCACTTCCAGATCGTCCAAAAACAAGAATCCGGCCTCCACTTCTATTTTTTCGTAACGCTTGGTCACATAGAATGCTTCCTCCTGTAATAGATCTTTGTCCCGCGCCAAGTGTTTAACGAAAGACAAGAGACCGCCCTCGAAACAAAAACCGTGGGCCAACGGGATATCGGCGCGGCGATCCAAAAGAACAATGCGGACGCCCTTGGTCAGAAAGGCCTGCTGGCGGAGATGATCCACGATCACTCGGTAATTGAACTCCAGAGTCGAGAACACGGTGTCGTCCGGCGAGAAGGTTATGATGGTTCCGGTCCGCGCGGTACTGCCGATACGCTTGACCTTGCCCGTAGGATCACCCCGGCGATACTCCTGGACAAATATGCCGCCGCCTTTGTGCACCTCCGCTCGGAGCCGCGTGGAGAGCGCGTTCACCACCGACACGCCCACGCCGTGCAGACCGCCGGACACTTTGTAGGCATCGCCGCCGAACTTGCCGCCGGCATGGAGGGTGGTCAGGACCGTTTCCAGCGTAGACTTTTTGGTTTGGGGGTGAATTTCCACCGGGATACCGCGGCCGTCATCCGCAACCCGGACCTCGTTCCCGGGCAAAATTTCCACACTGATGGTTCGCGCGAAACCCGCCATGGCCTCGTCGATCGAATTGTGCACCATGATCGGCGCGCTACCGCCGACAAAGTTCTCTCCCTGCGGCACCGAGAAGTCGTATACCCACGGGTGGTCGTAAGCGACCTTCTCTATTTTCACCACCTTAAGGATCCCCAGATCGGAATCCATAAACTGTGCGGCGCCGGGATAGAGTTCGATCCTTTGCGCGGTCTGCAGCGCGGTCGCCTTCTCCCGGGTTATTCCTCCCCGGGTGTTCAAACTAAAAGCGTACGGCCGGTTCCAGGATATCCGGGCGCAGGTATCCGCCACTGGAATACGGTTCAGATAGGAAGACGCTGCGCTCCAGTAAAAATCGAGGCGATAAGAGTGCGTGGGCGTTGTTATTTGTGCCAGGCGCACCCGAGCGTGGTAACGCAAAGAAATGGTACGCCCCGGTGCTTGGCTTTGTTCCCCGAGCGAGAATGTTTTCCCCAGAGAAAAAAGAAGGTAGCTTAATCCCTCCACCAGCTCCCGGCTGGCGGACACGGCGCTAAACTTGCGGCGCTCTTCCTGCGGCGGGGCGGTATTGGCCAGCAGGTGGCGCGTAAATTCCTCGGCTGGGCACCCGTCGCCGGCCAGATAAGCGATGAGATAGCGTAAGCGCAAAGATGGATTTGTTTGAAATATCAGCGATGGGATTTTTTTTCGGTGACTATTCTCACCGGCAGCAAATATCCTCTGGAATAGCAGCCTGACCGCGAGAGAATCGATCTGGATCGTGCGGGCGCTCTCGTGGGCGTAGCGGCTTGCCGCCGCATATCCAAAAACTTTCTGGATGAGCTGTTTCACGTATTCCACCAGCTCCGTTTCGTGGCTGCCGAAACTGAAGACCACTCGGTTGGTCTGCTTGCTTTGAAGCACGGTCCCCTCGGCGGCGTAGATTCCCAAGAGTTCCACCAGCTCCCTGGTAACCGCAAGGCGTGCCGGTAAAGAAAAATTGGTTTGGGTTTTATTGCCGAGGCGGCACTCCGCGAGGCGCGATCGAAGAGTGTCGGGCAGGGTGCGGACCAGATTCAGGGGCAGGTAATCGCAGCGGCGGTAATCGCAAAAAATATTCGACCAGGTGCGTTTAGTTTTTTTATTTTCCAGCCGGTGTTCTGCGCAATACTGTTTCACCCACGGTTTGAATTCCTCATCCAGCAGGCGGGAAACGCCATAGAGGCGTATCGACTTCGTTTCTTTCTCCGGCAAAGCCAAAAATTCATCCAGTAGATTGATCTGCGCCGGATATGCTTCCGGTTCCGGAAATCTTGCCGGGACAACAACGCAGCTGCCCTCGCGGAGATCACTGCCTTTAACGGGGACGACTTGCCCCTGCTTTAGGGTAAAAAGCGAGTGGTAGGGCGTAATCTGGATCTTACGATTGTTCTGAAGCGTGACTTCATAAATGTCGCTATTGACCGGGTGGCGGATCAAACTCGAGACCGGAACCCAGGAAAGCTTGAGTGTTTCGGGATTGAAACTTAGGGATTTAATGGAAAAACCGGTGCGTAAAATTTCCGCCTGGCCGGAGCGCGCGGCGGAAATATCGGAGTCCACCGCTTCGGCAAAAGCGCGATCGATAACTTCTCCTATTTTTGCGAGCGCCACTTTGCCGTTCTGCTCGATCAGTACCGGCGTATCGCGGGTCAGGGAATTGTCGATAACTTCCCAAATTAAATGATGCAGGCCGTCCGGACCGGTCGAGCCAATGTACATCCCTGGCCGCTTTCGGACCGGTTCCAGTCCTTCCAGAACAAAAATATCCTTGGCGGTGTAAGACGCCGAGGCTTGATGATTATTGCCGCTCGGAACTGCTGGTCCAGGTGCGGTTTTAGGCTTGGTTTTCTTAGCTTTTCCGCGAGTCATTTGAAATGCCGTCTCACTCGGACGGCATGATTATGCTAGCACGAAACGGGTCATCTTTCCAGTGGAAAAAGGTGCTTTTTACAATCTTCCGAGGTCAGGCTTCTAGTATCCCCCGAGGCTCGACCTCCGCACCTTGTGCAATTCTTAATTCCGGCTTCTCTGCCTACCGGTAGGCAGGCAGTTTCTGTTGCCCCTAGAACCCTTCCGCGGAGTAGGTCTTTTCTATGAATACTGGGCTATCGCCGTGGATTGCCTCGAGCACCTTGTCCAAATCCGGAAATTGGTTGGGCAGGGCCAGCAACTCTTCCCGGGTGCACCAGAAGTTCCGACCACTGTGCGGATCGTTTTCTTTCAATTCGCCGGATAAATTTTCGCACCTCACCCGGAAGAAGAACTTGTCGTCTAAAACCTCGCCATCTTTACCCAGGTCCGTTTTGTGCATGACCCCCATCATGGTCATCTTACCGGCCACGAGCCCGGTCTCTTCCTGCAATTCCCTCGCGGCAGTTTCCAGAACTGACATTCCCCAACGGATCTTGCCAGTCACGAATCCGTGATAGCCGTAGTAGGGCTGCTTCAATCGCTCTTGTGCCAGGTATTGCCAAACACCACCAACCTGCCGCACGGCCACCAAACTCACACCCACTTTGGCCTGCCGCTCGATCTTGGCGGTTTCCGTATCCAAGCGGCCGCCAATATGCTTACCGTCATCGGTCAGTTCGTAAGCGCCATCTTCTTTCTTTCTAATCCAGCCGATTTCTTGCAGCCGCTTCAGGTGAAAAGAAAAATGGTCGGTCGGCAACTTATCCGAGTTAAGCTCCCCAAACCGCGCACTGGGCTTTAGAACCAGGTCCCGCAGGATCTGGGCTTGGCTCGGATGCAGGTCTATCTCTACGCGCATACCACTATCCTAGACCCACCCACCCCAACCCCGCAAGTGAAGTCCGCTTCACTTGACGCATCTTACTTCTTCTCGACCAGGCTGGAATTGTGCATCCAGACCATGTACCAAGCGAAGATCCAGGCGAAGACGAACACATACGCCGCCCCCAGAAGGAAACTGCCGAACGAGAGCCAGGTGAATCCCGGCAGAGTTTCAAAAAACGCGTGATGAAGCTCCGTGCCGCTAGTTGTGCGCCAGGGGAGCAGTCCTCCCAGAATGCAGAGGACATAAACGACTTCCGCGCCCAAGACGCACAGCCAGCCGTACCGTTTAAGGGAAAGCATGGATAATTTCCGGCGATCTTTTTCGACCTTTGGGCTCGCTGGTTTCACTCGCTGAACTCTTCGCGCGCGTCACCAGATCTTTTGGCGTTTTAGGAAAAGCGAATTAGAGACCACCGAAATAGAACTGCCGGCCATGGCCACGGAGGCAAATATGGGATTTAAGAGGATGTGAAAAAAAGGATACAAGATGCCCATAGCCACGGGAATGAGAATGATATTGTAACCAAAAGCCCAGAAAAGATTGGTTTTTATGGTCCACATGGTTTTCCGGGAGAGAATCACTGTGGCGGCCACCGATTTTAAGTCTTTATTGATCAAGGTTATATCCGCCGCCTCCATGGCCACGTCCGTGCCGCTGCCCATGGCGATGCCCACATCCGCCGCGGCCAGGGCCGGCGCGTCGTTAATGCCATCGCCTACCATGGCCACCACTTTGCCTTCAGCCTGGATCTTTCTCACCTCTAATTCTTTTTGATCCGGTAAGA
This sequence comes from Candidatus Liptonbacteria bacterium, assembly GCA_016212635.1. Taxonomy (GTDB): domain Bacteria; phylum Patescibacteriota; class Minisyncoccia; order UBA6257; family 2-01-FULL-56-20; genus JACRFR01. The sequence goes on along the minus strand of JACRFR010000005.1, from coordinate 12,338 downwards.
CTTCGGCCAGGACGCGAGCAATGCCGACTTTAGCGGCGATCGCGCGCGCGGTGCGCTCGTTGTCCCCGGTAATCATCACCGGCTCGATCTGAAGTTTTTTTAGCGCCGCGACCCCTTCCCGAGCCGAGTCTTTCAAGACGTCGGCTACCGCGATCAGGCCCGCAAAGCCGCCGTCTATCGACAGCATCATCACCGTCTTCCCATCCGTCTCCAATCTCTCCATATCGCCATTATGCGGCTGCCAATTAACCTGGAGCTGGTCCATTAGCTTGCGATTGCCAAAACTCACTTTCTGGCCATCCACCAATCCCTCCACCCCGTGCCCGGGAATTGCCCGAAACTTTTCAGCTCGACCCAGGATGAGCTTCTCTTCTTCGGCTTCTTGAACAACAGCCGCGCCCAGGGAATGCTCCGATCCTTTTTCCAGCGAGGCGGCAATTTGTAGAATTTCTTCCGCCTTCCAATTCTGGAATGGTATCACGTCCGTTACCTCCGGCTGGCCCTTGGTCAGCGTCCCGGTTTTATCGAAAATGATCGTATTTATCTTGTGGGCGGTTTCCAGGCTCTCTGCATCTTTGATCAGAATCCCGTGTTCCGCGCCCTTGCCCGTGCCTACCATGATGGCGGTCGGGGTCGCGAGGCCCATGGCGCAGGGGCAAGCAATGATCAGTACGGCTACTGTGTTCAAAAGCGCAAAGAGCAGCACCGGTTGAGTGCCGAAATCGTACCAAACGACAAAGGTCGCGATGGCCAGCATGAGCACAATGGGAACGAAGTACGAAGAGATCAGGTCCGCGATCCGCTGGATCGGCGCCTTGCTGCCCTGGGCCTCCTGTACCAATTTGATGATCTGCGCCAGCAACGTGCCCTCGCCCACCTTGGTGGCTTGGAAGGTGAAAGTTCCGGTCTTGTTGATAGTTGCGCCCACCACCGCATCACCTTTGGTTTTTTCCACCGGAATACTCTCGCCTGTGACCATAGACTCATCCAGGGATGACTCGCCTTCGGTAATGACTCCATCTACCGGAATTTTTTCTCCCGGCCGGACCCGGATCAGGTCGCCAATTACGACTTGTTCTATGGGGATATCAATTTCCTTGCCGCCCCGGATAACCCGTGCGGTCTTAGGCGCCAACCCCATGAGTTTCTGGATGGCTTCGCTTGTACCCGCCTTGGCCTTGGCCTCAAAATAACGGCCCAAAAGAATGAGGCCAATGATGATCGCGGCCGTATCAAAATACGGCATCGGCTCGATCCCGATACTTTTAACGCTCTCCGGGAAAAATGTGACCAGGGTGGAATAGAGAAACGCGACCGAGGTACCGATGGTAACCAAGGTATCCATATTGGCCGTGCGGTGTCGGAGCGAAGAAATTGTGGCTCGGTAAAAATCGAAGGCTGCCCAAAATTGAACCGGCAGGGTTAAAAGAAATTGAACCCAGAATATCTGGAGCGCCATGGGGGCGGTGTCCATCAGCCCCGGGAAACTGCCCCAGGCGACCAGGCCGCCCAAAAACAAACTGACTACAACTTTCTTTTTCAGACTACCAAGTTCCGCCAGCTTTCTTTTTTTCTCCACATCCACTTGCGGCAAGCCTGCCGAATCCACGGATTTAATTCCCTCATCCAGCAACGCCTGGTAACCGACCTGGGAGACTGCGGCGGCCAGCTTTAAGTCGGTGACGACCTGCGGGTCGTAGGCCACAGTCGCCTTTTCCGTGGCCAGGTTCACTGTCGCGCTTTGCACCCCTTCGACTTTCTGGAGCGCGCGCTCAATAACTATGACACAGGAAGCGCAGTGCATGCCCTTAACCGGAAACGTTTTCTTGGTGGGCGAGATTTTGGGATCGCGGAGCTGTTCCATTCGGTTTAGTCGGAATGATTAGTTCGGAATATTCTTGCCCGGTGCTGCCCCGTCGGAAACGATGATCTTTCCATGATACATGCCCATGCCACAGCTGAACGAATACTGCCCGGCTTGTTTGGGAATAATTTCCACCGTTACCTTTTGATTCAACGGCAGGGTTTTTCGGATTTTAAAGTCCGGCAGGACCACCTCCTCCAGGCAACTATTAGTGTCCCGGCGCAAGAAATTCAGCCGGGTTAATTTGCCCTGTTTCACCGAGATCACATCGGGGGAGTATCCACCCTCGACTACAATGTCAATTGCGTCTCCGGCAACTACTGTTTTTTCGCGCTTACCCAAAAAATACCAGTAAGTAAAACTGATCCCGAGCAGGCCGATGAGAGTAACTAAAATCTGGTCCATTTTTATGATCGGCGGGCGAAAATCTCCATGATCTCCGCGATGGCTTTATTCTGCTTCCCGGCCTGGATCGAACGCGCCGCGCAGGTCTTAAGGTGGTTGGCCAGAAGCAGGTTGTCTGTTTCCCGCAGCGCCTTCTGGACGGCTTGGGACTGGCTCAAGATGTCAATGCAGTACTCGCCTCCCTCGACCATCGCGGTTACTTTCCGCAGTTGCCCCAGGGAAATTTTGTAGCGGTGCAAGACCCTCTCTTTTTCGCTCTTGGGCTTGTAGGCCATGCGAACAGTATATCCCCCCGGCGGGGATATTGTCAACTCCCCGCAGTTGCGCTACTCAGAAACCAAGGGTGTGTCATTCCCGCGCAGGCGGGAATCTAGGCCACATTACACGCTCTGGATTCCCGTTTTTCCGCCAGAGGCGGATCTGCCTCCGGCACGACACGGGAATGACAGACAAATTTCACCCCCGTAATTACTCCACTCGGATTGATCCCCGCCGTACGCCCATGGCGCAGGTAATGGGGTAATCTCCCGCGCGGATCGGTGTGAATTCCAAGACGGCCAACTTACCTTTTTCTAAAAACTGCGGCTGGTCGTATAGACCGGGAATCATCACTGTGCTCATGCAGCCGCTGCCTTGATCCCGCGCGTCGATCTCCAACCGCACCGGCGTGTTGGCCTTAACAGTGAAACTGTTAGGCAGGATGTCCTGCGAGTAAGAGTAGGCCGCCCGCAGGACCTGCGTGGTATTCGCGCCGCCCCCGCCAGGTTGGTTATCCGCCACTCCGGCCTGCGGCTGGAACGCCCTGCCTCGGCCGCCACACCCGCAACCACCCTGGCCGCAGGAACCACTTGCGGTGAGCCCAGCCGAACCGCTTGCAGGGTTGGCCGGGGGCGGGACGGCGGCCAGTGCGGCATTGTTTACTCCAACTCCCGGGGCAGGCACGGCATCGCCCGCACCGCCAGTAATAACGTTAAACTGCCCGCGGAACATGCCCATGGAACAAGAGAAGGGCATCGCCCCGATCACGGTGGGAGTGAATTCGAAAATGTTCTCGCCCGGCCGGAGCGGCTGGTTGATCCCCGCGGAGGGCATGCGGATGTAGGCCGCGCAGGTGTACTGGTTGACCGAGTTAATGATCCAGCGCACCGGCCGGCCGCGCTCCACGGTAAACTGATTGGGGTGATACCCGCTCGCGTCCTGGGTCATTTGGATTTCTTGCACCGAGCCACTTGCTTCAATCGAACCGTTAGGGACGGTAATCGCCACGCGCGGGGCGGCGGCTCCCACCGGGGCAAAAACTATCTGGCTGGCGTTAGAAATGTTCCAGAAGCCCAAGAGGATAACCGCGAGTCCGGCAGTGGCGAAGAAAGTGCGTGCCGCCCGACCTCGAAAAATTGAAGACAGCCCGCCAATGCCCAGAAGCCCGGGGGCCGTGCCCACGGCGAAAAGTCCCATGACCAGCATGCCTTGCCAAAAACTGCCGGTCGAGATCGCATACAACTGCATCGCTTGGGTGAAACCACAGGGCAGGAAAAAAGTCAGCGCCCCAGCCGTGAAAGCACTGCGATGATTGTAGCTCTTATTCTCCTTGGCGACGCCCAGGAGGCGTCCGATGGATTTAGGCAGAGTCAAGGTCTTGTCTTTTAAGGCCGGGAAAATTTCTACCAGCTTCAGCCCCAGAAATATCATGACCGCCCCGACCAAGAGTGTCAGCAGGCCCAGGGTGAAAACTGATGGCTGCAGCACCGAACCAAGCACGCCGATCACTCCGCCTAAAACCGCGAAGCCAATGATCCGGCCGGAGTTGAAAGACAGGTGGGGTAGGAATTTCTGTCCGCGCGTAGCTTCCGGATGGAGTTCCGCGTGGCGCGCGGCGAGTCCCAGCACCAGGCCGCCGACTAAAGCCATGCAGGTGGAAAATCCGGCGGCCAACCCGACTAAAACGGCGATCCCAAAGCCTCCGCCCGCCGGATTCACACTGATACCAAACAAACCCGTGACCGACGCGATCAGATAGAGCGCGAAGAGAATCGACCCTGCCAAGATAAGATTGAAGTAGTCCCCCAGGTCCCGCGACAGCCAGGGTAGTTTATCTTTCTGCCCAATTTCGTAACCAGCCGAGGCGATAGCTTCCCGGACATCCGCCTCCCTGGGCGGCGAACCCCGGTAACCTACGCGCGCCAAACCGGTTTTATAACTCACTTCCACGACAGTTACGCCGGAAATGATCTTTAATTTATCTTCGATTAAGATCTCGCAGGATTTGCAATGCATCCCGCGAATCGGAATCGTCATTTTCTTCATGTTGTGATTAGAATTTTATTTATTTACCTTGAATCACGAGGCTCCATCCTCCCCCTTTCTAAGGGGGAGTGAGAGGGGGTGCAACGGGGAGGAAGTAAGAATAGGTATTTCATAAAGTTGTTTAAGCTACTAGAATCAGAATCCTGCGACTAAAACGCGCTGCTCACAAGCAGTGCGTGCCGGCGCCCCGATGTCCATCGGGACGCCTACCAAGCCGTGGCCGGCGCCAGCTTGGCGTGCAAAATACCGCGAGCCATCAACCGGATTAGATAGTTGTCTTCTGTACTGTGAGGGTTTTCTACTTTTCTCCAAATTGTGCGCGGTGGTCCTTCGGCCAAAGCCGCGCGTGGAATCAAACTAGTGCTTCCCAGGATAATTAAAATTAGAAATGCTCCCAAAATAATGAAAGGGGCGCTCTCGACTACCGAAAAAATCAGGCGCCACATAGAAACGTGTGACAACACGCTCCAGTTGCAGAGAGCCGAGGTGCCCATACCATACGGACAGCTCGCGGTGTGCGCTCCCCGAGCCATACCTAAAACCACTCCGAAAGAAGCGGCCAGGATCAGTATTAAAAGCAACAGGGTTGCAGCTGGCTTCCGCATGGTGGCCCCATTATACTGCCAGCCCGGTTTGGGCGCAAGGACTTTGTTATAATTGGTCGATGGACCAGACTTATCCCGCCTCTGTAGTTTTCACGATTGTAGCCGGCATCTGCCTGGTAATCGTAGGCGCTTTGGGTTTTATCCCCAATCCATTTATCGGCGTTGCTGCCCCTTATGTCGCGGGCTACATCTTGAGCGCGGGCCATCTGGCCGCGGGGGTGATTCTGCTTGTGGTCGGCAAACGCTTTCCCCGTTATAGCGCCTTGGTTCTGATCTTGGCCGGAATTATCTGGATACTGATCGTCACCCTCCTCGCCCCTGCGACTGGATCTCTTACGGGCTGGCTGCGACTGGCAGGCGGCGCGATACTTTTCCTTATGGGCTTGATGTTCAGTCGCAAACCTAACAGGTAAAAGTTGCTACTCCCTACTCGCTACTCCCTACTCCCTACTCGCTACTTGCTTCTTTAAAGACCTGCGCGGTAAAAACTTCTAAGCGCGTGCGCGGATCCTGCCAGCAGTCCCGGGGCAGACCGGCTTTCTGGGCGCACAGTTCGCTTAAAAAAGTTTCTTTGTCCCACCCGGTTTCGGCTACCACCTGCGGCAAGAAAACTCCGGCGCGATTGCCTTGCGTGATCTGCACGCCGTGCTTGCCCAGTTGGATCGCATCTGCGGAGGCTACCGGCTGTGGAACACTTAAAACCGACACTTCGTACTCCAGGTCTTTCAGTTCTTCCGGCGAGATCGGTGAAAAGCGCCGGTCCTCCGTGGCCGCGGCGAGCGCCATTTGAGCCACGACTTGGGCCAGCGGTGCAGGCTCGAATGTGCCGATACATCCGCGTAAAATACCATTTTTCTTGATTGTCACGAACGCGCCCGCGCGCCGGTCTATTTCTAATTCAGCGATGCTCAATCGGTACGGTTTGCCGGTACGAACATAAGCTTCCACGGACCGCCGGGCGATTTGTAGCAACATCTTTTGTTCTTTTTCGGTCAACTCTTCTTTCCGCGTAGTACTTAAACTAATGGCGGCATAACCCACCACTCTCTCTTTTTGGCCCGTAACCATGCCAGTGTGAGCGTACTTTAATAAGTCGAATTGGGTGGCAGGAATTGCTTGGGCATAGGCCAAGAGTGCCCGGACCGCCCCCTCCCCGCACATGAACGTCACCACGCCGGGCGCGTTAAGCCGGCCCAGTTGGACCAAAGCTTCCGTCAGCTGGTCGGCCTGGCCAGTTAGTACCGCTTGAATCGTTTGGTGATCGATCCGCTCCGCGTCCCGGGGCGCGGGATAGTGCGCCAGATCGGTACTGGCCACGACCAGAACCCGCCCGGTCGCAACGCGCGCGATTGTCTGACCGAGTTTCTCCGCCAATTCCGGGTCCTGACTGCCCAGCAAGATCGGAACGATGCGAAAGTTGGTTAAAGTTTTTTGCAAGAAAGGCAACTCCACTTCCAAAGAGTGCTCCGGCGCGTGGGGGCTGGAACGGAAAACAAAGCGCGGGTCGGCAGCCATGATCTGCCCCGCCAGCTCCCGATCGATCGCCACCTGGCCGAGCGGTGTCTCGAAGTAATCACCGTCGTAAAAAGCCGCGCCCGGGAATTGTTCGTGATGACTCACACCTAGGAGTACCACCGTGTCGAACTCCTGCCCCGCGACTTTTTTGAAAGCCTCGGCCGCCACTTGGCCGGAGAACTCGTAACCGGCGTGCGGCACGATTAGACCAACTACTCGTCCGCCTGTCGTCTGGGGGTTGGCCTCGGCCAAGTACCGCTCCACTGTACGTGCGAGCTCTGCCCGATCCGCCGGGTAAAAAGCACCAGCTACCGCCGCTGGCCGCACCCGGGATTCGGTCCCGGACGGACCGGGCGCCGGACGATGGCTTTGGCGCCAAAAGATGCCTAAGCCCACAATCGCAATCGCCCCAGTCAAAAATGCCAAGACGGTAACCGCGCGCCGGAGATTCATATTAGAACCCATCTCCAAAGTAGGAAATTAATAAAGGTAGAGGAAGGGATTTTGCCCAAAATGGTTATTTTCGGCTGCAAAACCTGAAAACCTCCTCGAAATAGCTTTGGCTATTCCTTCGTCAGTTTTCATGTTTCTCGCTCGAAAATTCCTCATTTTGGTCTAAAACCTACTTTGGAGATGGGTTCTAGAATTATAGCAAGAAAAAAGCCCGGCTAAGCCGGACCCATATCTCCCTAAAAAATAAATTTAGCGGCTACCGATCCATGCGATAGATCACCTTATGGAAATCTTTATAGGTCAGTCCCTGGGCGAGCACACCGGCCGGCAAACCGACATAAGCGAGGTTCAGCATTGGGAATTGGTGGAAAAGAATGATTAGGGCCACCGCCGCGTAAAGCCAGTGGTGAAAATGGATGACATAGCCCCGGAATCGAAGCCTAAGAGAGGGCAAGCGCCCTCGTTCCCCGGCCTTCTTGCCAGCCAAAGCGCGACAGCACAAGAAACTCGCGGCAGCATTACCTACGAGCAGCAGGTACTCCATGGGTACTTATATTATAGCAAATCGGAGATAAACTCAACGTGCGTTAAAGATTATATTATATCGCCCCCTACTGACTGAAAATGAAGCTGTCTATGACGGCTTGCCAGAATATTCGCTCCGAGAAGCCATCTTTTTCCGCGCCGGCTATAATTCCAACCTGAACGTCATAATCGCCGTCATAAAATTCGTAAACGCTCGGAAACTCACTGAAACTGTTCTCGAGACGCTGGTAATTTACCCCGTTTTTATTTTTCTCCGTGCCCGCCAGACTATTTTTATTAACCCCGCCGCTCCCGCCCCCCGTCCGGGGCATAATATTCACGCCCACCTGCCTGGCCACTTCATACGATATCCCCGGCGGATTATCAAAAAACATCTTACAGCTATACTGTCCGTTTTTTTCAAACTCCCCAGCTTTCCAGTTTTTGAAGACTGGGTACCTAAAAGAAAAACCGGATATGCCCTGGCAACGGAAATCCTTCATCCCCGCCACTTCTATACTTTTCGCTCCGCCTCTGTTTCTCACCAATAAATAACCTACCACGACGATAGCTACTATCAACAGCGAAACGATATAAAATATTTTCATAAAGATAGACTGGTTAATAATTTACGAATTTTTATCATTATACCAAAAATGGGAGGAATGGTATAATACGTTTATCTATTCCGAAATCCTCCATGAGTTTTGCCCTGACATTCCGTCCCGATCTTTTTTTGGCTTTCGAGATCTTAAGTTTCGGAACTTATTTGATCGTCTTCGCGCGCGAACTTTATCAGCGCAATTGGCGGCGCGTCTTCGAGCTCTTGAGCTGCACGGTGTTCGGCATGATCCTGGAGATCGGCAACATTTACCTGGCGCACACCTACTCTTACAGCAGCAACTTTTTGATCCAGATCCTGGGAGTTCCCCTGGCCATCGGTTTTGGCTGGGCGACCATCATCTACTGCGCGATGCTCCTGTCGGACCAGTATCGTATTCCCTGGACCCTCCGGCCTTTCATGGATGCGCTGACTGCCATTGTTCTGGATCTGTCCATGGACGCGATCGCGATCCGTCTGGGTTTCTGGACCTGGGCCATACCTTACGATCAGGAATGGTATGGGGTGCCGTTTGAGAATCTGGCGGGTTGGATCTTCGTGACCATTGCTTTCTCTTTCTTCGCCCGCTTCCTGCGCACCCTGAATCCCAAACGCCGGGCCACCATAGCGCTCTTGGTTTTGAGCCCGCTTTTTGAGTACGCTCTGCTGTTCATCGGCTTGATCGCTTTCAGTCTTCTGGCCATACTGCCCCACGGGATCAATAACTGGGGTACGCTCCTGCAGTTCAACTACCGCCCTGATTTCAGGATCCTTTTCGACCCGGAAGTCCAGCTCTGGAAACTGATCGTACTGATGGCCATCCTGACCGAAGTGATCCACCGCGTGATCATGGCGATCGCCCGGCATCATCGCAACTACCTCTGGCGGTTCGACCTGCTTTCCTTTTCGATCATGACCAGTTTTCACGTTTTCTTTTTTGTCCTGCTTTTCACTTCCGGTATCTATCAAAAACTTCCCTATCTGGTTCTCTTGGGCATTATCACCATGGGCTTGCACCTGCTGCTGCACCTCTTGCCCTATCTTCTGCGCCCCAAGTTCGTCTATATCTTCCGCGACTTCACGGATTCAGTTCAGGCCCAGGAACAACGCTTCAGCCGGTTTATCCAACGGGTGTTTCAGTAGATGCACTGTGCATTGTTGGGCCTTATCCTTCCTCCCCTTTTCCAAGGGGAGGCTAGGTGGGGTCTAGAATTCTGACCCCCTCAAACCAGGGGGGAAGGATGGAGTTTTGCGGTTCAAGGTTACAGAACAAGGCCAAGTCGTACAATACGATTGAAAAATCGTGGCTATCCGGTAGAATTCCTGCACGTCGTTCAAACTAAAAAAATAAATATGCAAAGCAAAGTCATCGTGGGCATAGTGGTAGTGTTGGTGCTCGTGGTCGGAGCGGTCGTTTATAACAACATGTCGTCCCCGGTAGCGACACAGCCCGTGGCAGTAGCACCGGTGCCGCAGGCCCCTGTCCCGGTGGCCCCCGCGGCCGTGTCAGTGCCCACGCCAGCGGTCCCAGTGGCTCCAGATATCACCACTGCGCCAGTGGTCAAGTCGTTCACGGTCACCGGTAAAAATTTCTCTTTCGAACCGAAAACGCTCGCGGTCGCGAAGGGAGACACGGTCAAGATAACCCTAAACAACGTGGAGGGCTTCCACGACCTGAAGATCGACGAGTTTCAGGCCGCCACCAAGCACATCCAGGCGGGCCAGCAGGATACCATTCAATTCGTGGCGGATAAGTCCGGCGCGTTCGAGTTCTACTGTTCGGTCGGCGAACACCGCCAAATGGGCATGACAGGCACGCTCACGGTCAAGTAGCGCTTTAGTTGGAGTATATAAAAACACCCCCGCTAAGCGGGGGTGTTTTATCCTCGGGTGGTATCTCGTTCGGCTGGATCGCTATTTAGGCAGAAGCGTGCTAGAGTGAAGTAATGAAATCGGCGGCAAAAACGAAAGCGGCGTTGGACCAAAAACTCAAGAAAATCAGTGAAACTCCTGCGAGTTTCAATTTTTACGTATGTTTGCACGATTTCGTGGAGCATATCGAATCTACCCGGTCTTTTGACGTTTTCTTCAGTCCCACCAAGGGCAGGCGCGCGGCGGAAATACCTAAAAAATACGCGGTTTTGAAGCAGATCCACCAGGGCATTAAGGACGTCAAATCCCCCACTTCCAGCGATGTCGGCCACGATCGCTACGTCGCCATCCGCGAGCTAAGCTTGATCCGCAAGCAAGACCTCTCTGAAAATAATTCCTTCTGGAGGAACCGGGAGTCGTTCCGAAAACTGGCGAGCGACATTCACCGCACTTTGTCCGCTTACCTTTCGGAATCCGGCAGGAAGAAATAAAACGGCACTTATGATCGAACAGTCGGGTTTTCGCGGCCTGGGTATCGCTCCCAGCATTCTAACCATCTTGGATCGGCTGGCTTTCACTGCGCCCACGCCCATTCAGCAAAAATCCATTCCCCAAGCGATCGAAGGCAAGGATATGGTGGGGATCGCGCAGACCGGTACCGGGAAAACTCTCGCCTTCGGTATCCCGCTGATCCAGACTATTCTGAAAGACGGACGCGCTCGCGCCCTGGTGGTACTACCGACCCGCGAGTTGGCGGTGCAAGTGGATGAGTCCTTGCGGAAGATCGGCAACCCACTGGGCATAAAAACTGCGGTTTTGATCGGTGGCGAGGCTATCAGCCGGCAATTGTATGCGCTCCGGCGCACGCCCCAGGTCATTTTGGCCACTCCCGGTCGGTTGATTGATCACCTAATGCAAAAAACGGTGAATCTGAAAGATGTCAAAGTCGTGGTTCTGGATGAAGCCGACCGGATGCTGGATATGGGTTTCGCGCCGCAGTTAAAACGGATCTTAACGGTCTTGCCCACGGAAAGACAAACTATGCTTTTCTCGGCCACTATGCCGGAAAGCATTGTTTCCATGGCCCGCGCCTACATGAAACTCCCGGTGCGCGTGGAGATCGCGCGCTCGGGCACGGCCGCCCAGGATGTTACTCACGAACTGTTCTTTGTCACCCAGCCGGAAAAACCGAGATTACTGGAGAAAGTGTTACAGGAATATCGCGGCTCGGTCCTGGTATTTTCCCGAACCAAGTTCGGGGCCAAGAAGATCGCGGCCCACCTGCGCGCGCTGGGCCATACCGCCGTTGACTTCCATTCCAACCGTTCCTTAAGCCAAAGACGGGACGCTCTGGAAGGTTTTAAAAATGGCAAGTATCGCGTGGTGGTCGCGACCGACATCGCGGCCCGCGGCATTGACGTAAAAAATATCGAACTGGTTTTGAATTATGACCTGCCCACGGTCGCGGAGGATTATATCCACCGCATCGGGCGGACCGGACGGGCAGGCGGCAAGGGCCATGCCATTTCTTTCGCGCGGCCCGACCAAAGGCGAGACGTTCAGGCCATCGAGCGCCTGATGCGCGCCGCCTTGCCGGTTTCACGCCTGCCGGCCCTACCTCCCTCCAGCGCACCGCTGGTTTTTGAGCGAGAAGCCGCGCCTTACGGTCACCGCCCCCACTCTCGGCCTGGGTCCCGCTTCGGCCGAACGCCCTATCCCAGAAATAACGCCTCGAGGCGTTTCCGGGGTTAGCCCGGTCGGCTCCGATATTCAGTTGTACCTGCTCCGATGCTTCGACCTCGCTTCGCCGAAGCTACGCAAAGGCACGGTCGGAGCACCGGTGTTTCTAAACTCGTACCTCGCTAAGAAAAACTAAGTGCGGGCCAGATGGGACGAAATTGGAACCTTTTTAAGTCAATAAGCCTTTCTATTCCACTTATTCGACCAGTAAATTCGGGTAGAAAGTCTTTACCACGAAGTGAAAAGCGTCCCCAAATAATTCTGGTGTATTTTTAAGCGCGCTCCGCAATTCTTTTTCAGTAAAAGCCTTGTAGTAACGCTGTTCGAAAACCCCCAGAATATTAATCTCCCGTCCTCCAGGCGCACGAGTACCGACATATTGAACAGGGCGAGGCGCAACAGGGCAAAGAACTTGGCGATCTTGATTTTGAATACTTTGATATGAGAGGAGAGC
>JACRFR010000004.1 GCA_016212635.1 Candidatus Liptonbacteria bacterium | reverse complement strand
GGATCGGTAATTGAAAGAGAGCTTCCTCGCGCCGTGGCTACTGCGGCGAGCGTATTTCATATCGCCAAAGAGCTTCCTCTACAGTGTATCAAACACGAAAACGTTATTCACAGCCGCGGTTATTGACAGTCTTTATCGGTACCACCCTAGGATAATACACCCAACCGCAGGATTTGGTTGCACCTTTTCACCCACGGAGGATACGTTAAGCAATATGGAAGCATGTACCGTTGTGATAATATAATTTCATGACCTGGAAGATGCCGCCTAAAATAAAGATCTATGAAGCCCTGGGATGCATAGCCGACGGGCGCATTACAGTTACCGGAAACACAGCAACGGTACGCTCCTCTAATGGCCGCAAAACTTATACCGTTGCTTATGACCCGGAGCAAAACGCGATCATGGCTAATGACAATGGTTCTTATTGGCAGGGTTATCTCGGCTACCCCGCGATCGCATTTTTGCTCAAACAGGGTGTAATTCCTTACCGCCCGCAGATTGCGGTGGTGCTCGCTGGTATTCCCTGGAAAGAAATCAACACTCGCTTCAAGAATGACCACACCCGAACCGAAGCGTACGTTTTAGAGCGGGCCGGCCAACTGGGAATATCCCCCATCGCTATCCGAGAAGAGATTGATCGCATTCTCGCCGCGCTCGCGAAGCTTGAATTGCAAATACTCGGCCGCAAAGTTCGCCCGCCGGCAGAGAGTGGTCTCTGAACCTTGAATTCCAAAAACCCATCCTCCCCCTCGTTTGAGGGGGAGTCAGAGGGGGTCCTGGATCCTGTAAGAATCCCCAAGGCCCGACCTCATAAATTCGCCAAGTCATCCGACCTGGCGTCCGGTCGAATGACCGGACGGGTCGCCCCCCTATTCTCGTCGATTCCGGAGTGGTGGTTAACTGGGAATAATATCATCTCTCCTCTCCTTGGAAAAGGAGAGGGGCTAATCTGTCCTCCTCCGGAGGAAGAGGGGGCTCTGGATTCCACACCCCACCTCGCCTCCCCTAAGATAAGGGGAGGGATTATCTGCGATTACTTTCGCGATCACTCTATTGGCTCGCGGGCGGGACCGGAACTGAAACGGAAGTGGCGCTGCTGGCCGTCGGTTGGGGTTGAGGCTTCATCGGCATTACTTGATTCCAGTTGGTCGGAAGTTGGGGCGCTTGGAACTGGCTTTGACCCTCTTCCCAGGGCCGAGACTCGCGCTTACCGGTCAGTTCCATCATTATTTTGTCTGCCTCCTGTTTTAAGTCCCACAGTACTTGCATATCCTCCATTACCCGATCCTGATCCAGCGGTTTGACCTTAAGCAGAGCCGTGACCTCGTCGCCTTGAGTTTTAATCTTGGTAACAACACTCTCTAATTCCGTGGTGTCTTCTTTGAGACGTTTCAAGCGCTTGATCTCGTTATTGAGCTTGGTTAGCCCCTGTTTGAATTCCGCCTGGAAGCCGCCGAGATTGGCTAAGGTTTGAATGGTGCGCTGGTGCTCCCAAACATCATCGGTTTGACCGAAGAAGTCGGCCTCTAAAAGTTCAAAAGCGCCTTGAATATCTCCGCTCTTGGCCTTCTCTGTGGCGCTGTCCCGGACCGATTTCAGCTTGGCAACCGCGCTCTCCAGGGCGGACATGGAAACCGAAGCGTCTATGCCGTTCTTTTGCAGCTTGGCCGCCGTGGTTTTAGCTTGCTTCAGGGCGCGCTCCAGATCTTTGACCTGACGGTTAATCTCCTTTAGGGTCTGCGGCCAGCGAGTCAGCATGTCCAGCTGCTGCCGGCTGTCCTGAAGCTCGCCCATGATGTCGGACATGTCTTCAATACCCGCCGCCTCAACTTCGCTCCAGGTGGTCGCTTTCTTGACCGCTTCAATGATTCCCTTGGCCTTGCTCAAGTTATCAGCCAAGTCCGCGGGGATCTGGATCTTTTGCTTCTGCAATTTAACGATCTGACTTTCAAAGGTTTTGATGCCGCGCTCCATCTGGCGCACGCCGGTCTTGGTCTGCTGCAACCGCTCCGCCGCTTCAAATACCTCCCGGCGGGATTCCTCCAGCGCCTGCATGTTCTCTTGCAGCGCATCCATGTCTACGTTCTCCAGATCGGATTCGCTTTGGGCGGACTTGAGGGCGGCAATGTCTTGTTTGGCCTTGGCCAGTTTATCTTCGATCTCTTTGGGCACCGCGATTCCTTTCTTGACCGCCTGGGAGATCATTTTATCGAACTGTTTCAGGTTCATCTCCATCTGGCTGGCGCCGCGCTTCATGTCTTGAATGTAACGCGCGTTATCCTGCTGTCCTTGAGAATTATCGCCGCCTCCGTAACCACCCTGCACACTAGGCCCCTGGCCGCCGGACATGTTGTTCTGTGGCTGCCAGTTATCCGGACCGCTGATTTTATTTTCCCCGCCACTGGGACCGGGTTGGAACATGGCACCGGGACCCGGTTGGACGTTAGGCGGCATTGGACCGCGCGGCGTACCGCCGCCGCTCGGCATAACACCTCCTTGCGAAGGGACGAACTGCCCGGGGTTTGAAGAATCGGGACCTGGCATCGGCGGGACATATGACCCCTGGGGACCGGGTTGGAACATGGCACCCGGGCCAGGTTGGGAACCGGAACCACTGCCGAAGCTCCCGCTAGGCGGCTGGAAATCTGTGCCGCCGATGGGAGGCATGGGTGTTCCCGGGATGGGGCCACCGCCGGGCGCACCGCCACTTTCGCCGACGGGAGGCGCGAACTGGCCCATAACCTGCGCCGACAATGGACCGCGCTTACCGGCCAACTCTTGCAAAATCTTTGGCAACTCCAGGTAGAACGCGTAGCTGGGCGTGGCGAATGCTATTCCCGCCAGGATTGCCGCCGCCTTGAGCCCGCTGGTTTTTATAGATGCGTGCATGTTTGTGATTATTACCGTCCCAGATCGACTGTTTATTATTGATGATATTGTAGCACAAAGCTCTACGGATTTTATACCCCCTGTTTTTATCTCCCGTTCCCACCCAAAATTACACCTTACCTCTCATCGATCGGCCCCGCCTGCTCGTCCAGTCCGAATCTTTTGTACACAGTTGGACGACCGTCCGACTGTGTGCGCGTACTTAATACCGGAGACTCGGGCGAGGATTCTAAACTTCGCGAGCTAACGCCTGCTGCCCCGCGTAAGGAGCGCTCGGTCCCAGTTCTTCTTCGATCCGGAGCAGCTGGTTGTACTTGGCGGTCCGCTCCCCGTGACAGGGCGCACCGGTTTTGATCTGTCCCACCCCCAGGCCCACTGCCAAGTCCGCGATACTGGTATCTTCGGTTTCCCCGGAGCGGTGAGAGATAATGGCGCCGTACTTGGCGCGCTCCGCTGCGCGGGCGGTTTGGATCGCCCCCGATACCGTGCCCACTTGATTCAACTTTAGGAGCACGGCGTTGGCCGCCCCGCGACTTACCCCTTCCGCTAAACGCGATTCTTGGGTCGCGAATAGATCGTCGCCGATGAGTTGCACCTGCCGGCCCAACTCCCGGGTCGCCATTTGCCAACCCTCCCAATCGTCTTCGGCGTAAATGTCTTCCAGCGACACGATTGGGTAACGACCAACCCAGTCGCGATAGAGAGCTAGAAGTTCCGACCGATCCAGGGTTCGTTTTTCCAGTTCCAGGTGATAACTGCCATTTTGCCAGAGCTCACTCGCCGCCACGTCCATGCCCAACGCGATGTCTTGCCCGGGGTGGAAACCCGCTCGCTCGATGGCTTCGGTCAGAAGTTGCAACGCAGCTTCGTTGTTCGCGACTGGCGGTGCGAAACCGCCTTCATCCCCCACGCCGGTCGGCAGACCTCGGGCGATCAGTACTTTACGGAGCGCATGATAGGTTTCAGCGCCATAGCGGAGCGCTTCGTGAAAACTTGGTGCTCCTACTGGTATAAGCAAAAATTCCTGAAGGTCAGTCGATCCAGTGGCGTGTCGGCCGCCATTTAGAACATTGAACAAGGGCAGAGGTAGACGCAGTGGTAAGCCGGTCTCACCGATTGAGGCAAAGTAGCGGTACAGCGGTTCCTGACGCGCTACCGCCGCCGCGTGCGCGAAGGCCAGGGAGACTGCGAGAATCGCGTTCCCACCCAAGCGACTCTGGTTGGGCGTGCCGTCTAAAGCAATCAGGGCTTGGTCCAGAACATTTTGCGTCCAGGGCTTGCCGCTGATCGCCGCGGCGATCTCCCCGCGCACTACCGCCACTTCCTTTAGTTCGCCCTTACCTTCATACCGTTTGGTATCTTCGTCCCGTAGCTCCCGAGTTTCGTGACTGCCAGTCGAAGCGCCCGAGGGCACGCTGGCCCGACCGGACGAGTTATCTGCCAACCAAATGTCCACTTCCAAGGTTGGATTGCCGCGCGAGTCTAGAATCTCACGGGCCTGAAGACGGGTGATGGCTGGGAGCGCGGTCATTAGGAATAGTATAGCAAGCCCGGCGGAGTTCTGTTATCCTGGGGCGGTGGACAAAACGGTTAGAGTTCGTTTCAGAACCTGCTTTCCAGACGGATGTGCCGCGGCTTCGCGCGAAAACCTCGAAGCCCGACGAAGGAATAACAGCGTTATTTCGAGGAGGGATGGAGGGGTTTACAGTCGAAACGCCGGTACATCCGGCGGAAATTGAGGTTCGAAAATGAGCTCAACTCGAAATTGGCCGGTTATCGCCATGCTTGTACTCGCCGCACTTGGCTTGGCCGATACTATTTATTTAACCGTCCGGCACTACCAAAACCAGGCGGTGGGCTGCGTAGTGGGCAGTGGTTGGATGCTGTAACCACTAGCGCCTACTCTGTAATTGTTGGGGCGCCGCTGGCCGTAATGGGCGTGTTGTTCTACGCCAGTCTTCTGGTCCTGCTGATCACCGGCTGGACGACTCGCCGATCTCGGGCCTACCAACTCGCCGCTCTCCTCACACTTTTCGGCTTTTTGACTTCCCTCTGGCTAATCTATCTCCAGTTTTTCGTATTGCATGCGTTGTGCTCTTTCTGCCTCGGCTCGGCGATCATCTCCACTCTGCTTTTTATCTTCGGCGCGAGATTCCTGTGGCGCAAGGAGTAAAAGTTCTAGGGTTTACGCGTCAACTGTTTTATTCCTCCTTTCCTCCCGCCGAAAGCGCCTGCCCGCCCGACCTGTCCGTCCGTAGCCTGGCGAAGAAGGAAGCCGGGCGCAGGAGGAATCCTCGGAAGGAAAAGGAGGTGCTTGTCGGGCGGAGAATTCATTCCCCCTTCCCTGTGTCAATCAAACCACACGATTGTCCGATCGTCCAATCGTGTGATTTGTAAACCGAACTGGGCAGTAATATGACGTTAGCCCAGCTCGAGTCAACCCGACTAAGTTTCGGCCAGGGATCCTTACTATATCAAATGCTCCAAGCTGCCAGTTTTG
>JACRFR010000033.1 GCA_016212635.1 Candidatus Liptonbacteria bacterium | reverse complement strand
CTTTTTTAAAGGACTCTTATACCATTTCCGATCAACCACTGCTCGCGAATTGATGAGAATAAGGGGGGCGACCCGTCCGGTCATTCGACCGGACGCCAGGTCGGATGACTTGGCGAATTTATGAGGTCGGGCCTTGGGGATCCTTAAGGCCCGACCTCGAATGCGATTCTGGTAGGTATGGGTCAACCGGAGACGTTATGAGATTGCGTACTAGTACGCTGAAACACTGTCTCGCTCACCTTTTTCATTCGCGTTGGTTCGCGTAGTTATTCGCGTGAATTCGCTTCTACCCCTTGGGCTTCATGAGAGGGAAGAACACGCACTCGCGGATGGGTTGGTCCATTAGGACCGAGAAGAGGCGCTCGGACATGCCGAAACCGGTCGTGGGCGGCATGCCATATTCCAGGGCATGTAAGAAGTCTTCATCCAGCATCTGGGCCTCCTTGTCCCCCGCCTCGCGCAACTTCATCTGCTCCTCGAAGCGCGCCCGCTGATCCAGGGGGTCGTTCAACTCGGTGAAACCATTACTTAGCTCCGTGCCGCCGGCTACGATCTGGACCCTTTCTGCAACCTCCGGATTTTTCAACGACCGCTTGGCGAGCGGCGAGACCACGACCGGCGGATCGATCAGGAAGCAGGGCTGGATTAAGGTCGGGCGCACGGTTTTTTTGTAGATCAGATCGATCAAGCGGTTGCGGCCCAGACCGGGCTCGATGGCCAAGCCAAGCTCCTTGGCTCGCCGTTCCAGATCTGCCGGAATAGCCGCAAGCGGATCCAGGCCGTTGTTCTTTTCCCGAAAGGCAGTACAGTAATCAACCTCCGGCCAATCCCCGCTCCAATCGAGCGCCTGCCCCTGGAAAGAGGTGGTCAGGCCACCCGTAACTTTTTCGATCGTGGCCTGATATAAGCGCCGAGTAAGTTTCATCAGGTCGCGGTAGTCGTGGTAGGCCCAATAAAACTCCAGCTGGGTGTAATCCTGCAGGTGTTCGCGGTCAATGCCTTCGTTCCGGAAAATGCGCCCAAGCTCAAAAACTTTTTCGTAGCCGCCGACGATCAAGCGCTTTAAGGGCAATTCCAGCGAGATGCGCAGATAAAAGTCGGTGTCGAGCGTATTGTGGTGGGTTACGAACGGCTCCGCCTCCGCCCCGCCCGGAACGGCCTCCAATACGCCGGTCTCCACTTCCAAAAAATTTTCCGCAAGTAAAAACTCTCGGATAGTTTTCCAAAAAACCGATTTCTTGCGGAACAATTCCCGCACCTCCGGCTTCAAGGCCAGCTCCACGTAGCGCTCCCGGAAACGCAGCTCCTCATCCTCCACGCCATACCATTCGGTCGGCAATGGGCGCAAAGACTTAGAGGCCAAGACGATCCGGGTCGCCGCGATGCTCATCTCCCCTTTTTGGGTGCGGAATAAAGAGCCAGTAAAAGAGGCGAAGTCGCCCCGATCCAGGTTATCCAGCCAAAATTGGCAGTTCTCGGTGGTTTTGGCGTTTAAAACGACCTGGATCTTGCCGGACTCGTCCCGCACGTCCACAAACGCGATCTGGCCCTGGCTCCGGACGGCCATGATCCGGCCGACCAGAGAAACTTCTTTGCCCGCAGAGCTCCAGGCGTCAAAATTAGCCGCCACTTCCGCGGCGGAGACGGTACGGGGCACGGCGGCGGGATAAGGATCGATCCCGGCCCGCTGGATGGCTTCTAGCTTCTTCTTGCGCTCGGCGATGAGTTCTTCCAGCATTGGAAAAGGGGGTAGCGAGTAGGGTGTAGGGTGTAGGGAATTGGTGGCGAATAGTGATGAATAAAGAATAATTAATTGGGACTAAAATTACCAGAGACTGCCCGATGGCCACCCCGGTAATTTCCCCTCACCACTCCCTACTCCTTACTCGCTACTCACTCTTCTCTTACTCCACCTTGGTTATCTGGAAGGTCGCCTTACCCGCGCGGGCCTCTAGGATCACGCTGTCCCCTACTTTATGCCCCAGCAACATGCGTCCCAGAGGAGACTCGTTGGAGATCTTACCCTCTTCGGGACGGGTTTCATCCGAACCGACAATATTATATGTCACTACCTGTCCGTCTTTTTTAACAGTGACGGTGGAACCGACACTGATAGTATCTTTGTGTCCGCTCTTTTTAATAATAACCGCCCGTTTCAAAACCTCGTCCAATTCGAAAATTCTCACCTCCACTCGGCTTTGCTCGTCCCGGGCTTCGGTATACTCGGCATTCTCGGATAAATCGCCATACTCCTTGGCCTGTTTCAGGCGATCGGCGATCTCTTGGCGTTTATCCGTCTTTAAAAACTCGAGCTCTGACTTGAGCTCTTCAAATCGTTCCTGGGAAAGAAAATAGTGTTCGTCCATGGTTTTTTGCTACGAAATACGAAAATGTACGAATATACGAAAGTGGTTGGACCTCTATTTGTAAATTCGTAAAAATTCGTAATTCGTAGCCTTACGGTAATGAGGGTTTGGAATCGGCGCCCAGGTCATAGTGGCTGGTCCAAAACCACCAGCGAATCTTAAAGGTTTCCAGCAGGAATTTCAAGTAGGACATGGCGGTTACCCGGGACAGGAGATTATTGACCCAATGAACCGGCACTTCTTTGATCCGGTAACCCAGCCGCTTGGCCAGGGCCAGAACTTCCACATCAAACGCCCAGCCATGGATTTGGCTCAAGGTGAAAACTTTTTCCGCCGCCTCCGCGGTGAATGCTTTGAAACCGCACTGGGTATCCCAGAGTCCGGGCAGTAAGAGAATTTGAATGAGCAAGTTGCCGATCTTGCCCGGGATCTGCCGGTAGAGCGGCTGGGGCGGATCCAAGCTGGCGCCGCGGATGGCCCGCGAACCAATGACCACCTGGTAGCCCTGTCCTCCAGAGGAGGATCCTCCTCGTGCCGCCGGCATAGCCTCTGGCGACGTACGGCCGGAGGAAAAGAAAGGAATCATCTGGGCGAACTGGTCGATACTGGTGGAGTTATCGGCGTCGGTAAAAATGCGAACCTGGCCCTTGGCCAAAAGCATGCCCTGGCGGACCACGCCGCCCTTGCCTTGATTGCGCGCGTTGTCCACCAACTTGAGATTTTTAATCGTGGCGGCCATGCCCCGCACCACTTCCGCGGTCTTATCCCGGGAACCGTCGTTGACCACTAAAATTTCGTAAGTATAAGGCGCAGAGCTTAAGTGGCGGTCGATATCGATCAGGGTCAGAGGAATACGCTCCGCTTCGTTATAGGCGGGAATAACTACGGAGAGATATGGTTCTTGGCTCATAGGGAAAATCTATAGGTGAGAGAACCACAGAATACGGTCGTGAATTCTCGCCCATTTGAAAGGGGGCGCTACAGAGCCCGAAGATATTTATCAAATTCTTTTGGATTCGAAAAAACTTTCCCTTTTCCCTGGTCGAGCAACTGCGATTGAGGCTCTAATCGCTTAACGGCGAAAGAGAGTTCCGAAATGATCTCTTCCTGTTTCTGCTTTAAATGGAGATGCTCCCTTGGGGGCATGGTCACAGTAGCCATGCCTTAAGCATAGTGTTCCATCGCTGTCTGTCAATTCCGCCGGGCACTGTTCGGAAACATCAAAAAGTTATTCCCTGAGCCCGTCGAAGGGTAGCTTTTTGGCGGGTACATGGCATGGCCCTCGACAAGCTCGGGCAATAAAATCGGTGGTTTCCGAACAGCGCCATTCCGCCGCCCTGCCAGATACGGGACAACCCACACCCCACCTCACCTCCCCTTGGAAAAGGGGAGGGAAAAATCCTCCGGCTCGCGGACTCGCCACCTCCTTTAGTAAAGGAGGAAGGAAAGGGGGGATTCTAAACTTAAAAATTGGATATTAGAAATTAGAAATTTATTCGGTAAGTACCCTCGGCCCTCGCCCAGTTATCGCCACGGTGTGTTCAAAATGGGCCGAGGGGGACCCGTCCTGGGTCCGCACCGTCCAGCCGTCGGAGTCCGTTTGCAGAGCATAATTCCCGGCAGTAACCATGGGCTCGATGGCGATTACCATGCCGGGCTCCAAGACAATTCCGTCAGACGGACTGCCGAAGCAGGGCACGGCGGGCTCCTCGTGCACCGCGTAGCCGACCCCATGGCCCACCAGGTCGCGCACCACGTTAAAACCGGCTCGCTCCACAGTGGTTTGGATCGCGTGGCTGATATGACCGACATGGTGACCCGGTATGATCTGGACGATGGCGCTGTGAAGCGCTTGTTCCGCGGTGTTCAACAGGCGACGGGCGGCGCGACCGATGCGACCGACCGGTACCGTGACAGCCGCGTCCAGAAACAGGCCGCGGTAACGCAGGCCGCAATCCAAGCCAACGATATCTCCTTCTTTCAAGATCTGCCGCCGAGACGGAATACCATGCACCACCACGTCATTGGCCGAAACACACAAGGCGGCGGGATAGGGATTCCGTTTGGGACCATAATTCAAAAAGCTTGGCTCCGCGCCGGATTGTCGGAGCGCATCCCGGACAAAAGCGTCCAACTCGAGAGTGTTGATTCCCGGACGAACCCGGGCCGCCGCGTCGCGCAATATCCTGCCTAAAATCGCGCCGCCTTCCGCCATGATGGCGATCTCCGCCGGTGTTTTGATTAGACCCTTTTTCATGGACGCATGCGTTCTATTTTCCCATCTGTCTTATAAGTCTTATAGGTCTTATGGGTCGTATAGGACTTATTTGTCTTATAGGTCTTATTCTGCCGCAAGCCACTTCTCGTAAGCGGTGGCTACAATTTCGATTACTTCCTCCAGGTTGTTGCGGGAGGTGTCGAGAAACAGATTATAGTTCGCCGGATTGGTCAGGTCTATCCCGTATAAATTCAAGTATCGTTTATGTTCGCTTTCCGTTCTTTGGAGCGTATTGGCGCAAATCTCATCCACCGACGAGCCGGTTTGATTCAGTCTCCCCTCCCGCTGGATCTGCGCAAATACCCGCTCCGCCGCGATTTTTGGTTCCAGATAGAGAAAAACCTTGAAAGAATTCGGTATCCAATGGAACGCGGTGCGCGAGTCAATGACAAAATTATCTTTTTCCTCTCCGATTTTCCGGATGTAGCCGTCCGTTTCCAGATCGATCTCTTTCAGTTTTTCCGCGGTAAGATTCGTCTGTTCCACCGAAAGGCCGCGCTCTTGCCCTATTTTTCGGAAAAAGTCGCCCGAAGAAAAATGCTCGTATCCCATTTTGCGGGCGACTCCTTTGGCGGTACTGGACTTACCGCTGCCCGGAAGCCCGGAGATGGCAACCACGTGCTTTTTCATATATTTCGGGATGATACCAATGCGCGAGGAGGGGTTTAAACAGTGAGTGCTGCGTTGATTTCTTTAGTTACTTCCGGGATCGGCGGCTGGCCGTCGATCTCTACAAACTTGGTGGCGGCTCGGAGATATTCCACTACCGGCAGAGTCTCCTCCGCATACTGCTCCAGCCGCCGCTCGATCTTTTCCCGAGTATCATCCACCCGTTTCTCGATCTCCGCGCGCAGAAGCAAACGTTTGAGGGATTCTTCCTGGGGAATCGGCAGGTGGATGGTCAAAAAACTAGTCCGGCCCAAAGAACGTAATAAGTCCAGCAAAAAATGAGCTTGATTCAAGCGGCGCGGAATACCATCAAAAACGATGCCCTGGCCGGCCGGGATCTGGCTCAAGCGGCTCCGGACCATTTCGAAGATCATGTCGTCCGGGAACAGAATGCCCTGATCGTTCAATTCTTTGGCCCGCCGGCCGAGCGGCGAATCCTCCCGGGTCAACTCCCGAGAAATGCCACCCATCTCCCAGTAGAAAAATCCCAGCCGTTCGGCCAGAAGACGCGCCTGGGTCCCCTTGCCGGAACCCTGGGGACCGATGAAAAAAATGGCGTCGGACATGATCATCAACGAATAACGAATTGGTTACGAATTTACGAATTAAAATTTGCCGTCTTTCCCGTTCCCTATTCGAAAATTCGCAATGGATTCGTTATTCGCTGATACTTCTTACATGCCTTCGTACTCCCGCATGGTCAGCTGGGAATTAACTTGGCGCATGGTCTCCAAGGCCACCGCCACCACGATCAAGAGCGCGGTGCCGCTGATGGTCAGACCTTCTAAACCGGTGGCCCACTGGACCAAAAGGGGCAGTACGGCAACCAGGCCTAAAAATATCGCGCCGAAGAGAGTTATCTTGGAAGATAATCGCGAGAAGTAAGTTTCGGTGGCCTCGCCGGGCCGGATACCGGTCACAAAGCCGCCGCTGCGTTGCAGATTCTTGGCTACTTCGCCGGGATTAAAAGTGATGGCGGTATAGAAGTAAGTGAACATGACCACCAGCAAGAAGTAAAAGACCCCGTAGGCCAGGTGGTTGTTCAAAAAGGACGCGACCCAGCCGTTCACCGCCGCGCCCGCTCCGGGCGAGATCGCCGCGATGATCTGCGCAATAAATTGCGGGAACAGTAGAACCGAAATGGCGAAGATCAGCGGGATCATGCCGGCCTGGTTCACCTTGAGCGGCAAATAGCTCGAGGCGCCGCCGTACATTTTCATGCCTCGCACTCGCCGCGCGTAGGCGATCGGAATGCGGCGTTCGCCCTCGTTCAGCATGACCACGCTGGCGATGAGCAACAACAAGATCGCCAGCAGGATCACATAAGTCGTCAGTTTGCTGGGAGTATACAAAGAGATGGCGGATGCGGCGTACGCCGGAATTTGCCCGACAATGCCCGCAAAGATAATGAGCGAGATACCGTTACCTATTTTCTCCTCGCTGATCAGTTCGCCCAGCCAGAGGGTTAGCATGGTTCCAGCGGTAACAATAATTACGTTGCGGATCGCATCAAAGGGAGTCGCCTGCACGACCACGTTTTCCCGGGCCAAGAGCGCCAAGAAACCATAGCCCTGGAGTATCGCCAGAGGCACGGTCAAAATGCGCGAGTATTGGTTGAACTTGGCTTGACCGCGGGCCCCCTCTTCGTAATACATCGCTTTGAACTTGGGGAAGATGATGGTCAAAAGCTGCATGATGATAGTGGCCGTGATGTACGGGCCGACCCCCAGCATGACCAGCGACAAGTTAGACAAACCGCCGCCGGAGAAGAAGTTCAAGAAACCCAAGAGCTGGTTGGAGGAAAAAAGCTCCTGGAGGCGCTGCACGTCCACGCCGGGTATGGGCACGGCGGCGAGTAGCCGGAATGCGATCAATAAACCACCGACCATTAATATCTTCCGGCGGAGGTCGGGACTGCGGAAAAGGTATAGAAATCGATCCATGGGATTAAAATTATTCTAATTGTTCTAATTATCCTAATTATCCTAATGAAATTCGCTCCGTTAGAATAATTAGAATAATTAGAATAATTTCCCTACTTTTTACAGAACCTTGCCCTTGGCTGCCGTGATCCGACGTCGGACTTCCTGGGACACTGCCAGGCCTTTGAGTTTTAAGCCTGTCGGAGGGTGGCCATTACCGATCACCTTGACCGGACCGCGGTAGTTGGGCGGCAAGAGGCCATAGGCGGCCAGGGCGGACCGATCAATTTCTACTCCTCCACCGCCTTGTCGCCGGATAGCCGAAGCGATAGCAACCAAGCTCACGGTTCGGGCGGGTACTGATTTTCGCTTATTGCGGAATCCACGGTGTTTGGGAATACGCAGTATCAAGTCGCGCACCGCCGGTCGCAGTTTCCGGCCGGAACGGGACTTTTGACCCTTGGTGCCCCGCCCGCAAGTGGTGCCGCGTTTGCCGCCCCGCCCAACGCGGCGGGCGGTTTTATTGGCGCTATTTGATTCCAATTCGTGAATAAGCATATTGGCACGCAGCCCTAGCCAGCGCTTTCTGGTTTGGCTGGTTCTTCCTTGGGACGGCGATTGAATGGGGTGCTGGACTTGAGACTGGCCAGCGCGCCGATGGTCGCCCAAGCGTTAGTTAGCTTATTGGAAGTGCGCCCCAGGCACTTGGCGGTCGCATCCCGAACTCCGACCATCGCCAGAACCGACCGGACCGCGCCACCCGCCTTGAGGCCGCGCCCGGCCGAAGCGGGTTTAAGGATCACTCGGGCGGCGCTGAACTTGGCCTGAACTTCATGCGGAATTGTCCGGCCCTCCCAGAGTGGAACCGTGATAATATTCTTCACCGCGGCGGCCCGCCCCTTGGCGATCGCCTGGGAAACGTCCGCGCCTTTCCCCACACCGATGCCCGCGCGGCCTCGCTCATCTCCGACCGCCACCGTGGCGCGAAACTTAAAACGTTTGCCGCCAGCCATAACCCGCGCCACTCGGCGCAGGTCCAGTACTTTTTCCTTATATGGATCTCTTTTGGGTAGATCTTTACGCATAGTTATAATTGTAAACCGGATTGCCGGGCCGCTTCCACTAACGCCTTGACTCGTCCATGGTACTTGTACCAACGCCGATCCACCGCCGCTTTGACTATACCGGCCGCGACGGCCTTGGCTGCCAGATCCTGGCCAACCAAAGCGGCGATCGAGACCTTGGCTGACTTGGATTTTTTATCCGGCAGATTACGGCTGCTGGCGGCTGCCAGGGTTCGTCCGGTCTGGTCGTCGATCAGCTGGGCCTCCAAGCCGCGGTTGCTCCGGAAAATTGCCAAGCGCGGGCGAAGGGCAGTACCCACAATATGACCGCGCACGCGGTTCACGCGCCGGGTGCGTACTTGATTCAATTCTTTGCGAGGATTCATGGGGTGGAAGGTGGAAGGTGGAAGGTGGGCTGAAATGGGTCTTTATTTTTATTACTTTATTCTACATTCCACATTCCACATTCTACATTCTACATTCTATTACTTGGCACCGCCGGTCGCCGCTTTCTTACCGGCCTTGAGGGTTATCACTTCGCCCTGATAACGGATGCCCTTGCCCTTGTAGGGTTCGGGTTTTTTGAAAGCACGGATCTGGGCGGCGGCTTGTCCGACTAACTGCAGATCCACTCCGTTGATGGTGATCAAATTTTTTTCCACGGTTATCGACACGCCTTCGGGAATCGGATAACGAACCGGATTCACATAACCGAGATACAAAACCAGGTCCTTGCCCTCCACCACCGCTCGAAACCCCACCCCTTGCACGTCCAGAACTTTCTTGAATCCTTCGTTCACGCCTCGGATCGCGTTTTGGATCAAGGACCAGCTGGTGCCCACGTTGGCGCGGGCTTGCCGGCTGTCGGCGACCACGCGGACCATGATGCCGGTTGAGTCTTGGGCGATCGCCAAACCAGGCAGGATGGGCGCCGTAATCTCCCCCTTGGGTCCCCGAACTTGCAAACGGTCAGCCTGTTCGGTGACGGTAATCCCGGGCGGTACGCTAATTGGTTTTCGAGCTAGACGCGACATTAAGGTAAATTGAGGAAATTATTCTAATTAGTCTAATTATTCTAATGGGGTTTCGGATTTTGCTTGGGACGATTAGAGTGATTAGTTCTTTCTTTGCTTTTTCGGCATTAGGATAATTAGGATAATTAGGATAATTTCTCTACTTGCCATTCTGTACTCTACCAGACTTCAAAAAGATACTCCCCGCCCAGTTTTTGTTTACGCGCTTCCAAGTTGGTCATAATGCCCTGCGAGGTCGACATGATCGCCAAACCGTAGTGTTGGCGAACCGCCTGCAGCTCGCGATAGCCGCGATACACCCGCCGCCCCGGCTTGCTGTAGGAACGGAAGTGGATCGGCGCCGTTACGGGCGAGAGTCTAATATCCAGGTACTGCTTGCGGTTTACGGTCCGTTTCTGAACGTCCCGAATAAAATGATGCTGGGCCAGAACTTTGGCGATAGCGAAACTCATCTGGGAATACGCCGCCTGAAAGTTTTCTTTCCGGGCCGCGCGGGCATTTTTTATTTGAGCTAAGAGATTGTAGAACATGGGAGTAAATTGAGGAAATTATTCTAATTAGTCTAATTATTCTAATGGGGTTCCGGATTTTACTTGGGACGATTAGAGTGATTAGTTCTTTCTTTGCTTTTTCGGCATTAGGATAATTAGGATAATCTCTCTACTTGCCATTCTGTACTCTACCAGCTGGATTTTTTGACTCCCGGAATCTGCCCGACGCTGGCCATTTCCCGGAAACAGATCCGGCACAATCCGAACATCCGGAGGTATCCGTTTTTACGGCCGCACCGAAAGCAGCGCCGCACCAAGCGGCTGGAAAACTTAGGCTGGCGTTGACTGCGTACGACGACTGATTTCTTGGCCATATTTTATAGCAAATTGAGGAAATTATTCTAATTAGTCTAATTATTCTAATGGGGTTCTGAATTCAACTTAGGTTAGGATAATTAGGATAATCAGTTCTTTCTTTACTTTTTCTTCAGCGGCACGCCCCAATTGCGGTAGGTCGCGAGCGCCGACGCGCGATCTTTGCGCCGCGGTACGACGTTTATTTGGAAAGCAAAAGAAAACGGCGATTCTTCCGGGCTGATTTCCGAAAATACGTACTGCTCGCGGAGACCGATGTTCAGTGCCCCTCCGTCATCCACCCCGGAGAGCGGTATGCCGTTGAAGTCCCTGACTCGGGGCAGAACAATTCTAATCAAACGCTCAAAAAAATCAACCATCCGCTGGCCGCGCAGTGTTACTCGGATGCCCACGATCTGGCCCTCGCGCATCTTGAAACCGGCAATGGATTTGCGGGAGCGCCGCACCTGGGGCCTTTGGCCGGCCAGAATGCCGATATCGCGGATTATCTGCGGCATAATTTTTTCCTCAAAACCGGAAATCTGACTGGCGCGGCCGACCCCGGCGTTGATCACGATCTTTTCCAAAAACGCACGGGTTGCACCGATATCCTTCTTGATTTCTTTAGTTTTATGGGTAGTCATTGAGGGAAATTATTCTAATTGGTCTAATTATTCTAATTGGTCTAAACAAGCCCCAAGGGGGAGGAAATTATTCTAGGCTGGAACTTGGGTTATTGGTCGTTTCTTAGGGTACTTAGAATAATTAGGTTAATTAGGTCAATTTTCTTATAGCACCTAGGGTGATCTGGTCATTCGCTATACTCCAGCCTGGCACTTTAGGCAGCGCCGCACCTTTTTTTCTCCTTCCAAACGGCTGCCCACGCGAGTCGGCTTTTTGCAGCTGGGGCAGAGCAGCATAACTTTCGACACCTGGAGCGGGCGCGGCAGCAAAATCATCTCACCCTTTTCTCCTTGCCGCCGCGGACGCACGCGTTTTTTATACAGGTTCAGACCCTCCACGGTAATTTTATAAAGTTCCGGATATGCTTTCGCGACCGGGCCTTCCTTGCCCCGGTCCTTGCCGGATAATATCCTGACTTTGTCTCCTTTTTTTATCTTCATTAGAGTAATCGCGAATATCGCAAATTTAAGCGAATATCGCAAATGGTACGACTGATGGATAGCTGGATTGATTCATGGTTTTTTATTCGCGTTATTTGCCAAGATTCGCGTTATTTGCGATTACTCTACACGAGGTCTTCCGCCATGGTCATTAATTTCTCATACCCTCTCTCTTTCAGTTCTCGAGGCATGGGACCGAACACGCGCGTGGCTAGAGGTTCTTTTTTGGCATCGACTAAAACTACGGCATTTTCATCGAAACGCACATAGGACCCATCCGGACGGCGCGTGGCCTGGCGCTGACGCACCACCAGAGCCCGGACGATCTGTTTTTTCTTGATCGCTTTGCGCGGCTCCGCAACTTGCACGGAAGCGACCAGAATGTCCCCGATCCGCGCGTAGCGCCGACGGGTGCCGCCGAGAATGCGGAAACAGCGTACGATTTTAGCACCGCTATTATCGGCAACCTTCAAAATGGATCGTTCTTGGATCATCTTCTTGAGAAATTAAATAAATTATTCTAATTAGTCTAATTATTCTAATGGGGTTCTGAATTCAACTTAGGATAATTAGAATAATTAGAATAATTAGTTCTTTCTTTACTTTTTTATGCTTTGCCGGTGATGCGCCAGCGTTTATCTTTCGACAATGGTCGTGTCTCCTGGAGCGTTACTTTATCTCCCAAATGGTACTCGTTCTTTTCGTCGTGCGCCTTAAGGCAGGTCGTGGCGCGAAAATATTTTTGGTATTTTGGGTGGCGCTTGGTCCGAACCACCGCAACCACGCGGGTTTTTTGCATCCGATCGGAAACAACCTCGCCGATAATGATCCGTTTCTTCTCTGGGGGTTTAGTCATGGCTGGCTAGTAGGGTGGCTATGCGTGCGATGTCCTTACGGACGGTATATATCTCTCGAACATTCTTAACCCTTTGGGCGGCTAAGTCAAAGCGCAAGACCCGCAGGCGCTCGCGTTTTTCCTGGAGCAGCTTGGCGAGTTCCGCCTGCGGCTTATTTCTTAGATCTTGGAGTTCTCTTTTCTTCATGGGAGGTAGAAGCGAATCATTCGTTTACTGTTGTCGGCTGACCACGCGGCATTTGAACGGCAATTTGTAGCTGGACCGCTTCAGGGCTTCGGACGCTTGTTCCAGCGAGACGCCATCGACTTCAAAAATTATCCGACCCGGCCGGATCAAGCAAACGTAATGGTCCACACTGCCCTTACCGCCGCCCATGGTTGTCTCGGGCGGACGCAAGGTGATCGGCTTATCCGGAAAAACTCTGATCCACAGGCGCCCTTCTTTCTTCAAGAATCCGGTAATGGACTTGCGCGCCGCTTCGATCTGGCGCGAATTCAACCGAGCCGCTTGCAAAGCCTTGAGACCGAAACTGCCGTAATTAAGCTCCAGGCCGCGAGTTTCTACCAGCCGCCCGCGGGAACGGCCCTTATGCCATTTGCGATGTTTGACTTTCTTGGGGATGAGCATATTAGTTAAGTGAAGAAATTATTCTAATTATTCTAATTATTCTAATAGGGTTCTGAATTCAACTTAGGATAATTAGGATAATTAGTTCTTTCTCTACTTTCCGGCATTAGGATAATCAGGATAATTTTGTTATTTACTTGGTTTATTAAATATCTCTCCCCGGTAGACCCAGACCTTGACGCCCACTGTGCCGTAAGAACAATGCGCGGAAGCCGTGCCGTAATCTATATCGGCCCGGATCATTTGCAAGGGCAGCGAGCCGGTCGCCTTCCACTCGCGACGCGAGATCTCGTTGCCGTCCAGACGGCCGGAAACTAGAATGCGCGCGCCCTTGATTTCCCGGTTCTGGGACAGTTGCTCTATCTGTTTTCGCAGCGTCTGGCGGAAAGGAATGCGGCGCTCCATATCCCAAGCGATCAGTTGCGCAACATAGGCCGCCGACACCTCGGAGCGCTTTAGCTCTTCCACGTTCAGCGATAAGCGCAGCTTGCCGCCGGACGGACCGCGCAGCTTCCGGACCGAATTTTCCAAGTCCCGAGTCAGTTCTTCAATGCCTTTGCCCCCGCGGCCGATCACAAAGCCCGGCCGAGCCGCCCGGATCAATACGCGCAGGTTAGCGGATGTACGTTCGATCTCGATGCCGGCAATACCCGCCTGACTGATCTTATTGCGGATAACTTTGCGAATTAACTCGTCCTCCTCCAAGAAGCGGCGATAATTCCGGCGCAAACCGGCGCTGGCGCCTGCCTGATCGGTGAAAAACCAGCGGGTTTGCCAGTTTTTGACAACGCCGGTTCGGAACGCGACAGGATTGATCTTATTGCCCATATTGTTGAATAAAATTGAGGAAATTATTCTAATTAGTCTAATTATTCTAATGGGGTTCTGAATTCAACTTAGGATAATTAGGATAATTAGGATAATTAGTTCTTTCTTTACTTTTCCATTATCGATTAGCGTTCGCCGGTTTTGCGCTGGAAAAATTTACGCCAGCTGCCGCCAGTCTTAGATTTACCCGCCTCGCTCTTGGCACCTTCCAAACCGTGCGCCGACTCGCGCTTGGTCTTTTTCTTGCCGGCGGTTTTTTCCTTCTTGGCGACTATCATGGTGAACCGTGCCGGTTTTTGATCTGGCCGTTCCATGAGCGTCAAAGTAACATGGCTCATCTTTTTTTGGATGGGCGAGGCGGAACCGCGGGCCCGGGGCAGAGAGCGCTTCAGCATCGGTCCCTGGTCGACGTAAATTTCCGCTATCTGGAGCAGCTCCGGTTTGGCGGGATGACTGCCGCTCACCGCATTGGCAACTGCCGAACGGAGCAGTTTCAGGATCGGTCCGGCGGCACGATGCGGATCGGTAACCAATAGGGCCTCGGCCTCGTTCACCGAAAGACCGCGCACCAGGTGAACGACGGCTCGCGCTTTGCGGGGGGCCACCCGGAGGTAGCGCGCGGACGCGCGGGCGACAATGGGATTGGTTAGCGGAGTGATCATTAATGATTAATGATTAATGATTAATGATTAATGATTATTTCTTAGAGCCGGCCGGCGCGGCGGCGCCATCCGCGGTTTTCTTCTCGATATCCTTCTGGATCTTGCCGCCGTGGCGCAGGAATTTTCGCGTGGGCGAAAACTCGCCCAGACGGTAGCCCACCATATCCTCGGTCACTTTGATCTCGATAAAATCCTTGCCGTTATGAACCGCGAAAGAATAGCCCACCATTTCGGGTGATATTTCCGAGGCGCGGGACCAGGTTTTGATCACTCCCGCTTCGGCCGCGGGATGTTTCTGGATTTTCTTCAGGAGATTAGGATCCACGAAAGGACCTTTTTTGGATGAACGTGACATGATGGTTGTCAGCGAATAGCGAATCCGTTGCGAATTTACGAATTCTCAATTCGTATTTATTCGCTATTCGTAAATTAGTTCTTTATTCGTTATTCGTTGATTAACGCCGACGTTTGATGATCAGCTTGTTCGACCACTTGCGCTTCGGTCGGGTGCGACGCCCTCCGGTCACTTTGCCCCAAAGGGTTTTGGGCTTGCGAGTGCCGCGCGGCTGCCTGCCCTCGCCGCCGCCGTAAGGATGATCCACCGGATTCATGGCCGAGCCGCGAACGGTCGGGCGAATACCCAGCCACCGTGACCGACCGGCCTTACCGATGGTGGTCAAATTGTATTCCGGATTGGAAACCTGACCCAGCGAAGCATAGCCCTCCCAGGGCACTCGCCGGATCTCTCCGGAAGACAGCTTGAGGTCGGTATAGCCATCTGATTGCGCCATCACCTCCGCGTAGGTCCCGGCGGATCGGGCCAGCTTGCCGCCGCTGCCCGGGGTCAGCTCCACATTGTGGACCTGGTAACCCACTGGGACATTTTTGATCTTTAGGCGGTTACCCGGCTCCAGAGGCGTTATCTCGGCGGTCACAACTTCCGAACCCACGGTTAAACCGTGCGGCGCCAGTATATAACTAACTACGCCGTCTGTATAGCGGATCAAAGCAATGAACGCGGTCCGATAAGGATCGTACTCCAAGGACATGACTCGCGCCGGTTGATTCAGCCGCGAGGTTCCGAAGTTCACCAGACGATAGAGTTTTTTGTGTCCCCCGCCTTGGTGGCGCACGGTGATCCGTCCTTGGGAGTTACGACCGGCGCGGCTGGGTAAACGAACCAGTAATTTCTTGTGCGGCCGGACTTTGCTCAAAACCCGATAGTCCGTAACCGTCATGGACCGCCGGGAGGGAGTAACTGGTTTGTGGGTTTTGATGGCCATAGTAGCTTGTATTACCTACAATTATTTTGGACTGCTCCGAATTTATTTGCGATATTTGCCTAAATTCGCGTTATTTGCGATTACTCTCGTACTTATTTCAAATCGATCTTCTGCCCCGGTTTTAAGGTTACGACAGCTTTGTGGATCGCCGGCAGATGACCGCGCAGGTGCCGGAAGCCCTTTTGCTTGGCGGGAGCGTGCAGTATATTCACATCCGCGACCTCCACTTTGTACAATTTCTGGATCGCCTTCTTGACCTCGCTTTTGGTGGCAGTAGCCTGGACGCGGAATACGTACTTCCCGAGCTTATTGAGCTCGGTGGATTTTTCCGTCAGCCAGGGTTGTCGAATTACCGCGAGGTCGGTCATAAATAATTAATAATCATTGATTATTGATTAATGATTATTGATTAATGATTATTGATTAATGATTAATTGACGGGGCAAAGGTTCGGGTCAGAATAGGCAGCGCGCCGGATTCGATCAAGACCTGGCGATAATTCAGGAGGTCCAAGATACTTAAGGAGGCGGCGTTTAAAACTTTGGTCTTGGGAATGTTCCGACCGGCGCGGAACAACTCCTTATTTTCCGGCGCGGGCACAACTACAGTATTCAAATTTTTAGTCCGCGCTGAAACACCGACCAGCGGTCGGATCACGGCGGAAAATTCTTTAGTCTTGGGCGCAGACAGCTTTATTTGATCTACCAGCTTCACCTCCTGATCCTTGAATTTGCGGGACAGAACAGATAAAAGCGCCTGTCGCTTCATTTGCTTGTTGATCTTTTGAGAATAGTCGCGCTCCTTATTTGGTCCATGGGCCTTGCCGCCGCCGATCCAGAGCGGCGACCGCCGCGATCCGTGCCGCGCGCGACCGGTTCCTTTTTGCCGCCAGGGCTTGCGGCCGCCGCCGCGCACCTCGCCGCGACCCTTGGCGTGAGCCCAGGGTAATCGCTGGTTGGCCTGAAGCGCCGTGACTACTTGGCGCACTAAAGCTGGCCGCCAGGGCGCCTGGAGTAGTACGTCGGGCACGTCTGCTTGGCCGATCACTTCGTTTTTGATGTTATAGATGTTTACCTGCATAGTAATTAATTTCTAATTTCCAATTTCTAATTTCCAATTAAATGCACTAAAAAAGGGGGTAATTAGCATTTTTTGG
Organism: Candidatus Liptonbacteria bacterium; assembly: GCA_016212635.1. Taxonomy (GTDB): domain Bacteria; phylum Patescibacteriota; class Minisyncoccia; order UBA6257; family 2-01-FULL-56-20; genus JACRFR01. The sequence goes on along the minus strand of JACRFR010000033.1, from coordinate 8,376 downwards.
TAATTGGTAATTGGTAATTTTCATTATGATTTCGCGCTTCGTATCTCCAATAGCCCCCCTTTGGCTCCGGGCACTGCGCCTTTTAAAAATATTTGGTTCTTCTCCGTATCCACGCTGACCACCTCTAAATTGCTGACCGTGACGCGGACATTGCCCATCTGGCCCGGCATCTTGCGTCCCGGCACCACGCGCTGGGGCGCGGTACTGCCGATCGATCCCGGCGCGCGCAAGCGATCCTTCTGGCCGTGTGTCTTGGGCCCGCCGTGAAAACCATGGCGCTTGACTACCCCCTGGAAACCGCGGCCCTTAGAGATCCCGCTGACCTTAACGTGGTCGCCGGAATTAAAAACGGCCACGGTAAGCTTGTCGCCTATGGCCTTCCCTGGCTCGCCCGGAACGCGGAACTCTCGCTTGGCGCGCTTGCCCAGCTGAAGCTGAATCGCCTGGTAACCGTCGCGCGCCTTGGTCCGTACCAAAGACACCGTATTCGGCAACGCCTCCACGATGGTTACGGGCACGACTCGATTCTCTTTCCAGATTTGAGTCGAGCCATATTTTTTTGCTAGGATGTAAGCCATAGACACATAAAAACCTCCGCATCCACTTGGGCTCCCGCCCGAGATGGTCGCGAGGAAACCTGTTTTTCACCCCCGGGCGTTCCCAGATGTGCTCCCGAAAGGTTTAATAGATTCTATAACGACCTAGGGCCCAAATGCAAGGGGTCTTGGTCTTCGTAAGGCCATTGGCCCTACGAAGACTTAAGGGACTGTGGCGCTGTTCGAAAACCCCAGGTTTGTCATTCCGGCGAAAGCCGGAATCCAGGTTTTCTTAGTCACTGGATCCCGGGTCAAGCCCGGGATGACACTCGGCAAGCGGGGGAATCAAGGTTTTCGAACAGCGCCAGGGACTGTTGCCAAATTCACTTTTTGATTGATTTGTCATGCGGAGCGGAGCGAAGCATCTAGGTTTTATTGGGTTCTTAACGCGCGCGAGATCCTTCACTTGTTTCCACCCAAGGCGGACCCTCCTCGGGAGGGCAGGATGACATTCGGCGACAGTCCCCGAATGGCGCATGCGAATAGAAACCCTCGCCTTGGTTGACTCAATATGGCCGACTCTCGAGGTCGGACCTCAAGTAGCCCAGAGGTCCGACCTCCCGAAATTAAAAATTCTGTTATTAGGTTCGACCGACAAAAACAGCGGGGACCCAAATGGGTCCCCTTCAGATTAAATGTATACGGCCCAAGTTCGCCTTGGTCGTCTTACAGACGACCTTCAGTGGAACCAGCCGATTGCCCGGGCAGGTCCGGGCGAAAAATGTGGCCTCGTCTGGCCCGACGAGAACCGCGGTCGGCCCTCGTAGAACCAGGTCGCACTGGTCGAATTGGACGCCGGACGCGTCGCGTCTGATCACGTACCCGATACGGTACGTGACCGACGGCCACATCGGGTTGTCTGGCTCGAGCACAACCACGGTCTGCCAGCCAAAGTTCAACTGGTAGAGCGCCCCAAGCCAGGTCTGCCAACTCCTCGCTTCCGGACTCCCCGAAACGACACAAAGGTTCTTGCCCGCGAAACCTCTCTGGTACGCGGTGAAACCCTTGTGCCAATTCCAAAAGTGGGAACGTTTCTTGGAAATCAGTTCCCACGAGAACCGGAGCAGAAGTCCGAGCGTCCGATCCCACCAGGAAAATCTCCTGGCTATGATCACGATGACTTCCTCCTATGTCAAGTAATAACATAAAATATGTAATATGGCAAATGGTTCCGGCGAACCTCTCGCGCCCCCATTAATTCATCGAGGTCGGGCCTCGGGGCATTTTAGAGGCCCGACCTCCCAAAATTAACGACCCTCCCATATTTTGTTCCAAGTGGCAAAAAACCAGGCATGGCCCTCGACAAGCTCGGGCAATAAAATCGGTGGTTTCCGAACAGCGCCAATGGTTCCAGGAAAGTTCGGGAGGTCGGGCCTTGAGAATTCCCCAAGGCCCGACCTCGATAAATTTAAACCCGTATTTTATCCTTGCCGATTACAAACCCGGAGCAAAACGCGAAAACAAAAACCCCTCCGATTTAAATCGGAGGGGCCTTTGTTTCAATATCCGCAACTATACGCTTCTGCTTTTTATTTGCGTTATTTGCCTAAATTCGCGTTATTTGCGATTACTCTAGGTCATCTTGATCTCCGCCTCCACTCCCGCGGGCAAGTTTAGATTGGAGAGCGACTCGATGATCTTGGCGGAGGGATTCAGGATGTCCAAGACGCGCTTATGCACCCGGAGCTCGAACTGCTCGCGCGCATTTTTCTTGACAAAGGTGGAACGATTGACCGTGAACTTTCGGATCTCGGTCGGCAAGGGCACGGGCCCGACCACTTTGGCGTCGCTCCGTTCCGCCGTTTCGATAATTTGCCGCACGGACACGTCCACCAGTTTGTGATCGTAGGACTTGATCCTAAGACGCAATTTTTGAGGAACCTCCGCTTCTTTCTTTTTAGCCATAGTCGCTATCGCTTCATCAGCGAATAACGAATCTGATTCGAATTTACGAATTGACTCGGGTTCATTATTCGCAAATTCGTAATTGATTCGCTATTCGTCGATGTTTACTTATTGATCTTGGTCACCACTCCGGCGCCCACCGTGTGCCCTCCCTCTCTAATCGCAAAGCGCTGTTTCTCCTCCAGGGCCACCGGGGAGATTAACTGGACAGTGAACTTGACCGTGTCGCCGGGCATGACCATTTCCATGCCATCCGGCAAGGTCACCGCGCCGGTCACATCCGTGGTGCGAATGTAGAACTGCGGCTTATAGCCCTTGAAAAACGGGGTGTGCCGGCCGCCTTCTTCCTTGGACAAAATATAAACCTCGGCTTCAAAGTCGGTGTGGGGGGTCACGCTGCCCGGCTTGGCGATCACCTGGCCGCGCTCCACATCCTCCTTCTTGAGCCCGCGGAGCAGAATTCCGATGTTATCTCCGGCGATACCTTCGTCCAAAACCTTTTGGAACATTTCGATCCCGGTAACCACGGTCTTGGCGGTCGGCTTGAGACCGATAATTTCCATTTCATCGTTCACTTTCACCTTGCCGCGCTCCACCCGGCCAGTAACCACCGTGCCGCGGCCTTCAATGGAGAACACGTCTTCCACTGGCATGAGGAAAGGACGATCCACCTCCCGAACCGGTTCGGGAATATAGGTGTCCAGGGCGTTCACCAAATCCAGCACGCACTTTGCGTCCGGATCGTCCACCGAGCTGACCTGGAGCGCCTTGAGTGCCGAGCCGCGGATAACCGGCACTTGGTCGCCCGGGAACTCATATTTCTTGAGCAACTCTCGCACCTCCGATTCCACCAGATCGATCAGCTCCGGATCGTCCACCTGGTCGCACTTATTCAAGAAAACGACGATCGCCGGGACGCCCACCTGGCGCGCCAGGAGCACGTGCTCCCGAGTTTGAGGCATGGCGCCGTCGGTCGCCGCCACCACTAAAACCGCGCCGTCCATTTGAGCGGCACCAGTGATCATGTTCTTGATGTAGTCGGCGTGACCCGGGGCATCAATGTGCGCGTAGTGGCGCTTGTCGGATTCATATTCCGAGTGATGCAGCGCGATGGTTATGCCGCGCGCCTTCTCTTCCGGCGCGTTATCGATCTGATCCACGCTCTCTTCCTTCTTGGCCCACCCCTTCATGTGCAGGATGTGGGTCATGGCCGCGGTCAGCGTGGTCTTGCCGTGATCCACGTGACCGATGGTTCCGACGTTGACGTGCGGCTTATTGCGAACGAACTTTTCTTTTTCAGCCATGGTGATTGACTATTGACTGGTGACTAATAATTATTGACTTTTAAATAATTGATGACTTATACCATCCCCAACTAACCCATTCCCATTATCCTTGTCATTCCCATTATCCTTGTCATTCCCGCGAAGGCGGGAATCTAGGCCATAGTTTTTAAGATGACACGGAAGTGGCTGATTGGAGGTGGTATTATCTAACGCCGCCCCTTGCCGAGCGGCTGACAGGTGTAATTGTGCCCGACCAGTACCACAATGTCAATAACAGTGGATGACGCTGTTCGGAAACGTCAAAAAGTTATTCCCTGAGCCCGTCGAAGGGTAGCTTTTTGGCGGGTACATGGCATGGCCCTCGACAAGCTCGGGCAATAAAATCGGTGGTTTTCGAACAGCGCCACAGTGGATACGCTTAACGAAGGAAGTAGCTTCCGAGGTCGGGCCTTGGGGAATTCTTAAGGCCCGACCTCCCGAAATTAATGGCTTTTCCATATTGCGATTACCCTACTTCTTTCTGCCATCGATGATCTGTGTCTCTATACTTTTCGGTACGACCTCGTAATGATCGAATTCCATTGTAAATGATCCCCGCCCTTGGGTCATGGATCTGATCTGGGTGGCATAACCGAACATCTCCGCGAGCGGCACATGAGCATCGATAACCTTGACGGTGCCTCGGTCGGACATGCCCTGTATCTGGCCGCGCTTGGAATTTAAGTCGCCCGTAACCTCGCCCAAGAAATCCTGCGGGGCCAGCACTTGGACATTCATGATGGGCTCCAGAATAGAAGGGTTCGCGTGCTGGCAGGCCTCCTTGAACGCCATGGAACCGGCGATCTTGAAAGCCGCCTCGGACGAGTCAACCTCGTGGTAGGAACCGTCGAAGAGGGTCACCTCCAGGTCCACCATCGGGTAGTGCGCCAGGATGCCATTGGTCAGCGCCTCCCGCACGCCTTTTTCCACCGGGGGGATGAATTCGTTGGGAATAGACCCGCCCTTGATCGCGTTCACGAAAACAAAACCAGAGCGGCGGGGCAAAGATTTCACCCGGAGCCAGGCATGGCCGTATTGGCCGCGGCCGCCGGTTTGGCGAATATACTTGCCCTCGGCCTCCGCTTGGCCGTTGATCGTTTCCTTGTAAGCCACCTGGGGCCGGCCTACGTTGGCCTCCACGCCGAACTCCCGTTTCATGCGATCCACAATGATCTCCAGATGCAGCTCGCCCATGCCGGAAATAATCGTCTCCCCTGTTTCCGGATCCCCGGCCACCCGGAAGGTCGGGTCTTCATCCATCAGCCGGTGCAGCGCGGCGCTCATCTTCTCCAAGTCCACCTTGGTCTTGGGCTCGATCCGGATGCCGATCACCGGTTCCGGGAAAGTGATCCGTTCCAAGAGGAGCGGAGCGGCCGGATCGCACAGGGTGTCGCCGGTGGTCGTGTTTTTTAGACCGACCAGGGCCGCGATCTCTCCGGCATAAATTTCGTCCACCTCTTCCCGCTGGTTGGCGTGCATCCGGACAATGCGGCTGACCCGCTCCTGCTGGTCCTTATTCACGTTTACAATGTAAGAGCCGCGTTTTAAAATGCCGGCATAGTTCCGGAAATAAGTTAACGCGCCGACGTAAGGGTCGGTCGCCACCTTGAACGCCAGCGCCGTAAAGGGTTGATTGTCGTCCGCGGGCCGGGCGATCTCCGCTCCGGTCTTGGGATCGGTCGCCTTGATCGGCGGCACGTCCAAAGGCGACGGCAAGTACTCCACCACCGCGTCCAGCATCAGCTGCACGCCTTTATTTTTAAGCGCGGAACCGCACATCACCGGTACCAGGGTGTTGGCAATAACCGCTTTCCGCAACACCCGGCGCAGATCCGGCAAGGCGATCGCCTCTCCGCCCAAGTAATGCTCCAATAATTGGTCGTCCTGCTCCGCGATCTTCTCCACCAGTTCGTGCCGTTTCTGGACGACTTCGGCTTGCATCGCCTCCGGGATGGGTATCTCCACCACCCGCTCGCCATGCTCCCCTTGGAATTCGAAAGCCTTTTCTTGCAGGAGATCCACGACGCCCTGGAACTCGGACTCCAAACCGATGGGCAGTTGGATGGCTACCGCGTTCGGCGTCAGGCGCTCCAAGATGGAACTGAAGCTTTTATCGAAACTCGCGCCCATGCGATCCAGCTTATTGATGAAACAAACGCGCGGCACTTTATACTCATCCGCGTAGTGCCAATTGGTTTCGGACTGGGGTTCCACCCCCGCCACGCCGTCGAACACCACCACCGCGCCGTCCAGCACGCGGAGCGACCGCTTGACCTCCACGGTGAAATCGATATGGCCCGGAGTGTCAATCAAGTTAATGCGATGCTCGTATTCTTTTCTGCGTTGATCTCCATCGGTCTTCCCCTCCTTGCCTGTGGTGAGCGCAGTCGAACCATCTAAGGAGGGGTGAGGGGAGGTCTTCCCCTCCTTTTCTAAGGAGGGGTGAGGGGAGGTCTTCCCCTCCTTTTCTAAGGAGGGGTGAGGGGAGGTGAGCCTGCCCGCATAAGTCGGAATCCAAAAAGCGGTGGTGGCCGCGGAGGTGATGGTGATCCCCCGCTCCCGCTCCTGTTCCATCCAGTCCATCACCGTGTCGCCTTCGTGCACTTCGCCGATCTTATGGGACACGCCGGTGTAAAAAAGCACCCGCTCCGAGACGGTGGTCTTGCCCGCGTCGATATGAGCGATAATGCCGATATTGCGGGTCTTTTCGATGGGATAGGAGCGGGGCATTTTATCAACGAATAACGAATCTGTTCCGAATTTACGAATCGAAATTGACCACTCGCTTGAAAGCCACGCCATTTGTACCGAAATTAATAAGAATGGCCAACTTCAAACCGGAAGTCTTTAAATATTCTAAAACTTGATTTATATGTTTGAGCGAATACTTGTCACCTTTTTTTATCTCCACAATGATTTTATTTTCAACCAGAAAATCAACAAAGCCCTTGCCCACTACTTTAGTTTTAAATCGCAGAGGAAAGTAATATTGTTCTTCGAATTTGATACCGGCTTCTGCTAGCGATTCTGCCAGGGCTCTCTGGTAATACTTCTCGTGATGTCCCGGACCGAGATTATTGCTGACATCATAGGCGCAACCAATAATCCTGTAACTCAACTCCGGCTCCACTAGATCGCTTCTCCTCGGCTCGGTCCTCATTTATATTCGCAAATTCGCAATTGATTCGTTATTCGTTGATTTACCTCGCGAAATGCGCAAAGGCCCGATTCGCCTCCGCCATGCGATGCATGTCCTGTTTTTTCTTGATCGCCGCGCCCTCGTTCTTGGCCGCGGACAGTATCTCTTCGGCCAGCTTGGTCGCCATGGGCTTGCCCTTGCGAGACCGGGCGGCGCCGACGATCCACCGAGCCGCCAGAACGAACCGCCGATCGGGTCGGACCTCATGAGGCACTTGATAGTTGGCCCCGCCCACCCGCCGGGATTTCACCTCCAAGAGGGGCGAGGCGTTGGTCATAGCCCGCTCGAAAACCACCACCGCATTTTCTTTGGTTTCTTCGGCTACCCGTTCCAGGGCGCGGTAGACCACTTTCTCGGCAATGGATTTCTCGCCGTCGTGCATAACGTAATTGATGAACCGCCCCAGGTCGATCCGCCCGTGCTCGTGGTCCGCCCGGAAGTGCTTGGCATAAACTCGTTGTTTGCGCATAAGAGTAATCGCTAATATCGCGAATTTAAGCAAATATCGCAAATGGTACGACTGGTAGATAGCTGGATTGATTCATGGTTTTTTATTCGCGTTATTTGCCAAGATTTGCGTTATTTGCGATTACTCTACTTTTTCGCTGCTTTCGCCCCGTATTTGGATCGTTGCTGCTTCCGATTTTCCACGCCCGCCATGTCCAGCACGCCGCGTACCACGTGGTAGCGGACACCGGGTAGATCTTTAACCTGGCCGCCCCGGATCATAACAATGGAGTGTTCTTGAAGATTGTGCCCGATACCGGGGATATAGGCGGTGACTTCCATTCCGTTGGTCAGTCGGACACGGCAAACCTTCCGAAGCGCGGAGTTCGGCTTCCGGGGAGTGGTGGTAAAGACTTTGAGGCAAACCCCGCGCTTAAATGGCGAGGCGGAATCGACCGGACGGTTTTTAAGGGTGTTGAAATAAAAAGCGAGCGCTGGCGACCGGGATTTGGCGCGCAGCGGTTTCCGTCCGCGGCGAACTAGTTGTTGGGTGGTAGGCATTTTACGTTAGACATTCTCCGCCGGAGGCGGATCCTCCTTCGGAGGATAATCGGAGGATAATTATCCTAATTGTTCTAATTCAGACTTGCGCGCTTGACTATCTCATTCCTCCTTTTCTATTAGAAAGGGGGGTTAATGCCCAAACGCGTAAGTCCTAAATAGCTTGAAGATTGTAACAAAACAAGCATCAAAGTCAACCACGGCCTCCCCGAGGTCCGTCCTCCCGGAGGTTGAACCTACCGATATCGATCCTTTCTCTCTTCTCCCTCCCCGAGGTTCAACCTCCCAAATATTTATTCTTCGGTTCCCGGAGGTTGAACCTCCCGATATTAATCCTTTCTCT
>JACRFR010000031.1 GCA_016212635.1 Candidatus Liptonbacteria bacterium | reverse complement strand
GGAGCCGCCTGTCCGCCTCCGGCGGAGAATCCAGGTGGGAATACTGAATGGATCCCGGATATTTTTCACAGCTCTGAAAAATTCCGGGATGACCCGAGGACGCAGCAAGCTGACGGGGTATGGACCCTAAAAGAGAATCAAGTAGCGCCAGTCTATACTTCTGATTTTGAAGGAGTATTTAAACCAGAGCCGAACTTAACTCTGACGGTCCCGGTCTATTTCCCCTATAGTCGGAAAATTTAGGAAGGCGCGAGAAAGGTAACAAAAAATTGCGTTTTTCCCTTTCCCCAGTGTCCCTATAATACGCTGGAGCGTATCATAGGGACAATCAGAAAATAGAAGAGAATAAATCCAGTCAGAAATTGTTTACCCGAGCTTACTTGTGGTGAGCCTGTCGAACCATCGAGAGGCCGCGGGGTATTTGCCCCGTTAGAGAACTAGCATAGAAGATATTCTCTAGCGGGCTTGAATCCCCGCGGCAATTGGGGGTTTTAACCTCGCCCCGATTTGAATCAGGAACGGGGTATTCCTAACAGGATAAACAGGTCAGTTAACCACGCCAACAGCCCAAAAAAATTTTTGCGGGAGGCTCATGTATAAAGAGGTTCCAACCGAGAATCAGACGAAATTATTAAGCGAAAACTAATTGCTTTCAGTCTGGCCTAGACGGCTTCCGCTGATTGCAATTTTCCCGGGCCGGAGCGAACACGGTAAAAATAATAACCTCCGGATAAATCCAGGGCGAAACCTCTCTCCAGAAAATTGTTTTTTTCCAATTCCGAAAGGATGGTACTCCGACTGTTTTTACCGAGAGACGCCAATTGAGCCGGGAAGACGACGCGGTTGGGCCAAAAAATAGTTTGAGCATGCTCCTGGCACAGGAATCTGTAGACGGCCTGCGCATTCTCGCTTAAGTCGCTTAAAAGGTTTAGCTTGGGGGGCGCTGATTCCGGCGCGAAGAGGATATGGAGGTTGTCGCGTTCCGAGGAAATCGGGTGTGACCGGAAAAACCGGGCGCAGGCAACCTCCCGATGGGCCGAGGGTGGGATAAGCTGATATTGCGTTTCGGACCCGCCGGAAGGCGGCAGGACCTTCAGGCAACATCTCTGACGGAAAGTTGCCAGTCGGCGCTGACGTTGGAGCAAACCTTCCGGTTCCCCTGGTGGGAGCTTAACATCCTTAGTCTTAAACGGTTTATCTCCGTGTTTTTCCCAGAGATAATTGTAAAGCCGCCAATTGTTCCAGGTTAATACCTCGGCGGGCGAGAAGTCCATACGTTCGCCATCTGGAAGCAGTTTTAGGTCGCTACGAAACTTTCTCTGGCGGTCAATAAAATTCCATTGCTCGTTCCGATCCAGCTTGGGCTTGTCTTCGGGCGGAAGCAAGTGGTTCGGTTCTGATTCCGCCGCAGGTAGTGCGCTGGCCGCCTTGGCCAATTCTCTTATTTCGGCCAGGCGCGTTTCCAGCGCCTTGCGGTCCGTGATTTTGTAGCCGATTATCTGGCCGCTCTTTTGTTCCGAGACAGACCCAAGGCCGGGCAGAGCATCCAAAAATTGCGAAGCCTCACGGTCTTCCAAATTAAGGTGAAAAGCCAAGAAATTCAGGGCATAGAACACATTGTCCTGCAGCGACGCGCGCCGTTTGCTTTTGGCCGCGAGCAATGTTCGGAGAAGAGAATATGCCCGCGCTTCGCGCTTGGGGAATGAAAGACGCCGAAGCCTTTCACTGTCCACTCCGGAGTATTCTTTTACAAAAGTGATAGAGTCGGGTTTCATGGGAGTTCGTTTGGTTTATAACGTAGGCTTTTCTCCGTGACCTAAGGTATTGTAGTCATAAATTAACACAGTAATCAAAGCAGGCCAAGTGCGCTTGTTAAAGCTAGATCGGTCGAGAAAACACGGGGGCTGATTCCCCGGTGGAATACTTTTTGTCAATAAAGTAATCTATTGCCATGACCCAGGCACAGGCGCTCGCCATCCTCCAAACCGGCGCGAATGTATTTCTAACCGGCGAACCGGGAAGCGGGAAAACATATGCGGTCAACCGCTTCGTGGCCTGGCTCCGGGAGCGCGGCCTGGAACCGGCGGTGACCGCCTCGACCGGGATCGCCGCCACTCACATCAATGGGCACACGATCCACTCCTGGAGCGGTATCGGGGTAAGAACCGAGCTGACCAAGTTCGATCTAAACCGCATCGTAAATAACCAGCGGGTAGTAAATCGCGTACGCGCCGCGCATACACTCATCATCGACGAGATCTCCATGCTCTCGGCGCAGACATTCGGGATGGTGGAGACCGCCTGTCGGGCTGTCCGCGGGGGCACGGTTCCCTTCGGCGGCTTGCAGGTAGTTTTGGTCGGGGATTTCTTCCAGCTCCCGCCGGTTACGGCGCGGGATGAGGAAAACAGCGAGGGGCAGGGTTTCTGGCAAATGCGCGCGGGGCTCTTCGCTTTTGATTCCCCGACCTGGAGCAGATTTAACCCGACCGTGTGTTACCTCTCGGAACAGTATCGGCAGGAGGATCCGGTGTTTCTGGGAGTTCTCTCCGCAATCCGCTCCGGAACGGTTTCCAGCGAACACCGTGCTTTGCTTCAAGCCAGATCCGCCGAACGGGCGCGGGACGGAGTCACGCAGTTTTTCTCGCACAATGCCGAGGTCGATCGGGTGAACCGCGCCAAGCTTTCCCAATTACCGGGTGAAGAACGCGCTTTTGCCATGGAAAAACACGGGGCGAAACAATTGGTGGAACGCCTGGTGCGGGGATGCCTTTCGCCGGAGATATTAACGCTCAAGATCGGCGCCCGAGTGATGTTTACGAAAAATGATATTGCGGGACATCGGTTCGTGAACGGTACCCTGGGCACGATCGTCGGATTCTCCGAAGAGGACGGGGAGCCTATTGTAAAAACTGGCGCGGGGCGCACGATTTTTGCGGAACCGGCGGAGTGGAGCGTGGAGGAGGGCGGCCGGATCCTGGCGCGCATAATTCAAATTCCCCTGCGCCTGGCCTGGGCGATCACCGTCCACAAAAGTCAGGGCATGTCCTTGGATGCCGCGCACATGGACTTGTCCGACGCTTTCGAGCACGGACAGGGGTATGTCGCCATCTCCCGCGTCCGGACGCTCCAGGGACTTTTCCTCGCGGGCTTCAATGAACGGGCGCTCCAAGTGCATCCCGATATTGCCGCCAAAGACCTGGAGTTCCGCGAGGCCTCGCGCCAAGTTCAAGAAAATCTCGCCGCCGTGTTGCCGGCGGAACTCAAAAAACGGCAAGATGATTTTATCCGTGCCGGCGGCGGAAACGTGGAACCGCTCAAAGGGGCAGGATCAGCCGATGACAATTTTATTATTGTGGCGAACGCGAAGAAAAAGAGTCCGTGCTGGGAGCAAACGCTGGAATCGGTTCGCGCAGGAAAAACGGTCGAAGAAGCAGCTCGGGCGCAAGGCAGGAAACCGGCTACTATTATTCAGCACATCGAAGAACTGCTCGTACTGGAAAAAATAAGTCGTTCCGACATTGCTCATCTTGCAAAAGGGAAAGAAAAGGTGGTTGCCGAGATCCAGAACGCTCTCCGCGAGTTAGGCGCCGAGCGTTTAAAGCCGATATATGATCGTTTCGAGGGCCGCGTGCCATACGAAACAATCCGCCTGGCCCGATTACTTTTTAGGACTTACGCGTTTGAGCGTTAATTCTCCCTTTGGTAAAGGGAGTACTCCGATTCAAATCGGAGGGAGGGATTTCTACAAATCCTCCGGTCCGACTCGAGTCGGACCACCTCCTTTAAGAAAGGAGGAATTAATCCTCCGCCCTACGGGCACCCGCCCGAAACGACTGAATATCGTTTCAGGGCGACCGGTTAACACTTTTTGCGGTCGCAAAAAGTGTTAACCGGGAGAAAGAAGCCCGGTTCTTCGGGGAGCGATAGTGGACGGTCTGCGAGAATTGGTTAAAATGGTCCAAACTGATTGAGGTGGAAATCCGAATATTGCTCGCCAATCGCAAGCGAGTCGAGACCGCGCTTATCGCCCGCGGCGCACGGGCAGTTGGCGCCGCAAAGCTAATCGACTACTGGTTCTGCCCGAAACGCGCGAAGAATATCCGGCAGGCCTCGACCGATCAGACCGGATTCGCCCTGCGTATCCGGGAAAGTAAAGATTTATACAGCGGCCGGACCGTCTCCGCGCTGGAATGCAAATCACCCGTGGACGGCAAGAACCATGCCTTCTGCCACGAACACGAGATCGACCTCACAAACACCAAGGAAATGCGTGCCATTCTTTCGGATATTGGTTTCAAAGAATTTCTGATGGTCCGAAAACGGCGGTTGATCTATTACTACCGTGGAGCCAAGTTTTGCTTCGACTCCATCCAGGGCATGGGCGAAGGATTGGAAATAGAAATGAATGCCCGCAAGAGCCAGCGGACAGAGGCTCATCAAAAACTGGCCGAACTCACCCGATCTTTGGGCATTGGCCCCGGGGAGATCGTTAGAAAGAGTTTAACCTACATCGCTATGCAGAAACTGGCCAAGTTTTAGTTTAAATTTTAGTCCTTGACCTATGTTAACCGTTGTATATACTATGGTTATATGAGCAAAACAATCCTAAATATCAAAACCGACCGGGAAGTCAAGGCGGCCGCTAAAAAAATAGCGGCGGAGCTGGGCCTGCCTTTAAGCGTCATCGTCAATGCTCAACTCAAAGATTTTATCCGCAACCGCGCGGTGAATTTTTCCGCTGTGCCTCGAATGTCCCGAGGATTGGAGCTGCTGCTCGGCCGAATGGAAACGGACATTGTCCGTAAGCATAACCTCTCCCCCATCTTCTCTTCGGCGGAGGAAGCCCTGGAATATCTGGATGATCGATGAAGCTTGTCTTTCATCGGGACTTCGTTAAAACCTACCGCCAGCTGAAACTGACGGAGAAAACCAGGTTTCGAGAAAGATTGCGGCTATTTTCAGCCGACCCATTTGACCCCATCTTAAACAACCATCCTCTCGCGGGCAGGTACGGCGGCTATCGAAGCATAAACATCGGCGGCGACCTGCGGGCAATTTATAAGCACCTGCCCGGCGAGATTTGCATTTTTGTAACCATCGGCACTCACCATCAGCTTTACGGCAGATAGCTGATTGAGTCCCCTATCGCCCCCCACACAATATGATGACGAGGAGAAAAATTTAGCCACTCCTATGAGCTTGGGTTTCGCAGCAGCGATTCGATTCGAAAACAATCCCCAACTTTTTACCGAGCTGAAGAAGCTGGGAGTGGAATAGCTTTATCTGGGCACAGAATTGCGCTGTTCGAAAACATTGATTCCACCGCTTGCTGAGTGTCATCCCGGGCTTGACCCGGGATCCAGTGACTAAGAAAACCTGGATTCCGGCTTTCGCCGGAATGACAAACCTGGGGTTTTCGAACAGCGCCGCACAGAATTGACACCGCTTGAGGCGGGTGTAACATAACAATATGAAACAAAATTCCTACCGGGTCATCATCGAACCCGACGAAAATAACACTTTCCACGCCTTTGTGCCGGCCCTGCCGGGCTGTCACACCCGGGGTGAAACCTTCGAAGAAGCCCGGCGCAATATTCGGGATGCCATGAGCGTATACGTGCGCAGTTTACAGGCGGACGGCGAACCGGTTCCCGAGGACGTGGGAGTGGAAGTGGTGAAAACTCTTGCTTTGGCGGCTTAGCTAACGCCATGCCAAAACTGCCGGTAATTAATGATCGCCAGCTGATGCAGGCGCTTCGGAGGCTTGGTTTTTTGGAACATCCCGAGCATGGCAGCTCGCACTTGGTTTTTAAACATCCCGACGGCCGGCGCACTGTGGTCGCCCGCCACGCAGGCAAGGATATTCCCGCGGCACCCTGCGCGCCATTCTCCGGGACATCAATATCCCGGTGGAAGATTTTACGCAAGCGCTGGAGTAGCTAATCCAGACCGGTAAGTTATCAAATCAGATAGCAACGGCCGCCGCATCTGCCGCTCTTCGCTCTTCCCTCTTCGCTCATCACTTTTTCCCATGCCCGAACTGCCCGAAGTTGAAGCTTTGCGCCGCGGACTCGCCAAATATTTGGTCGGCCAGAAAATTAAGCGGGTCGCCATCTCCGAACCCAAACTTGTTTCCGGCCGGGGCAACCTGCGCCGCGCCTCTCGCGCCAAGACCGCCGCTTTTATCAAAATCCTGACTGGCCAGCGTATCGCGGGCATCGAACGCCGCGCCAAGAATCTCATTTTCCGTTTTCGCTCCGGTGCGGTACTTTTGGTCCACCTCAAAATGACCGGGCAGCTGGTGTGCCAAAAGCGAGGAGCGAGGAGCGAGGAGCGAGGAGAAAATATTAATAGGGGCCCCCTCTCATCGCTCATCCCTCTTCGCTCTTCGCTAGTCATGGGTGGTCATCCGATCGAGATCTCGGAACATATACTGCCGAATAAGCATACCTGCGTGATTTTCGAATTGACCAAGGGCGTTCTTTTTTACAACGACACGCGCAAGTTTGGTTACCTGCTCGCCTACCCGGACATTGCTACTTTTGAACACGCGAATCATTTCGCGGACCTCGGCCTGGAGCCATTCGATCGAAAATTCACGGCGGAATATCTACGCCGGGCACTGCGCGGTAAGAGTAGTAAGCTCAAGACGGTACTGATGAATCAATCCGTCGTAACCGGCCTGGGTAATATCTACTGCGATGAGGTCTGTTTCGCGGCCGGCATCCGGCCCACCCGACGCGCGAACACGCTCACTCCCACGGAAACCAAACGGCTTTACCAAGCTATTCAAAAAATCTTGTCGCGGGCCATCAAACTCGGCGGCTCTTCGGTCGCAACTTACCGCCTAGCGGACGGCTCCCGCGGCAACTACGCGCGGGAACACAAGGTTTACGGGAGAGGGAAGCAGAAGTGTTATAAATGTTCTAGTGTTCTATGTGCGACCAAGGTCGCGAACCGCACCACAGTCTACTGCCGGAATTGCCAACAATAGCTTTCTTTACGACATTCTCACTTTCTTAAGAAAGTGAGAATGTCGTATCCTAAATGCCGCCAATAGCAATCCCGTCTGACTGGGACTAAACGAAATTCTTATTCTATTGTTCTCAAGAACAATAGAATAAGAATTAGCCGAAATGAACTCTCTGTCTAGAAAAACAGGGTGGGAAATAATATAATGCGAACACCGACCATACTCTAAAATGAGTTTCCAAGAATTGATACGAAAAATCCAGGAGATCGTCGCGAACGCCAGGGCCTTGAAAGACAAGCGCGCCGGCGCGAAAAACGCGCGAGTAAATTATGCTTGTATTTTTTCGCAAAATAATAAGGAGGAAGTGGAACTTATGAAAGTGGCGGGTAGGGTCGGTAATCCGATCCGAGACGCGCCGACCGGTCCTTTGTTTCAGATCCAACCTATACCCACCAAAACAGAACTCAACGGCTTTTTCAAAGCCAGAATGTGGGACGCGCGACGCGCGTCCCACTGAGTTCCCCCCATTTTTCCAAACGAATT
>JACRFR010000030.1 GCA_016212635.1 Candidatus Liptonbacteria bacterium | reverse complement strand
TGCCGAAGGATTGAGGCGGCACAGGGGGTTGCGCCTCTCTCAGAAGAAAACACTCGTGTCGATCATCCTCTCACATCTCGCGAGAGAGAAACCGACACGAACATTCCCCGAAAAAAACACACCGATTTTTCCTTAACCCCACATTTATGGTCTGGTCTATTAGTAACATGGAGCGGGGTACGAGAATCGAACTCGCGCCTTCACCTTGGAAGGGTGACGTACTACCACTATACGAACCCCGCGCTACATGCTACATGCTACATGCTACATGCCCTCCGCTCAAGTTGACCGGGCCCGCAGGCCTGGTAGAATAACCGCCGTACCCCAATGAAATCCAGACAGATCGCGGTCATCGGCGGGCTGACAGTGGTAGTCATTATCGGCGGTGCCTTTATGGTGGCGCGGGGCCGCTACGTGAACCCGGTTCCGGATAGCTTTACCCAGGCACGCCTACAGGGCGCTTTGGTGGCTCAAAATATAGTCGATCTCTCCAACCAGCTGAATGAGGATGTTAAGCGCATCAACCAATACGACCAGGACCGGCAGTTCGCGGATGCCTTTGCCTTGACCGGCGAGCTCATCCAGCGCAGCCGAGACATCCGTGCCAAGGCGGTGGATTTGTCTCAAGAGCTGGAAAAAATGGCGCAAGCCCTGCCCGCGATAAAAGACCCGGAAGCCCAGGACGCGGCGCTCCAGTCGCTTACCCAGCGGCTCGCGATCATTGATCGCTTAATAAACTACAGCGCTTATCTCTCGGACTTGTTGGATATCTTGCGGGGCCGGTTCGCGGGTCAGGCGCAAACCCAAGAGGTCTCGGCCTTGATCGATAAAGTGAACTCGGAGGTGACCGCGATCAACAACTTCAACCGCAACGCCGTGCAATCCACGGAACGTTTCGATCGTTTGGTCCAAGAAAGAAGATAATAACTCGTGGCTGCGGAATCGGAATATTGAAAAGGGCCAGTAGCATAGCGGCTAATGCAACGAGCTTATACCTCGTAGACCGAAGGTCCGAGTCCTTCCTGGCCCACCAAAGTTACGTTATAACAATCGGCTTGATCTTGAACGGCTTAAGAAGGGCGGCAAATTCTTCTTGCTCCAGGGTTTCTTTCTCGAGCAGTACTTGGGCGATCTTATCTAGCGCCTTGCGATGGGCTTTCAATATTTTCTGGGCGGTAAGGTAGGCATGCGCCATAAGGTCCTGCACGGCGGCGTCGATCTTGGTGGCGATCGCCTCGGAATAATTCTTTTCGGCGGAGATCTCCCGGCCCAGGAAGATCAACTCCTCACTTTTGCCGAAAGTGATCGGCCCCAGCTCGCTCATGCCGTACTTGGTGACCAAACTGCGCGCCAACTCCGAGGCCTCTTTCAAATCGCTGGAGGCCCCAGTGGAAATATCTCCGAAGACTAATTTCTCGGAGGCGTAGCCGCCCATGAACATCGCCAAGTCGGCCAGGAATTGCTTGCGAGTTCGAAGACGCCGGTCCTCGATTGGCAGCTTCATGGTGTAGCCGCCGGTGAATCCGCGGCTGATAATGGAGACCTTGTGCACCGGGTCGGAGCCCTGAATGGAAGCGGCCACCAGTGCATGCCCGCCTTCATGGTAGGCGGTGATTTCTTTTTCGCTCTGGGAGATGACCCGTCCGCGCCGTTCTGGGCCTAAGAGCACCTTTTCCACCGACTCAAACAGCTCCTCTTGGCTGACCGCCTTTTTATTCTGGCGGGCCGCCAAGAGCGCCGACTCATTCATCAAGTTGGCGAGATCCGCGCCGGAAAATCCCGGAGTGCGCACCGCCACCCGGCGCAAGTCGCAATTGGGTTCCAGAATTTTATCCCGCGCGTGAATCTTTAATATCGCCTCGCGATCGTTCAGGTCCGGCAGGTCCAATAACACCCGTCGGTCAAAACGTCCGGGCCGCAGGAGAGCCGGATCGAGAATATCAGGTCGGTTGGTCGCGGCCAAAATTATCACACGCGTCTCGCGATCAAAACCATCTAGCTCTACCAGAATCTGATTCAGGGTTTGTTCCCGCTCGTCATTGCCGCCGCCCAAGCCCGCTCCGCGCTGGCGGCCAACTGCGTCGATCTCATCAATAAATAAAATAGACGGTGCCGCTTTGCGCGCGGTGGCGAAGCTGTCCCGAATTCGCGAAGCTCCGACGCCGACGAACATTTCCACGAACTCCGAGGCAGAGGTGTGGAAAAAGGGCACATTGCTCTCGCCCGCGACCGCCCTCGCGAGCATCGTTTTGCCCGTGCCGGGCTGGCCGACCAGGAGCACGCCCCGGGGGATGCGGGCGCCGAGTTCCAGATACTTTTTGGGATTGCGCAAAAAATCCACTACCTCCACCAGCTCCTCCTTGGCTTCTTTTAGTCCCGCCACGTCCTGGAAGGTAATACGTTCATTGCCGAAAGTGGATAAACGGATATTGGACCGGCCGAAGCTGAAGGCTTGGTTCATACCGCCGCGCGCCTGTCGGAACATGAGCCAGAACAAAAAGCCAATCAAGAGAATGGGCAGCACGGTGGGGATCAGTAAGCCGCCCCAGAACTGCCAGCCAGAAGGGTCCTGCACACTGATCTCAACTTTAGCCAGGGCCTCCGGCTGAACGCCAAAATTTTTCAGACTTTCGGTCAGGCCCGCCTCCACCTCCTTTTTGGAAGTGGCCTTCTGGTCGTTTTTAAGCCGGATGGACAAGGTGTCGCCGCTGACTTTTATTTGCGCCACTTCTCCCGCGTTAACCTTCAGGGCCAGTTCCGATAGGCTTAACTTCGCCGGCGGCTGGCTGGTCTGGTAGACCATGGAGAAAACCACGGAGGCGATCACCAGGGTCAGCACCGCCCAGAAAATGTTTTTGGAAAAATTTTTCATGCTGGCCCCCCTATAATATACGGAAATTATGCCGGACGCAAAGCGCGCGGCTAGAAACCCTCCTTACGCTCAACCAGGCCGCGCGTCAAGCGGGTCAAGAGGTAGTTCAAGAGTAGGAATAAGAGCAGACCAACCAAGAACAACTTCTCCACTCGGTGGAAGGCGGACGTGGCCTGGATCAGGATCAAGCCGGAAAAAAGGGCATAGGCCAGGATGGTCATTATCGGTAGCCAGGCCAGAATAGCGAATAACGAGACGCGAAAGTACTTCCGGAAATCGATCTTGGTCCAACCGGCGGTAAACAAGATCGGGAAAGTGGTTGCATATAAGAATTTAGAGAGGAAGATCCAGCGCGCGCCACGCCGGTCAAAATGCGCCTCCAAACGCTCCAGGAACCGGAACTTGTGTTTGATCTGACCGGCGAAACGAGTATTCGAGAGGAACCGGCCCAAAGAATACCACAAGAAATCTCCCGACAGATCGGCGATAAAAACAATAGTCAGGATTATAGGTAGGCCCCAGGGTCCAAAGTGTCCCCGGAAGGCCAGCCACAAGGCGGTGAAGCCCGCGATGTTGCCTAGAAATATATAAAACGCATAAAAAAACACTCCCGCGTAGACCGGATGCGCCAGAGTTAGGACCACGAAACCATTCGAGAAGCCATTCATGTCGGCGACGAAACACAGTATAGCGGAACAAATGCAAATTGGAAGGCGCTTGCATTCGGGTATCTCCCGATTATGATATGGACGGGTGGTATATGGTGCCCGTAGCTCAATTGGTGGAGCTCCAGATTGTGGCTCTGGCGGTTGCCGGTTCGAGTCCGGTCGGGCACCCCCAAAGATTAGTGAGTAGCAAGTGGCAAGTAGAGAGTAGGAGTAAGGGTTCAAGCAGGGGTGCTGATTTGCCACAGGGCTTGAAAATAGTTTCGATGAGCCTGGGCAATATCTCGGCTTTCAATTAATAAGCCGAACAACTCCTTCTTGGAGGACAGGATAACTACTTTGTTGTCGTATACAAACGAAACAGTGGCCCAGGATTACTTTCCCATAAGCGAGGCGGAGGCGAAAGCGAGGGGCTATGTCTGGCGCAAGCCAGAGGATCACAATTACCGAATTACCTTGCCCGCCGCGAACTTGCCAGAAACTATCCAAGACGTTTCGGATACGATTACTCAAGAGATCATCGGGTGCGCCAGCCGCAACCCCGACCCGCAGGCCGGGGGCTGTACCACCGCCTTTCGAATCGTTCCCCAGGAACTCGCCTTTTATCGGGAGATGAACCTGCCCTTGCCTCGGGTTTGCCCCAACTGCCGGCACCGCGAACGCCTGACCAAGTGTAATCCACTCAAACTCTGGCACCGCCGCTGCGACTGCAATCATCAATCGTTAATGATTAATCATTACCAGAACACCACCGCCCATTCCCACGGCACTGACCCATGCCCGAACGAGTTCGAGACAGCCTATGCGCCGGAGAGGCCGGAGATAATATACTGCGAGCAGTGCCTAATTCAATTATTTACCCAATTAGAGAATGCCCCGCGCTCGTTCTCTGGCGGGGTTTACTAAGATACGCTTGAGGGCATAAAGCAAACATCTGATTTCATGAGTGGTGGTCGTCCGCCCGAAACTGAAGCGCAGGCTGTTTTTGGCGCGTTCCGGGGAGTGGCCCATGGCAAGCAAGACGTGGGAAGCGGTGAGCGACCGGGCCGAGCAGGCCGGACCGGCGGAGACCGCGATGCCGGCGAGGTCCAGACGGATCAGCAGATCTTGAGCATCGTGGCCGGGAAAGTAAACGTTCAAAATATTGGGGAGGACATCAACAAATAACGAATTAGACCCGAATTTTCGAATTCGCAAATTCGCAACCGATTCGTTATTCGTTGATGAGATCCCGTTCAGTTGGGCGCGAGGAAAAAATTTATTAAGTTCCCGCAGGAAAAGATTACGCAAGTCGGAGATCCGTTTCGTTTCCCGCTCGCGGTATCGGTCCGCGAGCTGCACGGCTTTGCCGAAGCCGACAATGGCCGGGACATTTTCCGTGCCGGAACGCAGGCCGAATTCTTGGCCGCCGCCAGTCAGCATAGCGGAGAGCGGAGAGCGGAGAGCGGAGAGTTCGGTTCCACTCTTTCCGCTTTCCGCTTTCCGCTTTCCGCTTCCCACAATCAGCGCCCCGACTCCCTTGGGACCGTAGATCTTATGGCCGGAGAGAGTCATTAGATCCACGCCGAGGCGGCCAATATTACAGTCCAGGAATTGAAAGGCTTGAGCGGCGTCGGTATGAAAAAGCGGAGAGCGGAGAGCGGAGAGCGGAGAGCGTGAAGAGAGACCCCTTTCCGCTTGCCCCTTTTCGCTTTTCGCTCTGAAATTTCGAAGCACCTCCGAAATTTCAGAGATGGGCTGGATGACGCCGGTTTCGTTATTGGCATACATTATTGAAACCAAAACTGTGTTCTCGGTCAGGGATCCTTCCAGCTTCTTCAGATTAACCACCCCGTTTTTATTAACTGGTAGAACAACCAATTCGATCTCGCCGGATCGTTCCAGGTCGCGGGCGGTGTTTAAAACCGAGTCGTGCTCCACTGCCGAAACCACGATGCGTGGCAGTATCAACGAATTACGAATTGGACTCGAATTTACGAATTCGCAGATTCGTAACGAATTCGTTATTCGTTGATGGGTGCTCACGACCCCGCGCAGCGCCAAATTGTTGGCTTCGGTCGCGGAGCCGGTGAAGATTACTTCTCGGAACTCGACGCCGACGGAGCGGGCGATTGTTTCCCGGGCCGCATCCACCGCGGCCAATGTCTCCTGGCCGAAAGAATGAACCGAGCCTGCATTGCCAAACCGAGCCGAGAAGTACGGCAACATCGCCCGGCGGACCCGCGGGTCTACCGGCGTGGTCGCCGCGTAATCAAAGTAGCTTCGTTTGATTGGCATGAGGAGTGGGCACCTGCCGGAGCGCACCGGTTTCTCGGTCTGGTACCAGGAGAAAGCCCTGGGCTCGGGACAGATCATATAGTTGCTTGGTTAGGCGCACGTCCAGGAGGCAGTACTCCTTGAGTTCCTCTATTCGGCCCTCGTCGAACATTTGGATCGCCTCGGCACTGGCGCGTGATTTTCGCTCCCCCAGGTTGGCTTCCGCCAGGCGGCTCAAGCTGATACGCTTGCCGGTGGCTTGTTCCACCTCCTGTAAAAGATCCACTCGCTCTTTGCGCCACAGATCCAGCTGCGGATCGTTGCGTAAGCGCTGAAAGTAAACATTCAGAACTGGCACGTCGTAGCGATTCAAGCTGAAGCCGATCAGTCGGCTACTCCCCGCGAACAGTTCCGCGAGCCGCTCCATCTCCTTTTCTTCGTAACAAAAGTATTTATTCTGGTTATAAGAGTAGACCCCAACCACGGATATTTTTAGCGCCTCGAAGTTATCCCGGCCGACTCCGGGGTCGCTGAAAAAGTTTTGGGTTTCAATGTCGAAGACGAGGGTGTCCATCGTAGAAAAGGGATGAGCGATGAGCGATGAGAGAAGAAAGAATTAAGACGTATTGATCCTGCGCGACTCTCCTCGCTCCTCGCTCTTCCCTCCTCGCTTTCTACACCAGGTGGTCGGCCACGCTGGAAGCCGCGTAGCTATCCGGCTTGGTTTTGGCCTCAAAGTTATAAGCCCGGACCATACCGACCACCTCCTGGAGCATAACCTTGGTAGGGCCGTTCTCGCCGACGTCGATATGGATCTCGAAGTCGAACTCGGGCAAACTGTACTGCTGCAACTCCTTAACCACGCCCGTGGCGATCTCCAGGGACAAAACAACCTCTCGCAGGATTCGATCGCGGAGAGTGTGTAGGTTGCCTAGTTCTATTCGGCGCCAGAAGTAGCGACCGCCATTGCCCACTCGGTGGACCACGACCGCGGTGACGAAATCGGCGCGCGTGTCCGATAAACGCTGGGAATCGGTGCCGATCGTAACTTTGTAACGGAAAAGCGGCTCGGTGCGCATAAAGCGGACAATTTCTTGCACGGCTTGCGCGGCAGTGAGCTTCAAACCGAAAGAGCTGTTCAAGAATTCAGGCATGTCTCTGTACTCTATGCCGTGCCCCGAGACATGTCAATTTTAAAAATTGAAACGCCCCTTGTTTTTCGCGTGTTTGGACCTGGTATAAATTTGAGGTTTGCGTCCACCCGTGGGCACACGGTACAATCTATACATGAAAATAAATCCCTACATCTTCCGGAACTACGATATTCGGGGAATCGCCGGTCAAGACCTGGATGCCGAAAAGGTGGAAACGATCGGCAAGGCCTACGGCACCTTCCTGCGGCGGAGAAAAATTAGACAAGCAGTGGTGGGCCGGGATTGCCGCTTGAGCGGGGAGGAGTATCAACAGGCATTGATCAAAGGTATGGCGGCGATGGGGATCGACATTATTAATCTAGGGATGGTTATGACCCAGATGGTGTACTACGGGCAGTACCGTTTTCAGACCAATGGCGGATCCATGGTCACCGCTTCCCACAACCCGTGGAATTTCAACGGTTTTAAACTGGCCACCGGGTATTCCCGAACCACCGAGATCGAAGAAGTTCAGGAAATTCGCCGGATCACCGAAGAAGAATCATTCTTTCCGTTTACCGGACAGGGCCAAGTGACCACTCTCTCGGCCGCCGAGCAAGAATCGTTTTTCCAGGATTACACGCACGATGTTCTAAAGAGGGTACGTTTACAGAGAAAGTTTCGAGTGGTGATGGATTCCGGCATGGGCACCACCGGTCCGTTCAATAAGAGGATATTTGAGGCCGCTGGCTGCGAGGTTATCGGCCAGAACCTGGGGGTAGATGGACATTTTCCAGTGGGCACGCCGGACCCCACCGCCACCGAAGTCATGGAGCGGGTTCGCGCCGGGGTTCTCGCGGAGAAAGCAGACTTCGGCGTGGCTTTCGATGGAGACGGAGATCGTATCGGCACGGTGGACGAAAACGGCAACATCTTATGGAATGATGTCCTGGTAGCGATCTTCGCCCAGGAGATCTTAGAACGCTTTCCTCATTCCAGGATTGTCCACAACACTCTTTGCTCCCAGCTGACCTCTAGGGTTATCGAGCAATGCGGCGGGACGCCGGTCATGTGGCGCACCGGGCATACTTTCATCAAGTCCAAGATCGCCGAGGTGGGCGCGGCTTTTGGCGGGGAACTGTCCGGGCACTTCTTTTTTGCGGATAACGCTTACGGGCATGATGATGGCACGTACGCCGTGCTGCGAGTACTGGAGTATCTGTCCGACAAGAACAAGTCCTTGAGCCAGTTGTATCAAGAATTTCCTAAATACATTTCTTCCCCAGAGATCAAGATCGGCTGTCCGGATGATAAAAAGGTTCAGGTCATCAAAGATCTATCGGTCAAATTCAAGCTAGACTTTCCGCAAGCCAAGATCACCGACGCTTCGGTGATCCCCGATGATGACGGCACGCGCGCCGACTTGCCGGATGGAATGATCATCTTCCGGTACTCTCAAAACGGGCCATATATCACAGTTAAGTTTGAGGCGCAGGATCGGGCCACTTATGAGGAGCGCAAGAAGTATGTTAAGGACACACTTCTGCATTATCCGGAGATGATTTGGCAGGACCAGCTGGCGGTCAATCTCCATTCGCTGGACTAGTCCCGCGCAGGGACACGGGGTAGGGGAAACGGCCGAATTCCTGTGGCGGCAGCGCGGAGAGCGTTGAATTTTGGCGCTCGATGTAGGACAATACATATAATGGCGGAAACCAAGAAGCCGAACGGCAGGGAGCGCGATAAAAATCGGGAGCGGAACGGCGGGAGTAAGCCCCGGGTCAACCTGCATCCCGACACCAAGCGCAGCATCTGGGGCGTGGCGCTCCTGGGGGCGAGCATAGTTTTGGTTCTGGCGCGGTTTGCCGAGGCGGGTCCGATCGGCGCCTGGACCTTCAAAATTTTAGGTACGCTTTTCGGAGTGGGCTATCTGCTTCTGCCGCTGGGCTTGTCCGCGGTCGCCTTCCTTTTTCTCTTATCCGATCGGCGGCAACTGGTCAGCGTGGTTTTTCTCGGTTTAACTTTGCTCCTGCTCTCGGTCTTGGGGCTGGTGGAGCTATTCGCGCCGCTCTCTGGCGGTTGGCTGGGTCGAATCTTGGCCGCTCTGGCGGTGCCCTTCGGGCACACTGCGGCAGTAGTGATCAATGCGGTCATCCTGGTCATCTCCGTGCTGGTTACGTTCAACTCGCCCGTTCGGCTGAAGATGCCTGGGTGGCTCAAACGAATAAAGTTACGGCCGGAGCCCAAGCCTCAAACTCCAACCCTGACTATTACCGAACCGAGCGAGGCGCCAGGCGCATCTTCCCCCAAAACGGCCGCGCCCGAAGCAAGATCAGAACCGGCGGCGGAGCAGAAGGCGGATCTAAAAAAACCGGCCGCCGAGGAGGCGAGCGAAGCAGAGTCCGGCACATCTTCCGCGGAGAGTCGAAAAGGAAAAGACAGAATTCTCTCCGCCAAGTTTTTGGCCGGTTACGTCCCGCCGCCCCTGTCCCTCCTGCATTCTTCCGTGGAGAAACCAACCACCGGTGACCTGCGGGCTAACGCCAACATTATCTGCCGCACCTTCGAGGGTTTCGGCATCGCGGTGGAGATGGGCGAGATCAACGTGGGGCCGAAAGTAACGCGCTACACCATGAAACCCGCGGAGGGGGTCAAGTTGTCCCGCATCACCGCCCTCCGGCAGGACCTGGCGCTGGCTCTGGCCGCGCACCCGATCCGGATGGAGGCGCCGATTCCCGGCAAATCTCTGGTCGGGATCGAGGTGCCCAACAAATCCGCGGCTTTGGTCCGGCTCGGCAGTCTTTTGGGATATCAAGAGTTTGCCGCCGCCGGGTCGCTGGCTTTCGCCTTGGGCCGGGATGTCAACGGCGAACCGATCTTCGCCGACGTGGAGCGCATGCCCCACCTCTTGGTGGCAGGGGCAACGGGCAGCGGCAAGTCGATCCTGATGCACTCCATCTTGATCTCCCTGCTCTACCACTGCGGACCCGCCACCTTGCGGCTCTTAATGATCGACCCTAAGCGGGTAGAGTTATCGGTCTACAACGGCTTGCCTCACCTGGTGCATCCGGTAATTACCGAGAATAAGAAAGCCATCGCGGTTTTCCGGTGGGCGATCGAGGAGATGACTCGCCGCTACGAACTGCTAGAGGCCGCCGGGCGACGGGACATTAAAAGTTACAACGAGAAAAATGCCAAAGAGCCGTTACCTTACATTGTCATCGTAGTCGACGAATTAGCGGACCTAATGTCCAGTTACGGCCGGGAGGTGGAGGGTTCGGTTATCCGCCTGGCCCAGATGGCGCGGGCGACCGGTATCCATCTGATCGTTTCCACTCAACGTCCGTCCGTGGAGATCATTACCGGGCTGATCAAGGCGAACATCACCCACCGGGTTGCGCTCCAAGTGGCGAGCCAGATCGACTCCCGCACCATTTTAGATACCGGCGGAGCGGAAACGCTTTTGGGCGGCGGTGATCTGCTTTACACCTCGCCCCAACTGTCCAAGCCGAAACGCATCCAAGGGGCTTTTGTCACCGAAGAAGAGATCCAAGCCGTGGCTAATTTCGTGATCGAGCATAATCGCGTAACGCCCGCGGAGAAGGTAGAGATCGACCTATTCTCCGGAGGAGGGTCGGCCTTCGGTGGAAATGGAGATGCGCCGGGGAACGGAGAAGCGAACAATGGTACGAGCGGTTTGGTTCTGGACGAGTATTTGGAAGACGCGGAAGATGAAATGTATGAGCCCGCCGTCCAGCTGGTAGCCAAGACCCAGAAGGCTTCCGCTTCGCTCCTGCAACGGCACCTGAAATTAGGTTATGCGCGAGCCGCCCGCCTCTTGGACGTGATGGAAGAACGCGGCGTGGTCGGTCCGGGTGAAGGCGCCAAACCCCGCGAGGTCTTTGTCAGCCCGCCCGCGAGCGCGGGGCAGATCTCCGGTATCGATCCGGAAGAAAAAGAAAGCTATGGATGAAGAAACAACCATCGCCGCGCTGCTTGCGGCCAAGATGAAAGAACGCGGCCTGCCTCTGCGCAAGCTGTCGGAAGTTTCCGGAATTTCCACTAAACATTTGGAGGCATTGCTCCGCGGGGCAAACTCTCAATTACCCCCGGCGCCCTACGTGCGAGGCTACCTGATCAAGCTCGGCGAAGTCCTGGACTTTGACGGCCAGGCGGCCTGGGAATCGTTCCGGCGGGAGGGTCGGGTGCAAGTTTCCGGCGGCAGTGACGCGCTCCCGAAGAATCGGTTTGCTCTGCCGCGTTCCGCCAAGCCCGTAGCGATAACGCTTCTGTTCCTAGCGGTCCTGATTTACCTTGGTTTGCGGCTCTGGGCCTGGCAGCCGGAGCTAAAAGTGGTCCAGCCGGCCACTCTAGCCGTGAGCACCAGCACCGAAAGTGTTACCCTGGCTGGCTATGCTTCGCCCGGCGCCCAGGTTTATATTAACGCGGAGCTGGTGCCGGCGACCGACAGCGGCGACTGGCAAAAGACAGTTCTTTTAGAACCCGGCCTGAACACTTTTGTCATTGGCGCCCGGCGCCGCTTGGGCGGCGAACGGCGGCAAACACTGCAGGTGTTTTTGGAATCCAAGCCCACCACCACTCCCGCCCTGCCGAGCCCCGCGGTTACCATTCCCAGGGCATCTACTTCCTCGCCCCTCGAGCCATGACCCGGTGCGACGAATGCGGTGGCTCTTCTGTCCGCCACATAGTCAGCTGGCTAGACGGACTGACCGACCGCTGCTTGCCCAGTTTGTCGGGGCGTTTTTTACCCTGGCGCTGGCAATATGCCGCGAGCCAGCTTTTCCTTCGCGCCTTGATAACTTGCCGACTTTTCACTCCCCGGTCGCGGGAGTGGCTGGAATCCAGACCCGGGGTGAGCCCCGCTAGAAATGAAACTTCTAACGGGGTGAACCGCGGGCGAATGCCGATAGTGTCGGCCCGAACCGCTTGTCTTTTGCAAGCGGCAACGGAGCGCGGTTATGTTTTTGAAGTCCTGGAGAGCCGTTTCGGAGACGTGCGCTATATCCGGATGCTGGCCAAGAATGGTCGGCGCCGAAGCTTTGTTTTTGAGAGTCTGCCGCTCGCGGAGTTTACCAGTCATTATCCGCCCTCGCGCGTGGATGATAAGTTATGGGTCAAGCGCGAGCTGGAAAAAGCCGGCTGGCCTGCCGCTCGCGGGCGGTCTTTTTGGTTCTTTCAAGCCCGCGCCGCGCTCCGGTATGGTTCGGAACTGGGCTGGCCCTTGGTGGTAAAGCCTCGCGGCGGGTCTTTCTCTCGGCACGTAACCACTAATATTTGCACTCCGGATGCATTACAGCGCGCGATCTCTCACGCGGTAGCCTACGCGCCCGAATTTATTGTGGAACAATATCTGGGGGGGCTCACCGTGCATCGGGCAACGGTAGTGGACAACAGTTTCGTGGCTTGCGCCAAACGAGAGATACCCTCCGTGCAGGGCGATGGCCGGCGAACCATTAGCGAACTGGTCGCGGCCAAGAATGAGGATCCATTCCGTGGTCCGCCCGAGGACGAAACCTATGTTCTTTTCCGGATCACGATCGACGCCGTGAGTCACGCGGTCCTCCTGGAGCAGGGTTATGCCTGGGATAGCGTGCCCTCGGCAGGCGTCCGGGTGTATTTACAGCGCGACCCTTTTGTTCGATTGGGAGCGGACGTGATCGAAGTAACCGACCAGATGCATCCCGACAATCGCGAGTTGTTCCTGGGAGTGGCCAAACATTTCGATCTGCGCCTGGTCGGTTTGGATTTCTTGACAGAGGACATCAGCCGATCTTGGCGGGAACAACACTGCGCCATCCTGGAGCTGAACAGCTTGCCTTGCATCGAAATTCACCACCAGCCGTCCGGGGGCAAGCCGCAAGACGTTGCCGGCGCGCTGCTTAACATGATGGACAAATACTACGGTTAGTCGACACGCCCCAACCATGGCCAATGTTTTAGCTTACCTGCGCCGATTGACCCGCTGGATTTATTGGCGGATCGATATTGCCTCGCCCCGCAGCGGTCCGCTCCGGGCGATCTGCTGTCTGGGACGCTGGGAGGTGACAACCGGAGATTTGTCCCAAGCGGGGGATTATCTCCGACACATGTGGCGCGCTGCCTTGCGTCAGATCCCCAAAGACGCCCGTATCCGCAAGGTGTTGCTTTTAGGTTTAGCCATCGGAGATCTGGTGGAAATCTTGGGGCAGCGCTATCCCGCCTGCCGCATACTTGCCGTGGACTACGACCCGGCCGTGGCCGACCTCGCCGAGCGGATCGGACTTTTCCGAAAAAACCCCAAACTGCGTTTTCTTTTGGGCGACGCGCGGGACGTGGTCCCGCGGCTCCAGGAAAAGTTCGACTTGGTCTTGGTCGACATTTTTTCTAATACCGGCCCAGCGGCGATTTTGGAACAGGAAGATTTCCTGAAGCAGATCAGCCAGACGGTAAGTCCGCGCGGCTGGCTGCTCTTTAATGTTTACCAGCGGGCGGAACTGCTAGCCCTAATGGGCAAGTTCTTATCCGCTTGGCGCATCTGGCTCTTTCGTCACAACCACCTGGGGCTTTACCGTCCACCCGGCAATGGTCTGATCGGCGAGCCGCTGCCCCAAGGGTTTGTCCACCCCCGCCAGTTGGGAGCTTATTTGGCCAGCGAGAACGAAACCAATATTCGAACCTACCCCGTACAGAACGGTTCCAGGGAAAGTATCGGGTGGCGTCACGGGCCGTTCCGGTTTGAGGAGTATGTCGGCGATGAAAAACCGGAACTGCCGCCCGGGCCTCCCCACCGCGCGGTCTTATGGCAGCCCCTCGCCCGGAAGGATCGGCCGCGCGGCTGGTTTCCGCTCCACGGTCCGCTCTCGGAACGGCTGGGCGGCTTCGCAGAGCTAAGCGCCGATCAGGATTACTGGCAACGCTGGACCGAACACGCCCAGCGTCATCGGCGGCGCTGGCTGCTGGAGCGGCGCCGTTACCCGATAGTTGGGTTGGAGCCCGAGCAGTTCGTTTCCGCTTTCCAAAAGGCGCCGCGCCTGCCGCAAGATCAGAAGAAAAAAATCACTCGCCGCCTGGCGGTCCGCGGGCGCTACTTCGGTGAAAACCTTAAGATTTGGGGAGCGACCGTAGCGGACACCGGGGAGGTGATCGGCGGCCTGGCAGTGGTAGACCTGCCGGAAATTTCCCAGTCCGTCCATCTGGCCGCATTCCTTCTGCCCGAAGGAAACGCCTGCTCCGCAGGGATCGGTTTGATCGATCACTGGTACGACGCGAGCATTAAACGCGGCTTGCGCTTCCTGAACTTTGGCTTGTTCTGGGTGCCGGGCGAGCCCCGGGAGTGGCAGGGCTTCAGCCGCTTCAAGAGCCAATTCGGCGTTCACTTCCTGCGCTATCCGCGGGGTCTGTGGCGAATCGTGTAAGCTATGAATTACGAAACTCCGTGTTTATCTGTCATCCCGGCCGCAGTTTATCCTGTACTCGATACCGGAAGCCGGGATCCAGGCCCGAAAATTCTGGATTCCCGCCTCCGCGGGAACGACCGAGAGGAAAAAATTGGGATGTGCTCAAACGCGTAGGTCCAGCTAAAATGGGCTAAGGCGAAAGTGTTTGTTGCAGAACAATCGCCTTCACTTTTTTTTCCCGCTCAATCTGCAATTTTTCCAGCTGGTCGTAATATTCTTGCCAGGCCACATCTTTTGCGACCGCGTCGCTGACCGGAATTTCGGATAAGCGCCGAGTCAAATTTTCTTCCAGCTCGTTCTTGGCCGCCGCATAATCTTGGTCGGTTCGCGCGTACTCCTGGTCCAGTTCCGCTGCCGCTTGCTGGTAGGACTCTCCGCGCCGTTCCGTTTCGGCCGCCAGATAATCATCTAGCTTGGCCAGAATTTGTTCTTCGGAAGCGCCAGAATTTAACCAACTCTCCAGCTCTTGTTTCTGGGGTTCCGGCAGAAATGACTTCTGGATTAGAATTAGCAGTGTTTCTTGGTTCATGTTCGGTATTAAAATGTGCGCTCGCGGGTGCGGGTGTATGTTACGCCCATGCGCCCCAAGGCGGCGAGTTCTGCGGCCAGTTCGGGAGTGGACCGCAACACCGCCCAGGATTCTTTGGCTAAAAATTTCACAGTAACACCGGTAAATTTAGTCAAACGCCACAAATACGATGTGGTCGCTTTTTCCCACTTACCCCCGCGCTTGGTCCACTTGGGGTTGCCGTGGAGAGCCATCTCAACATCTCGGAAATACTGCGGCACCGCTGCCCACATTTGAGCGGCGGTTTCTTTGCCGGCGCGCTTAAGATTATCCAAAGCTTGCTCGTGGCGCACATCCGCTTTAAACCGCTCTTCATGTCGCCGCAGGGCCTCGCGGGCCAACAGCAGGCGTCCAATATCGGCCTTGATCTCGGGGTCCAAAGCGCGCAGATCGGTGGCCGCCGCAAGTCCCGGATCTCGAGCCAGGCGCGCTGCGAGCGCGTTGAACACTTCCCGTTCCGCCGCGAAATCACTCAAGATAAAATGGCCGGGCATCCGGCCCAGTTTTAAGTCGTGGAAATGACGGGTGGCCTCCGGCAAATTAGGAGACGCGACTCTTGGTGTTCGGAAGACGCTCGGGTTACCGGCCCACTGTCGGAAGCCAGCCAGTTGGTCCATGCCGTGCTTGCCGAACAAACTCTGGACAGCCCCTTGGAACCGGCGATAGGCGGGTGATTTTAAGTGATCCAGGTATCGTCCGCCTGCGAGCTCTGTCTGGAGATCAGCCAGGGCACTTCTTAAAACTTCTCGCTGGGCATTCTCCAGGGACGCGCCTTTCTCCATTAGCGACCGGACATCCGTCTCAAAATTTACCTCCGAGCCGTGACCGGTCGCGCGGCGAGCCAAGTTCTCCAGAGTTCTTCTTATCTCTGGCATGAGAATATGATAGCAATGACACAATACAACAACAACTCCCCCGGGTCAGGTCAATGTGCATTGGCGCTGACCCGCCTGCACTTTTTCATACTGGTGATGCGTGGAAATATCGACCTTCGGCGGCGCGGACACACGCCGCCTGAATTTTCTCGAACAGGAAACGCGTTTCGGAAAGACCGAGTGTCAGCCGATGGTTTCGGGCTCGC
>JACRFR010000029.1 GCA_016212635.1 Candidatus Liptonbacteria bacterium | reverse complement strand
GCGACGATAGCGGTGAATACCACTAGCAGGATCTTTTTGGTGCGGTCGCTCATTATATGAGAATTGAGGATTTAGAAGTGAGGAGTGAGGATAAGATTCTAACTTCTAAATTCTAAGTTATTGCCTTTTCAATTGCCAGCTTCCGGTGAGACAGCCAGAAGAACAAACCGACCACCGCGTTATCCACGCTGGAGATTGTTTCGAACAGGGTCAGGCCCAGGACGATGATGATGATTTCGCTAATACCCATAGGCTCTGTTAGACGTGGTGTTTTTGCTTCATCTCCTTCTCTAGCCCGCTTTCGAACTCTTCTTTTTTACTTCTCGCGGCCGCGGTTAGCGCCGCCAATTCGGTATCCGTTTTTTTCCCTAACTCCTTAATTCTTACTTCTAACTTCTCTTCGCCATTCCGCTCCGGATCCTCCAAGACTTCTTCCAGTAAGATCGCCAATATCTGCCCGACCCGGGGCGAGGGTGGAATTTCCAAGAGGCGCATGATATCCAAACCATTGACTCGGAGCATCTTGGGCGAGATGGGGTCGTGGCGTACCTTGTCGATCATGAACTTCAAGTGCCGCAGCTTGTAGGGCACCGCTTTGGGTACGCCGCTACCGATGCGATCCGCCTCCCGAACGCGCAGCAAGTCGTCCACGTACTCGATACCCACCCGCGCCAGGAACCGCCGCACGCCGGCCGCGGACACCTCGCCCACGTTGTAGTAAAACATGTGCCAACGCACCAGGTGGGCCGCGTCTTCGGTTATGTCTTTGGAAAACCGCAGACGGTCCACGGCCCGGAGCGTCATCTTGGCGCCGGCCATTTCGTGATTGTAAAAAGTGGAATTGGGACTTACCCCCTGTTTGGTCCGCGGCTTGCCGATGTCGTGCAGAAGCGCCGCCAGCCGCACCTCCAGAGAATAATTCTGCTCGGCGGCATACCGGAGCGACCGAACCGAGTGCTCAAAGACGGAATAGATGTGATGCTTGTCCTGGGGGACACCAATGCCCTCGCGCAATTCCGGCAAGACATGCGGCAGGAGTCCTAGCTCCTCCAGCAAGAATATGCCGTCAGCCGCGCGGGGCGTCATTAATATCTTGACCAGCTCGTCCCGGATCCGCTCCGGCGCGATTTGCGCTAAAAGATGCGACTGTTCCTCGATGGCCCGGCGGGTATTCGGCTCGATCTCCCAGCCCAGCTCGGTCGCAAAGCGCACCGCGCGCATCAGCCGTAGGGCGTCCTCGCCGAAGCGCGCCCGCGGGTCCCCCACCGCCCGGATGATCTTCTTGGCCAAATCCTCACGTCCAGAGAAAGGATCAACAATGTTCTGGTCTTCGCAGGACCATGGGTCTTGCGAAGACCCCAGATTGGGCATTTCCCCCTCTTTTCTCTTTCCGCCGGAGGCTCCTGCCCGCCCGAAGCCGGGCGCAGGCGGGGACCCCTCTTCGGAGGGCACTCCCCCCTCATCACTCGTCACTTTTAAAGCCATCCCTTCGGCCAAACTCAAGGCAAGTGCGTTGACCGTGAAATCCCTCCGACCCAGGTCCTCCTCGATCGTCTTGGCGAACTTGATCTCATCCGGATGCCGCTTGTCGGTGTACCGCCCCTCGATCCGGTAAGTTGTGATTTCTATCACACTTACCACGGAATCTCGCGGACTGGACGCGGAAGTACGCGGAAGAACCCCTCCCAACCTCCCCTTGCTTTGTCCCGCCGTAGCGTTTTGCGAAGGAGGACCAAGGGGAGGAGAGGTGGGGTGCATATCGTCCGCGTTGTTCTGCGTTCGTTCTGCGTCTTCCCCCTCTTCGCTCTTCGCTCTTCCCCCCCCCTTTTTTCCCTTCCCCCCCTCCATTCTCAATTCTCTATTCTCACTTCTCACCTTGACTCCGACAGTGCCGAACTCATTCTCGTACACGCTATCGGGAAAAAGTTCCTGCACCTTGTCCGGCGTGGCGTTGGTCGCGATATCCCAATCCTTTGGTTCGACAAGCTCACCATGAATGGTTCTGCGCAAAAGGTCTCGCACGCAGCCGCCCACGGCGTACGCCTCGAACCCGGCGGACTCAAGTACCGCCGCGATTTGGAGCACCTCTTTGGGGATTTGAGACATGGAAACGGATCTGCGCGCCTGCCCGTCCGAGGCCGGGCGAAGGCGGGAATCGCAACGCGAATTATTGCGAATGTAAGTATAAAACAGGCCATAAAATAAAGCCAAGCCTCGCTATGGTCCTTTCGCGTTTTAGGATTTACTAGTCCCATGCGTTCCATAGGACCCATAAGTCTTATATGTCCTATATGACTTATAAGTCTAATGGGCCTTATTAAATCTACCCGACGCCTTCTTTTCCCTTTTTTCTCTCTTCTAAATTCTATATTCTATCCCCATGGGTATCCTCTTCGCCTTCGGCGCGCTTTTCTCCTGGGGCATCGGCGATTTTTTAATCCAGCGCAGTGTCCGCAAATTCGGCAACGGAGTGGTGTTGTTTACCATCACTACCTTTGGCGCATTGGTTCTCGCGCCTTTCGCCCTACCTGATCTGGGATCAGTTTTCACT
This sequence comes from Candidatus Liptonbacteria bacterium, assembly GCA_016212635.1. Classification (GTDB taxonomy): domain Bacteria; phylum Patescibacteriota; class Minisyncoccia; order UBA6257; family 2-01-FULL-56-20; genus JACRFR01. Next base: position 8,604 of record JACRFR010000029.1, on the reverse strand, counting down.
AATCGTAACAATCTGCTGCTGCTTCTCACAACCAGCGTTATTTTGCTCTTCGCCGCGATTTTCGATTTCCAGGCGCTCAAAGTGGGCAAGATCTCGGTGATCGAACCGGTCTTCGCCATGGAAATTCCCCTGGCCGCCACCCTGGCCGCCGTGTTCTTGCGGGAATTCCCCTCTGGCCCTCAATTACTTTCTATTCTCGTCGCTTTTTTGGGAATATTTCTAGTATCTCTCAAGTCTCTGCGTCACCTCCGGCAAATACGCCCGGAGAGGGGTGTGCTACTCGCGCTTTTGGCGACCTTGGGCATGGGGATAATAAATTTCTTGTTTGGCTTGGCCGGACGGGAAACCAGCCCGATCATGATCAACTGGTTCACCGATGTCTTTCTGGCACTCGCCACGGGTATTTATCTTTTATCAACGGGCGAATATAAAAAACTTCTGCCGGACTGGCGAGCCAATAAAAAACTGATCCTGGGCGTCAGTGTGTTGGACAAAGCCGCCTGGCTGACCTACACCTACAGCATGCTTTACATTCCCATCGCGATCGCCACTACTGTGAGCGAAAGCTACATCGCGCTCGGGGCAATTCTCGGCTTGTGGCTAAACCGCGAGAAACTCAAACCGCATCAGTTTGCGGGCATCGCACTCGCCGTCTTGGGCGCCGTGGCCCTAGCTGCGGTCACTAGCTAGCCCCGCCCCTCCAACTCCGCTCCGCCGCCGCCACTTTCCCGCCTCCTTTTCTACCTTTCACCCCTCTTCGCCCTTGCAACGATAATTAGCCATGGCTAATTATCTACGCACGCGGAAGAGAGCCGACCTGGGCATCGCAATCCCCCGTCTCCGCCATCGCCCCCTGCTACACCTGCTACATAGATAATTAGCCATGGCTAATTATCTATGGAATAATTCGGGCTATTGATCATCACCTAATCCGTTAGCGCATAAAACCATTGTGAACACGGGATGAAAGCTGTTAACGAGTTATGTGAGAACCAGTAAATCAACTGCCTCGTAGCTCTGAATTACGAAACTCCCCGAGTTGTCATTCTGAGCGTAGCGAAGAATCTCGTCCACGTTACATTTTCGAGTATTTTGGAGATCCTTCGCTTCGTTCAGGATGACAAAATACGAGTTTCGTAATTCAGAGCTCCGTAGTAAGCTGCGAGGCATGAACTGAAAACTACCCAAGTGGCATCATTCCGGCCCCCGCATCCCGCCAGGGGCGGGCAGGTAGGTGCGGGGCAAGCTTGGAGCCGCCTGTCCGCCTCCGGCGGAGGATCCAGGTGTGGATCCTACATGGATCCCGGATATTTTTCACCGCCCTGAAAAATTACGGGATGACATGGGGGACGCAGCAAGCTGGCGAGGCATGAACCCTAAGAGAGAATCAAGTTAGTCGGAAATGGTGCCGGAGTTTTTCCTCCCCTTCAAATCTGGCTACGTACATAATCAATACGTAGGGCTGGACATCAAATACGGTGGCGACAAAATCCACCTCTTTCTCGCAGGGGTAGGGTGTAAGATAAACGCTCTTTTGAATGGGATAAAAACCGAGGGCTACAAGCTTCCGGGCGAAAGCGTCCCGACCGCACTTGTGAGAATGAGGGATATCAAATAACACTAGTCGCCACACCCGGTCCCACTCCCCGGTGGTATTTAATCTAATCGTGTCAATTTGATACTGCAGTACTTGTTTCTTCCCTTGTCGGGTCAGAGTAATTTTGATCCGACCCTGACCCAGATCACGATAGTCAATTAACTCTTTCCGCTGGAGGTTTTTAAGGTCTTTCAAGAAACGGTGCCTATCGAAAGCCCTCTGGCGAAAATAACCTTTCAATAATCCCCGTACCAGCTTCGCCCCGCATTGGGGAGAAAGCAGCGAAACCACAGCAATTCCCGTCCCAGCTAGAAGAACATCCAGTATTTTCCGTGCGTTGGAATCTCTACGCACCCCTATCGCCATAATGATGGCAGTATAGCATACCTTTCTGCAATCTGCAACGATAATTAGCCATGGCTAATTATCGTTGCAACTCAATCGATTGCTCAATTGCTTAATCACCCCCCGGCATCACGGACCGAGCCCCCGTGCCTACGCTACGGATCAACCCCCGTAGATAATTAGCCATGGCTAATTATCTACGCACGCGCACGTGGACAACTGAAATCCGCCTTGGTCTCCGGTTTACAGTTCTCAACTGTTAACTACCAGTTGTCAGCTGTCAGTTGTCAGTTGTCTACAAATACCTCGGCGTGTTTTTGTTTGGCTTCGGGATCGCTCAAGTCGCGGTAAGAAACTCGAAGTGTGTAGCGCACCTTGTCGCCTGCCGGGTAAGTGTCTTTAACCTCGATGCTCCAGACATGTCGTTCCCCAATCTGCCGGCAAATTTCATGGAGACGGTCCGGCAGGGAATCGCCGCGCGGTAATTCCAGGTTAGCATCAAGGATTATTAGCTTATGAGTCAGCTCGATCGCCGCCGGATGAGTCGCGGCACGAAGCGACCGTTCCAAATCCTCAAGATCAACCTCACAGAATGCAGTGTCGCCCAGAACCGTGTTGCCGGTCAGCTTTTGCGGCTGGAGCTGGCACAAGATTCCGACCGCTTTGCCATTGACTAGCACCTCCCAAGCCGCGTGCGGGTTAGAAACTATGGGCCCCGCCGCGGCGGGGCGGTGGCCAACCTCGCTCGCGCCTAAGCCGCGGAATAACTGCTCCAAGATATGCTGGGCGGCAGTAGTAACTTTGGGCGCGGCGGAAATGTGGACTAAAAGTCCCAGACACTCGCGTTCCTGATACTCGCGACCGACCTTGCCGAAAACCTTGCCCACCTCGAACAATTGCACGTGCTCCAAATTTTTCTTGCGGTAGCTTTGGGCCTGGGCCAGCAACCCGGTCAAGAGCGACTGGCGCATGACCGGATATTCTTCATTGATCGCATTTTGGGTAACGACTTGGCTCCACTCGCGGTAATTAGCGGCGGCATTTAAGGCGGGGGTGGTCAGCGGCAAAGAGTAGATCTCGTCCAGGCCGTTCGCGGCCAGCGCGTCGCGAACTTTCTCGACCAAGCGAATGATCGGCGGCGTAATGTCGGGCGTGGGCGGAAAGGCGGGCAGCTCGCCCGAAGGGATATTTTGGTAGCCCACCAAACGGACCACTTCTTCCACCACGTCTTCCCCGATAGTTACGTCGGTGCGCTCCGCGGGCGGCGTGACGCGCCACATTTTTTTGCCGGTCGCCACCTTAAAGCGCAGATGTTTCAAAACTCGGAGTGACTGGGCTGGGGGAATTTCGATCCCGGCAAAACGCCCGGGCCAGGCGGGATTGAACAGAATGGATCGGGGCTGAAACTTGCGCGGATAGTGATCAAAAAGTTTGGTGCTAATTGTGCCTCCGGCATGAGTTACGATCAGCGCCGCTAAAAATTCAAAAGCGTAGGCGACGCCCGAGGGGTCCAGTTCTTTTTCCAGGCGCCGACTGGCTTCCGTGCTGACGTGAAAGGTACGCGAATCGCGGCGGACTTGGGCAGGGTCATACACCGCGACTTCCGCCACTAGCGCCGAGGTTCCACGAGTGACTTCCGCCGCGCGGCTGCCAACCATCAGCGTAGCGATGGGATTCACATCGTCCTGGATCAACATCTCCCCTTTTTTTTGCAGCTCCAGGGTAGTGCCCAAAAGAGTGGTCATTCGGTCAAAACGCGTATTATAGCCCCAGGCCAGATCCCCTCTCATCTTATGCTGATCAATCAAGTGATTAGGATAGCCGGTCACCAGCATCGCGTAGTTGGAAATGTCCACTAGTAAATTTACGCTGTTCATGCCCAAGAGTTCCACATACTCTTTGAGCCACCTGGGCGACGGACCGTTCTTGACTCCGGTAAACGCCGCCACTTGCGCACGTCGAACCTTATTTTTGGCATCCACCCGGGCGGGCGAACGCGCCGAACCATACTTCACTCCGGCACCAGACCCGCTTGACGGGACGGTGCGGGGCTTCGCCTTAAGCACGGGCAATTTCACGTTTAATCCGTAGATCGCCGCCACTTCCCGCGCCACACCCAAAACTGACAAGCCATCCGGCCGATTCTGGCGCACTTCCAAGCTAATCACATGGTCCGGCTTGCCGTTATAGGTCACCGATGCCAGGCCATCCATCATAAAACCGGTCAAGGTCAGCCCCTCGCCTACTTCCCGCGCGGTGGCTTTGAGGCCGGGCACTAATTTTTTGATGTGGCTATAAAGTACTTTCATCGAAATATGATGCTAATATACAAATTGTACGAATGATACGAATCTGGCCCCTCCGCTCCTCCCCTTAGCAAGGGAAGGCGGGGTGGGTTAGTCCCTCCCCTTTTCCAAGGGGAGGTTAGGTGGGGTGTCGTTGGTATCTCATAAGTTACTTTCATGTTGGTAATACTGGTAGGCCAGGTCGCCGCCTAAGAGCGTGCGGATATCCTGGATGTGATATTTGGCCATGACCCAGCGGTCCAGGCCCAAACCGAAGGCGAAGCCGCGCCACTTCTTGGGATCAATGCCCGCCATCCAGAGCAGATTGGGATGAATGATGCCCGCGCCGCCCATCTCGATCCAACCGACATTCTTGCAGACCGCGCAGCCCTTGCCCGCGCAGTTGAAACACTGCATGTCCGGACCCACTCCCGGCTCAACTTCAGGGTAGTACTTGTTGCGGAAACGAATCACCACTTTCGGTCCGTACATTTTGCGGAATAAACCGGTGATGGTACCGAACAGGTCTTTAAGACTCGCCTCCTTGAGCACCACGAAACCTTGATACTGATGAAAGATGAAGTGATTGGTCTTGCTGGCCTTCTCGTTGCGGTAGGTCCGGCCGGGGTAGGCCACTTTGAACGGCGGTTTGTACTTCTCGAGCACCCTGGCCTCGATGGAAGAGGTGTGGGTGCGCAATAAATATTTCGGCTCCTCTATATATATGGTGTCATGCATGTCGCGGGCCGGATGATCCGGCGGCACGTTCAGGCGGCGGAAACAAAACTCGTCGGTTTCAATTTCCGGACCCTCCATCAAGCTGTAGCCCAAGCGCAGGAAGTGATCATTGATCATCCGGATGGTCTCGGTTAAGGGATGCAAGTGGCCGATCTTGGGTAACTGGAAATCCAGGGGCGCGGCCAATTTTAAGAGGGCCGCATCGGAGGTGGTGGTAGCAAGTTCCGCGCGCCGCTGGTCCAGCGCTTGCTCCAAATGCGCCCGCAGATTTTGGAGCACCGGGCCCCGCTTGCGGCGCTCGGCCTCCGTCATATCTTTGAGAGATCGCAGCAGGCGATTCAACTCCCCGTCCTTGCGCCCAAGGTATTTCACTCGCACCTGTTCCAAGCCGGCGATATCCGCCGCGGCTGCTATTTCTGCCAGGGCTTGCTCTTGTATGTTCTTGGCTGTTGTCATTTGATGTTTTGATTGTATCAAATAAAACCCCATCGGCAAATTAATAATTCTATCCCCTCCTTTTCTAAGGAGGGGCGAGGGGAGGTCGTTCGATCTTTCGCATCATCTCTGCCTTATGCCGTATATCCCCTGCTACATGCTATATGCTACATGCTACATGCCCCCTGTATGTTATACTCCCCCCATGGCTTTCCGCTCGCCTTCTCTTCTGAACCCCAAGCGGCGCTACCTGCAGGTCGCGATGAACGGCACTCTAGGCGACGCGGCGCAAATTATCCGCGCCCTGCCGCAAAGCAACCGAATCATCATTGAAGCCGGCACGCCGCTAATTAAGCGTTACGGCGCCGAGGCGATTTATAAATTGAACTCCTGGTGGACGGATCGGCTGGGAGATGCTTCGTTCGAAACCGAAGTCGACGCTGAATTATCCGCAAACCCCGTTAGAGATGGAGCTTCTAACGGGGTAAATATTTCCCTGGGCAGTATCTTCCGCGAAGCCATCGCCCAGAGCCGCCGAACCGTCGTGCGGGAACGAAATCGAACCGCTTCTTTTAGAAACGAGATCGGCAACCGCGCCTACATCGTGGCCGACCTAAAAACCATCGACCGCGGCGAAACCGAAGTGGCCCTGGCCGCGGAAGCCGGCGCCTCGGCCGTGATCGCCATGGGCAGTGCGCCGACCGAAACCCTGAACGCATTCATCGCCGCCTGCGAAGCGCAAGGGGTGGACGCGATGCTGGACATGATGAACGTGGAGTATCCCCTGGCCGTCCTGCGCCAGTTAAAAAAAGTTCCGCCGGTAGTGATCCTGCACCGCGGCGTGGACGAGGAACGGGACAATCGCGAGAAACAGATCCCCTACCATGAGATCCAGCGCATTAAGGGCAACTATGACATCCTGCTGTCCATCGCGGGCGGCGACACCTCCCGGGAAATCCAACGCGCCATCTTCAACGGCGCCGACATCGCGGTCATCTGGAAATCGGTCTACCAAAGCACCGCGGAAACAATCGATCTGGTGGAAAGATTCCTAAAAGAGGTGCGGTAAGTCCCGCCCGAGATGAGACTTCTGGCGGGGCAGATCGCCGGTCGTACGCGGCGGGCCCGTTTCTTGGCCCACTCTAAACAACCGCCGCACACTTGCCGCACGTGCGCGCCTATATCCAGTTACTACGCCATGGCGTAGTAACTGGATATAGGAATAAAACAGTGGTATGATAAACTGGTTAAAAAATAGGTAGGAGTAAAGCGAGGATGTTAAAAATCAGAAAGGGTTCAAAGTCGTATGCGCTGCTGAAGCATCTGGCCACGGGCTCGGGGGTGATCATTATTTCTCTTTTGTCTCCTCCGACCGGCGCAAAACTACTGCAGATCGGACTGGCCGGCTATTTCCGAAAAAGGAGATTCGAGCGCTACCGCTTAAGGCGCGATCTAAAGAAGCTGCAGGATCGGAGCCTAGTTTCCTGGCGGGAGCATACGGATGGTAGGATAGAAATTAAACTGGCTAGGCGCGGCGAAGAAGTGATGCTGGTTCACAAATTGGACAGCTTGGCGCTGCCGCGTCCCAAACACTGGGACAATAAGTGGCGACTGATTACATTCGACATCCCCCATTCCTGTAAACGTGCTCGCGACGCTTTCCGCCGCAAACTACGCGATCTGAATTTCCACCCCCTTCACAAAAGCGTTTTTCTGACACCCTTCCCTTGCGAAGACGAGATTGATTTTCTAGCTGCCGTTTTGGACGTTCGCCCCCACGTTTTAATTCTCGAGGTTTGCCATTTCGAGGGCGAAGCAAAACTCAAGCGCCATTTTAATCTCTGAAGATCGCGACGGCGGAACCTAACCTTCGGGACTAGCGTCTACCTGCACCTCTTCGAAGCTTTCTCTCTGAAGGTCGCTCACGAAGCTTGTCCGCGCCGTGCCCCCACCCCCACCCCCACCTCCCCCGTCCTCCTATCCAGTTACTACGCCATGGCGTAGTAACTGGATACAAGCACTACTGGTCCATGCTACTGGCCGAAATGCGAAAGTGTCGCGGGGATGGTGAGGGGTTCGTAATTCCCCGCAACGCAAATCGATGGGGGCTATCGGTCGCTCCGCGGGGCTGCGAGATATGCCGGATTATCCCTCTCCCGTCTTTTTCTTGGCGAAATCCGCAAGCGACTTCAGTCCTTCGTAGAATTCCATGGGCAAAGCGAAGATCACGGTCTTGGAGGGATCGGGGTTGATCTTCTCGATTGTTTGCAAGGTGCGCATGGAGATACCGCCCGGCGTGCTGGCGAGCATCTGCGCCGCTTGGGCCAGCTTCTCCGAGGCCTGCTGTTCCCCCTCCGCCCGGATGATGATGGCGCGCCGTTCCCGCTCCGACTCGGCCTGCTTGGCCATGATACGCTTCATGTCCGCCGGCAGTTCAATGTCTTGAATCTTGATGTCGGTTACGTTGATGCCCCAGCTCTTGGTGGTCTGGTCCACGATCTGCTTGATGGCTTCCGAGATCTTTTCCCGTTCGGACAATAGAGGGTCGAGCTCAATGCCGCCGATCACGTCCCGCAAGGCCGCCTGGGCGTACTGGGACACGGCCAGGGCAAAATCTTTGATGTTTAAGATGGCGTACTCCGCATTCTCCACGTGGAAGTAAACCACCGCGTTGATGCCGACCGGCACGTTATCTTTGGTGATGACCTCCTGCTGGGGGATGTCCACCGTCGTGATCCGCAAATCAATCTTGATGATGCGCTGGATACCCGGGAAGATCCAGGTCAGGCCCGGCGTGCGGGTGGAAGTAAACTTGCCCAAGGTCAGGACCACTCCCCGCTCGAACTGGTCCAGGACGCGAAGCCCGCCGATCAAGATCACAACTACGACGATAGCAACGACCCACAGAGTTAGCGCCACCCCGGACACAAGCCCGGTGGAGCTCAAACCGTAGACGACCATGACGACAATAACCAAGAGCGAAAAGAGTGACCGTATGGGACTGGACGATTGAGTGTTCATGGGGGCAGTATAGCACGGGCAGAGACTATTGACCATTGACTATGGCGCTGTTCGAAAACCCCATTTTTCTTGATAGAATGAGAGTATGCGCAGAACAGCCATCCGTCCCGCCCGGATTTACGAGTTGGCGCGGGAGTTTCTAGGAGAATCAAAGGTCCCCTTAGGAAGCAGGAAGGGTGGCAG
>JACRFR010000001.1 GCA_016212635.1 Candidatus Liptonbacteria bacterium | reverse complement strand
GGATCGGTAATTGAAAGAGAGCTTCCTCGCGCCGTGGCTACTGCGGCGAGCGTATTTCATATCGCCAAAGAGCTTCCTCTACAGTGTATCAAACACGAAAACGTTATTCACAGCCGCGGTTATTGACAGTCTTTATCGGTAGCATCCCGCGGTTAATTAAAATTGTCTGGCCTGGGGATTCTAATTAATCTATGGAAGTTCAGCCTCCATAGATTTAGAAGATGTTCCAGAGTACCTGGTTGGTGACTTCGTGATGGAAGACCACCTCCGAGGTTTTGATGATCGTGCCCAGTTCTTTGGCGGTCCGGTCGGCCACCAACTGTTTGTAAGTCAGATACTTGCTCTTGCTCTCCTCGCCCAAGATCTTGTCGGTGAACTCGCTCGTCCGGAACAGCTTGATCGCGTCGTGAATGTTGCCCGGCAGGAAGCGCACTCGCTGTTTTTTGCCCCGTTCCGGTTCCAGTTTCTTGCCCTCCAGTCCGGTGCGGAGCAAAGTGTAGAGCGCCAGGTAGGGATTTGCGTCCGGCGCTACCGACCGGAACTCCAGGCGGGCCGTGCGCTCGTTGCCGATAGGGATCCGGATCATAGAGCCGCGGTCAACCGCCGAAACTTTGATCTGATTCGGCGCCTCGAAGTGGGGGTCCAGTCGCCGGTAAGCGTTGACGCTGGAGTTGAAGACCAGGCAGGTTTCGGCGGCGTGATTTAGCATGCGGGCGATGAAATCCCAGGCGATCGGCGAAAGATTTTCTTTGCCTTTCCGGTCGTGGAAAATATTCCGTCCGCCTTTGCCGAGCGACAGGTTAAGATGCATACCGCTGCCGTTCACGCCGGCCACGGGCTTGGGCAGGAAAGTTGCGGTTGCGCCGAGCTTCTCCGCGACCTGGCGGCAGACCAGCTTATACAATTGAATTTTGTCGCAGCAGGCCAAAGCTTCGGAATAGGCGAAATTCAGTTCGAACTGGGAGGGGGCCACTTCCGGATGGTCTTTCTCGTTCCTAAAGCCCATGGCTCGCTGTGCTTCCGCGGCCAGGTCGATAAACTGCCGCAAGCGATCCAGCGGCAGAGAATGATAATAACCGCCGGTCGAGACCAGTCGAAAGCCGGTCCGCTTGTCATAATTTTGTTCCGCATCTATCCCGTCCACCAGAAAGCCTTCAATTTCCGCCGAGGCGAAAGCGGTCAGGCCCTTGTCCTCGCGAATTTTGCGGGCGTAGGCGCGCAGCTGGCCGCGGAAATCGTTGAGGTAGGGGGTTCGATCTTTATCTAAAACATCGGCGAACATAACTACCTTGCCCGGGCCGAATATATCCGCCGGCAGCCAAACCATGCTCGGCCAATCCGCCGCGAGCCACAGGTCGGATTCTTGCTGCGCCGTGAAGCCGCGGATAGAGGAGCCGTCAAAAGTCAGATTATCCGCCGAGTCCAGTAGGAATTTCTTGTCGTAATCCAGCATGTGGAAGCGGCCCTCGATGTCCGTGAAGCACAGGGTCACCGCCTTAATGTCTTTTTCTTTGGCCAGGTAGGCGCGGTATTCTTTCTCCAGCGCCGCGGGACTCGCGGTTTGCCGCTTGGCCCAGGCGGCCAGATTGAGCTCCTCTAATTCGCTATACGGTACCTCTAAAAATGATTTGATCATGAGAGTTTAGCGTTTCTTTTCCGTGAATTAAGAAATTGCCAGCCCCGTGCATTTTGTGTCATTCCCGCGCAGGCGGGAATCCAGACTTATTCATGATTTTCTGAACCTGGATTCCGGCTCTGGGGCCGGAATGACAGATAGATACCAAATCTCGTAATTCGCGTTTCTTTTAAGGATAATAAAGATAATCGAACCAGTAAAACCACTTAACTGTTCATAACTAAGCCTTATTTTCGAGCAAATAAGGCTAATTTGTCGCTTATTGATCCTTCATCTGATAACCCCCAATGCCTGCCTAATCGAAGATCGAGACCAGATGCTGGCTGATCTCTCGCTGGGTCAGATCATAGAAGTGCTGGTTGCTGTCGTGGAGCTTGCTCGCCAGAGTGGTGCCCACAAAGCGCCAATGCCAGGGTTCGTAGATATAATAAAAGTTGCCCTTGGGATAAGAGAGGGCGAAACCGAAGCGATGAGCATTGCTCACGAGCCAGGCATAGGCCTTAGTCTTGTCGAATCCAGTGAAAGAACCCTTGTTTTCCGAAGTGACCAGGTCCACGGTCGTACCCAGTTGGTGCTCCGAATAGCCCTGATCCGCCGAGAACTTATTGGCGCCGGAGCCGTAGCTCATCTTGTATCCGGTTTTAACCGCAGCTTGCTCGCCGAAGGAGCGGTAGCCGGAGATAACTTGCAGATTTATCCCGTCTCCCGCGGCGGCCGTGAACATCCGCATCAAAAATGGAACTACGCTGGTGTGGATCTGGATGGCCGCGCTTTTATTATATAGATATTGCGGGTTGATCGCGGTCAGTTGGGAGGGCACGTAATTTTCGTTCAAGAAGTACACTTTGGAATACTTTTGGAGCAGCTCCCGGTCGGTCTGGCTAAGCTTAGTCAGGGTGCCCACAGTGCCGCTCAACTGCTGCAGTTGGTTGAAGTTGGCGTTGTTGCGGCTTTGTTCCGCCTGGAGCGCCTGGGCCAGGTTGGAGTTGTTGTTCTGCTCCGTCTCCAGGGATTTGTTCAGGTCGGAGTTCTTGGTCCGCTCGGTTTCCAGAAAGTCAGTTAAACTGGCGTTATCTTTGTTGACCCGGGCCAGTTCCGCTTCCAGCCCGGCCACGGATCGGTCCAGCTTCGTGACTCTGGTCTGAAGGGCCAGCTTGTCCTGGTGCAGCCGCCACAGGGAATACCCGCCCCAACCAAGCAGGACGAGAACAACGGCCATGCCTATGCCCAAGACTATATTTTTCCGAACCATAAATTAAATATGTTCATGATTCCTGCTTATCCTAAACTTCCATGCTTCGCCTGTCCAATCTGCTATGCCTTGATTCTCTTTTAGGGTTCATACCCCGTCAGCTTGCTGCGTCCTCGGGTCATCCCGGAATTTTTCAGAGCTGTGAAAAATATCCGGGATCCATTCAGTATTCCCACCTGGATTCTCCGCCGGAGGCGGATAGGCGGCTCCAAGCTTGCCCCGCACCTGCCTGCCCGCCCCTGGCGGGATGCGGGGGCCGGAATGACACCACTTGGGTAGTTTTCAGTTCATACCTCGCAGCTTGCTGCGAGGCAGTCGATTTATGAAATTCCATTCTCCCCCTTTCCAAGGGGGAGTGAGAGGGGGTAGTAATTTCACACCCCACCTACCTCCCCTTAGAAATGGGGAGAAAGAATGGGCATTTCTTAATTCAATCTGCTATAATCAACACATAAGGTCCTAAACAAAAATATAAAATATATGAAGCGCACGGTAAGCGTCGGGTTATTGGCGGGCCTGGTCCTGCTCTTGGCGGGGCTGGCGTTAAATATGGCGATGAACGTGCTGGCGCCCGGTCTTAAGTCGGAGTATGAAAATTCCGGAATTTTCCGGCCCTGGTCGGATCCGCTTATGTCACTCTACTTCTTGTACCCGTTCCTGTTTGGGGTGTTATTGGCCTGGGTTTGGCGGCGCGTAGCTCCGCTCCAGATTTCCTGGAATCGTTTCGCCGGGGCGGTGTTCCTGGTTTATTCTATTCCCGGCATGCTGATCACTTACGCCAGCTTCCAAGTTTCCCTGGGCATGGTCTTAAGTTGGACCCTGTCCGGTCTGATCGATGCGGGTCTAGCGAGCTACTTGTTCGCCAAGTTCCTGAAGTCCTAACTCACCGCAACCCTCCCTCTCCTTTCCCATTTAGCCGGGCCGTGATATTCTCCAATCATGCTGGAAAAGTCCTCCCAGAGCTTGGGTCAAAGCTTCCAGAGCGCACTGCGCGGCCTAAGGTACGTGCTCCGGGAACGAAACTTCGTATTGCAGATTTGCGCCGCGGTGATAGCGGTGGGCTTGTCTTTTGCCCTAGACCTGCCCCGGGTTGATAAGATCATAATCCTGATCTTGTGTGCCTTCGTCCTGTCCGCGGAGGTGATGAACTCCGCCTGCGAGCGGATACTGAACTTGGTAACCCGGGAGCACAATCCGGAAGTAGCGCGCGTCAAAGAGACCTTGGCCGGCGCGGTTTTGATCTACTCCTTGGCCGCGTTCATTATTGGTTTCTGGATTTTCAGCCATGCGCTTAATTTCTGATTTTTTCGAGCGGCCGGAGTTGGTCAGTAAAGTTGCTCGGAAAATTGTTCTGGTTTGTTGTGTCGGACTGGCGCTTCTGGGCGTAGGCGTGCACTTATTCCCCGTCCTAAATCTTGACCTGGCCATTTCCCAGGAAATCCAAGAAATTAGTCCCGGATGGTTCGAGCCGCTCATGGCAACCGTCAGTTTCTTCGGCACCCCTTGGGTCGCCGCCGCGAGCATTATTTTGGCGGCACTGGCATTTTTCTTTTTTTCTTACCGCCGCGAGGCCTTGTTTATTCTGCTGACATTTTTTGCGGACGGTACTAATAGCTTACTCAAACTGGCTGTCGCCCGGCCGCGGCCCACGGCCAGCTTGGTGGCCGTGTTTCAAAAAGCCAGCGATCCCAGTTTCCCCAGCGGCCACGTGGAACACTACGTGGTGTTCTTCGGGTTCCTGTGCGTGGTGATTCTTTCCCTGCCGGAAATTTCCAGGCGGATAAAAATAATATCTTCCATCTTTTGCCTGGGGCTGATCGCGCTAGTTTCCGTTTCTCGAATGTATCTGGGGGCCCACTGGGCCACGGATGTTTTAGGCGGATACCTAGCCGGCTTTATCCTGCTCTGGGTCATTCTGCACTTCTATTTCCAGGGACGGACCGAGACGGAGCCAAAACATGCACCTTAAGACTTACGCGCTTGACGCCCCCATTCCTCCCTTCCTTCCTCCGAGGGAGGATCGGCCTCCGGCGGAAAAGGAGGTGGCGAGTCTGCGAGCCGGAGGATTTATTCCTCCTTTCCTAAAGGAGGTGGTCCGACTCAAGTCGGACCGGAGGATTTCTTCCTCCCTCTCCTTTTCTAAGGAGAGGTTAGGTGAGGTGTCTTGCGATGATTTGTCATCCGAAGACCTAAATATTAAGAATCCTGACCGCAGGTCTTCGGATGACGCATTATTGGACCCGCTCTGTTTACTCAAGGTTTTTAGAAGGCGCCCCTTCCCGACCGTCCCTAAATCAGCCAATTGAACAAATAGCCGGTGAAAATTATCCCAATGGTTAAAATCGCGATATACACGGCCAGCAGTTTGGGCTTCAACACCTTGCGCAAGATTATCATTTCCGGCAGGGACAGCGCGGTGACCGCCATCATGAAGGCCAGCGCGGTGCCGAGCGGCAATCCTTTTTCGATCAGCGACCGGACGATCGGGATCGTACCCGCGGCGTTGGCATACAGCGGTACGCCGATCAAGACGGCGATTGGCACGGCCAGGATATTCCCCCTGCCCGCGAGCTTGCCCAACAGGTTCTCCGGCGCGTAGCCGTGAATCAGCGCGCCGACCGCCACGCCGAGCAAGACATACGGGAATATCTTTTGAAACAGATCTAGCGTATATCGCCACGCCCCCTTGATTCTCACTCGGGTGTTCTTCGCTTCCAGCTCCAGCGCCCGCCCGGCCTTGATCTGCCACACGTAATCCTCCACCCAGCGTTCCAACTTCATCTTGCCGATGATTGCGCCGGTTACTATCGCGATGACCACGCCGGAAATAATATAGATCAGAGCGACCCTCCAGCCGAATAAGCCCAGGAGCAGAACGGCGGCGACCTCGTTTACCATGGGCGCGGACACGAGATAGGAAAAAGTTACGCCCAAGGGCACGCCGCTCTCCAGAAAGCCGATAAAAAGCGGGATGGCCGAGCAGGAACAAAAAGGGGTAACGGTACCGATCAGGGCTGCCAAAACGTTGCCGACGATTTTAAACCGGTTGGCTAAAAGTTTTTTTATTTTCTCCGGCGGCAGATAGGAACGAACAAAGGACACCGCGAAAATTATGGCCAGGAGCAGAATGGTGATCTCAATGCTATCGTAGACAAAATAACTCACCGCTTCGCCCCCCAGCGAATCCACGGGGAGGCCCAGGAGCGAGAAGCTTAACCAATCCGAGAATATTTTGATCGGGTAAAATATATCCACAGTCACGCCTTATGCCGGGCGATTATTTCTTGGAGCTCGCTTGCGCCGGGCACTCGCCCCATTACTGCGACTTTCCCGTCGATCACCAAAGCGGGACTTTGCATCAGCCCCGCTTCGATCATTCGGGCAACGTCGGTAATGTATTCCACTTCTGCCGACAAACCGCCGCCTTAGTCAGTTGGTATAACTTCTTGCAAGTCGGGCAACCCGACCCGAAGACTTGTATTTTCATTAACGCATTTATGGTGAGCTGGTCGAACCATCTTACCACCATTTCTAACTAACCTACACCCGGAAGAATTGCATCCGAGGCCGGGCCTTCAGAACCCCCAAGGCCCGACCTCCATGAATTCGAACTAAGAATAGTGTTGCCACCCCGCGCCCAGTTTGGGCAAAAACCAACCCGCCGCCAAGGTAGCTTTAGTGAAGCAGGGGAGAGGGATTTACCGGGGATCCACCGGAATCACTTCTACAAAATCTCAAACATTTTCTGTCTGGCGGCAAAGCCGGAAACTAGACGAACCTGTGAGGGGGAAACGGCGAAGTGTTTAGCCAGGGCTAGCGTGATCGCCCGATTGGCTCGGCCCTCCCTAGGCGGCTCTTTCACCGAGACGACGAAATTCAGCGCGTCGATCTGTTCCACGCGCTCTTCCTTGGCCGCCGGCTTGGCTTTCACGGATATCCTCATGCTACGGCCGGTTGTGGCGCATGTTGTCCAAGGCCCAGGTGTACTCAATGATCAAGATCGGTATCCACTGCGGCTCGTCGTGGATAATGAACATAGCGATACCAAACAAGCCCGCGATCGTATTGACGATGAAAAAGACGACGTCGAAGATCTGCTCGTGCCGGGACTCCTCCTCGTTGTTGGTTACGTACAAAAACCACTGCCATAGTTTCATAAACTCATTATACTCGCGCCTTGGATCTTGGCTAGCGGTATAGTCCGCGACTTTCTTCCATTTTTCCTAAACCGATTATCTCCGCCCTTGCTACGCCGTAGCTTCAGCGCAGGCGAGTCTCTCCTCGCCCCCTACTCCCTGCTCACTACTCACTACCTAATCTCTAATATCTTATACTCCTGCGGGCCGTTCTTGGTCGGGATGGTGACCGTCTCGCCCGCCATGCGATTCATAAGCGCGCTCCCGAGAGGGGACAGGTTAGAAATGCGTCCGTTGCCCGGATCGGTTTCTCGCGGCCCCAGGATCTGAAAAGTTTTTTGCCCCCCGCCAATTTCCAATGTCACAGTAGAACCCAACTGGACTCGGCCCGTGGCATTGGGTTCCGTAGAAATAACCACCACTCGCTTCAGCTGGTCCTCGATGCTCAAGATTTGCCAATTGGCCCGGCGGAGCGCGGACTTGGCCTCGCTGTAGGCCGCGTTATCGGACCGGTCCCCATAATCCGCCTGGCGCGTCGTCTCGGAGATAAGTTCCGGCAGGGCTCGCTTGATCGCCGCCAGGCGCGCCTTTAGCTGTTCCAGCCCACCCTGGGATAAGTGAATTGGGCCTTCCGGCCGCCGCCGCAACTCATCTGATTTTCTCCGTGGTATTTGCATGGTTTAATTTAAAGATTCTTCACCAGCCTACTGATCTTCCGCCGGAGGCGCATCAGCCACTCGACCAGATACTGGACCAGCGGCTCTTTTTCTTGATATTTGCCGCGCCGGATATGCTTGACCGTACCGACCGCGGTGGCCTGCATCGCGGCGGCGAACCATTTCATTTCTGGCGGCAGGGCACGGAATTCCTCGTCGTGTTCTATGTTGATATTTTGTGCTATCTTCGCCAACTCCTCATACTCCGCGCGCCTCATGTCCACGAGCTGTCTCATCAACTTAGCGTTAGATCCAGATATCCCAAAACCTAACATTATTTTTTGCAACTGCTTGGGCAAATGCTCCTCTACTTCCTGCCAGAAATGGTAATTCTCCGGCCGGACCAGAGACTTGACCGCGCGCAGATAAAACATGGCTAGGCATATTCCCGCAACTTCCAACTCGTTAAAAATACGGTCGTGCTCCACCGTGGGAAGTTTGGAAAATGACGCCCGCTCCCGGAACTTGTCTTCCTGGAATAAGTTGAATACCAAAGGGAGCACGAACTCACTCAAGATATGGTCGGAGGTTGCGATGATTGGGCGCCGATCGTTCGGCGCGCGCACTTTCTTCATCAGCTTCAGGGCGCCATAACGTATGGGCCGAATGAGCGGCCGCAGAAGAAATCCGATAATTCGAGCAAACATAAAGGTTTTCCTAAGACACTGTGCGTAAGATTAAACGCTTGATCGGCGCCGGCAGCACGCGGGCGCGCCGGAGTTCCGCAAGCGTCAGCCAGACAAATTCAATATGTCCCTCCCGTGACCGCAGTGCGTACTCGCTTAGTTTTACCCGGAACACAAAGTTGATCTCGTGCCGCTTTCGATCCCGGCCGTACTTCCGGTCCAGATAGATATTTTCCGCGGTGCCGATCAGCCGAGCGGAGCGCTCCCGCACGCCCAGCTCTTCTTTTAGCTCCCGCCGGAGTGTTTTTAGAATTCGCTCCCCGAACTCCGTGTGCCCACCCGGCAAGAAAAACCACTTTTGCCCTTTCATCCGGCAAAACAACATCCTCCGCCGATAGATGATTACCATCCGCACCACCAATTCCAATGTATTGGCCATAAGTCGGTATAGTACCAGCGTTTATCGTTAAGCTCAAACAACCATTCGCTTATTCGCGCGCCTGCCCGTCCGTAACTTTAGCGAAGGAGGGAATTAGAGATGGTGGCGGGGAGAGAGAAAATAGGGGCAGGAGGATACGAGGGGGTTATTGATACAGGTGCGGGTACAGTTTAGCTAGTCGATTGTTTGCTCGATCAATCGCTTTAATTACGGGATTATTCATATCTTTACCTATCCCGCCAGCGTAGTTCATCTTGATATTGACTTGTAGAAACTTAAATAACAAAGCCGCTCTTCTGGGGTCGTTTCTAACACCTTCTAATGCATTGCGTAGCAGGCGGGGGAATTCTTGTCGTACCTTCACTCTTCCCTCCGCGCCTTCCGCGGTAACATAAGCATCCAAACAAAGCTGAAGCTCCAGTAGCTCCGGATCCTTCATAAACTCATATCCCGGATTGAGTCGGCCTGCAAATTCCATTAAACAATATTACCACCCCGTGCCCGATTTGCGCAAAGACGCGCGACAGCTTAGCTGGTATCCCCTTATTCGCTTATTCGTACGAATAAGCGAATAAGGGGATAAAGGACTAAGGAGAGATATGGTAAGGGCGAGCGAGACGGGGAATGGGTTTCGTTGGGGCTAGCAGCTTTTCCGGAATGAGATAGCAGGCGCAGTGTTTGGCGTGCCCCAGGCGCCACTTGACCCTCTGCTGATTGTGAAATTACTTCCAATCCCGCGCGTCCCGAAAAGCAATTATTTTCTCGGTCAATTCCGCTATGTCTTTCATAAATTTGTTACATTAGGCCCGTTTCGGCCAATAATTTTGTGATCGGGGAGATACCATGCTATCCGCGGCGACCGACTCAAATTTGGCTTGCGGATATGCTTTGGCAAACTGTGCGGGAGCAGAAACGGCGTCTTTCCATTTGCACTCAAAGGCGGAGATGGCGGCGCCGTTTTTTTCTATTACATCGATCTCGGCCCCGGTACGCGACCTCCAAAACATAATTTCGGGGGGGAAGATCTCCAGAGAACCTTTTTTCATGCGCTCACTGATAAAAAAGTTCTCAAATATCGCTCCCCGGTCACTGCGCGTTGTCATGGGGGACGCAATGTCCACCAACGCGTTGCGCACCCCCGTATCAAGAAAAAAAACCTTGAACCCCTTTTTTATTTCGTTTCGGGGGTTGTTGGAAAAAGAATAGATTCGCTTCATGATGAAAGACTGCTCCAGCAAGGCCAAATATCGATTGACTGTCGCTCGGGTTACGCCCAAGCCCAGCGATAGTTCGTTGACCGATACTAAAGAACCGACTTGCAGGGCCAGCATTTTCAACAGGTCCTCAAATATCTTGGGGTTGCGGATCGTTTCGAATGTGAAAATATCTTTGTATAGATAGTTGGTGGCAATGTTCTTGATGGCGAACAATTTTTCGTCCATGGTCTCGGCGGCCACCACCGCGGGATACGAGCCAAATTGCATAAGGGACAAAAGGTCCGCCCGCTTTATGTCGGGCCGCGCGGAAGTTATCTCATGTAAGGAAAGCGGCAGAAGGGTAAACTCATACGCTCGCCCGGTCATCGGCTCTTTGATCTTGTTGGCCAGATCGAATGACGACGATCCTGTGGCTACGATCTGAACCTCGGGATAGGTATCGTGATAGGCCTTGAGAATACTGCCGATGTCTTGAATGGTTTGCGCCTCATCAAACACCACGATCCTTTTGCCGCGCGTAAGCGGCAGAAGTCGGTCTGGTTGACCAAGTACAAAATGCGCTCGGACGTCGGCGAGTTGGCAATCATAATATTCACCCCCCGATCTCCGGGAGTCAATAATTTTTTTAGCCAGGGTGGTCTTGCCTGATTGTCGCGGGCCTAAAATAACCACCATCTTGTTCTTGAAGAGGACCGGAGTAATTCGGGTCTCCAGATCGCGCTGAAATACAATCATGGCTACAATATAGCAAATTGCCACTAAACAAGCAAATTGCAATACTACTCGAAAAGGCAAGCTGTTTCAACGGTTTTCAGCAGTAATTTTTTGAGAAATCCCGAAGCTCCTTCCAGTCCCGTGCGTCCCGAAAAGCAATTATTCTTTGGGTCAATTCTTCAATGGTTTTCATGGTTTTGTCCGAATAGTCCTACGATTTTCTCAAAATTGCTATGATTGATTCTCTTTTAGGGTTCATACCCAGTCAGCTTGCTGCGTCCTCGGGTCATCCCGGAATTTTTCAGAGCTGTGAAAAATATCCGGGATCCATTCAGTATTCCCACCTGGATTATCCGCCGGAGGCGGACAGGCGGCTCCAAGCTTGCCCCGCACCTGCCTGCCCGC
>JACRFR010000032.1 GCA_016212635.1 Candidatus Liptonbacteria bacterium | reverse complement strand
TTCAGTATTCCCACCTGGATTCTCCGCCGGAGGCGGACAGGCGGCTCCAAGCTTGCCCCGCACTTGATGCGGGGGCCGGAATGACACCACTTGGGTAGTTTTCAGTTCATACCTCGTCAGCTTGCTGCGAGGTAGTTGATTATTTGCATTCTCTTATTCTATTGTTCTCAAGAATAATAGAATAAGAGAATCGGCTAGAGCCATATTATCGGTTGGACTCAATTTCCCGAGGTCGGGTCTCCAAGCCCTCGAGGCCCGACCTCCCGATATTTATGCAACTTCGGAATTATAGCAACGCTCACAATAAATTATCTCTGGTCGTTCCGGCGAGTAGGGAGTTTGGATATCTTGGCCGCACTTGGCGCACTGGCGGGCATGTAAGCGTGGCGGATTGATACGTTCTAGGCGTTGTTTATAGCGGCAGTAAAAACAGTGATCCGGCACTGGGAAACCAAAGCGTCTCAAGAGAGACAGTTCCGCCGGCACCAACCGAAACGGCCTTAAACATGTACCGCATTCCAAAACGTCGTCTAAAATGGTGTCGGGCGTATCCAATATGTCGCCCGGGATCGTATTACCACGAAGGGTCGGTGAGGCAGAGGGACCGGGAAGCTCCTTCCAGGACAATCCGCGCTGTTCGGCCTCCTCGCGCGTTAGAGGGAAAAAATCAATTGCATAGCTTTCATTGTAAGTATGCAATGAAATATCTTGCGGGAAAAATTCGCCATACCGGTAGGCACGGCCGCCCGCGTCTACGTACGGATTTGCATCCATATCTTTCCGAATTTGACCGCACAGCATTTCATAATCCTCTTTGACGTATTGCTGGTTCAGGATGCAATATTGTTTTTTCCTTACGCCGACGCACCCGAACATATCGCTCGATGACATTACTAAATCGCAATATTCCACGCCGCGGCATTCCGGCCAGCAGCGCATGGAAAATTTTACCTGATCGGCGCCTTCGCCCACGATCAGCGCCTCGTAAACTCGCTGGACTCCGTTGCCCCAGATCGAAAGATCATATGTATCCTTGGTCGATGGCAAGGTCAGGATCTGGCAAAATCGGCAATCTTCCGCCCCCCGCACCATGAACATATCTCGAGCGTTTTTCGAATTGTAGACATAATCTCCGGTAATATTCTTATTCATCCGATCATGGATGAATTTGTGCGGTCTTGTGAGCCAGAAAGAAAGGGTTGCTTTTCTTGCTTCTTGGAGCCCATGGTGTGTATTCAGGTGAAATTCTTTTATTTTTTTCTCGTACTCCTTCTTCTCGTACCGTTGGTTGAAAATATGATAGCGTTTGTTGCGAAGCCCCATACACCCGAAACAGTTATCACACCCCGTACAATCCTTCACGAAATAACAGTCGCGACAGGAATTTGAATCCTCGGAAAAATGCGTAGTATAGCATTTTCCGATATTGATATTTCCATAACATAGCTCCGACTCACCCAGCATGATGCAATCCATACTGTCTTTGTCGTTGGCCAAAATTGAGGAATACAGCACGTTCTCACAGTAATCTGCGGTAAAGATGAGGTAGCAATTCTTGGATGTAGCAGAATGGTTGATGTAGTCCGAGTTGATCAGAGTCGGGTAATTCACTTCCAGACAAACACGCGGAACCGCACGTACCAACTCTCTAAATTGTGCGAAAAAAGTCCGGGTGGGATCGTACTTGCGCCCGAAGGACAACGGATCCCAAGCATCGCTCCACCAGCAGGAATTGCAGTATACGGTCAAGTCGGAATCTGCCGGATACATGGCGATAATATTCTTACTACACAGATCGCACTTCCGCTTATACAATACGCGTTCATTGAAAAAGGACAGACGGCGCATATAGCGGCACTCCGGGCACCAGGTCGGTGGCGGCACGTCAATCTTGCGGTAGAAGTCGAAATCAGCAGGCTCGATCGTGAACTGGGATTTACAATTCTGACAGGTTCGATGTTCGCTCATGAGATTAATGAATTTCTTGAGGTCGGGCCTCCAGAATTCCTCGAGGCCCGACCTCGATACATTCGGTGTTAGGCGACTTCACTATTGTAGCACTGCTCGCAGTACACGATTTCCGGCCGCTCCGGCGGATAACTTGTCTCAAATTCGTTCGGGCACGGCTTACCATCGTGAAAATGCTTGGCGGTGTTGCGATATTTAGAAATATCGGATGATGATAGAATTTTATCGTCATCAGGTGACGATAAATTACCCCGGCAGGCGCATCGCCGATGCCATAGCTTGGGCAGATTGCGATGCTTGAGCCGCTCATAGTGCCGGCAGTTGGGGCAGAGTCGCGGTAAAGGCAAATCGAACCTTTTCAAAAATTCAAATTCTTGCGGGATGATCCGAAAAGCCTCCGTACACTCTTGATTGCAGCTACGACCGGCGTGGGCGCACTCAATGACTTTATTGGTCATGTCTTTTTCGGCCTCACTGATCCGGCCCGGCAGGTTCTCCGCTTTTAATGTCGGCTGGTAGCTTCTTTTCTCTGCCTCTTTCCAGGCCCACCCCTCTGCTAAAACCTCTTCCCGACTCTTGGGATACCATTCATAAGCTTCCGAGACGTTATAGGGAAACGGGGAAAGCTCCGCCGGGAAAAATTCGCCGTACTTATATGTTCTGCCTCCTTTATCTACATATGGACGAGTGTTCATAAATTCTATCAATTTAGGCACCAACTTTTCGTATTCTTCTTTGGAGTATTGCTTGTTTAAGATGCAATACTCGGTCTTACGTATACCCACGCAACCGAACACATTGCTCGCTCCGGGACAAAATATGGAATATTGAATGTTCTTGGCTCCGCCCAAACAATTCCAGCAGAATTTCAGATTATAGGTTTGGTCGCCGCAAACCAAACACTCGTATAGCAGTTCGCTGCCCTGGCCCCAATTGGAGTAGTCGTAGCAATCCTTGACCGGCCCGGACAGCAGATTAAAACAGAACTTGCAGTCCTCCGCGCCATGAACCCGCCAGGAAGCGTGGGTGTTCTTGGAATTATAAATATAATCGCCGCTAACTCGCGCGTTTTGTAATCCCTGTATAAATTTCACGGGGAAAGATAACCACGCTTCCCTAGCCCGGGCGGCACATTTTTCCCATCCCGCCCAGGAATCCAGTCCTAGCTCTTTTATCGCCCGAGCGTAATCTTCTTTACTGTAGGGCTGATTAAATAAGTAGTAGGACTTCCCGCGCAAACCGACACAGCCTAGGCAACTGGAACAGCCGTTGCAATCTTTGCAAAGTATCGTCTCCTGGCAGTCCTCACAATTGATACAGGAGAACGCCTTATAACAACGAGTGGCATTAACGTTGTTATACCCCAGTTCGCAGCGCTCGGTCATGTGACTGTCCAGACATTGCTTGGAAGCATGGTCCCAGATCACATAGGCACAATCCTCGGTGTCGGTAGCGCCCCGGGTTAAATAACAATTTTTTATCCCGTTGGCATTGGTGCAATACTGGCAGTTAGATGTGTTGTATATCGAATGAGCCGGGAGCGGCACCGCGAGTATTAGCTCGTGCACTTGTTGGATGAAAGGCTTCGCCCAATCGATTTCCCGGCCGTATTCTATCGGATTCCAGGCGTCCGTCCACCAATAGTCCCGGTCGTATATTTTGACCGGGGACTCGGGCGGAAAAGCCGAAAATATCTCTTGTCCGGTCAAGGCATCCGCCTTCTTGAACAGGTGCCACATGTTACGCCAGGACATTCGCCTTTGTGTCCGGCACTCCGGACACCAGGTCGGCGCCCAAGAACCAGAATTCGCCTGCGGCGAATACGGTTCCGCCCACGCACCACCTTGGGTGCGGGGTTTAGTCCCGAACCCTACGTGGTTCGGGAGGCTGCCCCGCACCGTGCTCTGCTCTGGTGCGGGGCGGGATAGTCCTATCTTGCGGTAGAAATCAAAATCTTCCGGTTCGATGGTGAACTGGGATTTACAATTCTGACAGGTTCGATGTTCGCTCATGAGATTATTCCTGATGCCAATATACGAATGTCTACTAATCATACCAATCTAATGAATTTCTTGAGGTCGGGCCTCCAGAATTCCTCGAGGCCCGACCTCGATACATTCGGTGTTAGGCGACTTCCGCCTGGTAGCATTGTTCACAATACACGATCTCCGGCCGGTCGGGGGCGTAGCTGGTCTCAAACTCATTAAGGCACGGCTCCGCACCATGGAAATGCCGGGTGGTATTTTGGCATATTACGCCTTCGCAAGACGTAGCTACGTCTTGCGAAGGCGTAATATGGAGTCGTTTGCTTCGCCCGCCGCACATGCAACGTCGGTGCCACAACTTCATCGGGTTTCTTTGCTTTAACCTCGCATAATGCCGGCAGTTAGGACAGAGACTCGGAACCGGCACGCCGAAGTTCTGATAAAACCTAAATTCTTCTGGAGTAACCCGAAAAGCAGTGGCGCATTGATCCTGGCACTTGCCTTCATGTTCGCAGGAAATGACTTGTTTCGATATATCTTCCGATATGTCCGCGATCCGGTCCGGAAGCTCTCTATGGGAGATCGTGACCCGATAGTTGCGAGTGGTCCCTTCTTGCCAGCGACCACCCATTTGTTTGACCTCTGCGGCATTCTTGGGAAAAAGCTCCTGGGCCACTGTTTCATTATAACCGAAGGGTGATATGTCGGGCGGGAAAAACTCGCCGTATTTGTAAACAATTGACCTTTGACCATTGACTTTTGACTGATAGGAGAGCTGATCCATGTGGTTGCGGATCTTAGCAACCAATTCACGGTACTCGTCTTCGTTGTACTGACGATTGAACACGCAATATTTTTTATTCCTTAGGCCCACACAGCCGAAACAATTCGAGCAATTGTGGCAGTTATAGCTGTAGAAAATATTTTGGCTGTTAAAAATGAACCGGGAATAGAACACTTGATTGCCTGGGTAAATAGTGGAATCGTCGCAGGCTTCCTGGGACTGCATGCCGGAATGGTCGATATCGTAGCAATTCTTGACCTGGGAATAGGTCAGCCACAGGTAGCGGCAATCTTCGGCCCCGCCGAAAACGTCGAAGCAAGCGCGGCAATTCTTGGACTCTTCCACGTTGTCTCCGGTGGAATTCACGGACCGCAGCAGGCGCGCAAAGCGGCGCGGATACTTTAAGGTATGTTCCCGGAATTTCGCCTTCAATTCGGCCACAACCTGCCGGCTGGTTAGATCATACTCGCCGATCTTCCTTTGATACTCTTCCTTAGAGTATTGTTGATTCAAGATCTGGTAAGCTCCGTTATTCAGATTGGCGCACATAAAGCAATCGTGGCAGTTGCGGCAGTTAAACAAGAAAGCGCTATTGTAACAACCCTCCGAGTAGCGGCTATGGCGCAAGCGCGAACAAGAGATGCAATCCACGGTCTCGTAATTCCACTCACATTTGGATATCCAGTAGCAATCCAGACACTCCTGACAATGGAAGTTGAACGCGGAGTAGGCGCAATTCTCGTTAAAATCCCCGCCAATGACCAGGTAGCAATTCTTATTGCCCTCGGTGATACTGCAGTAGTCGCTGTTGACCGGATTGATGTTGAACAGTCCGATGTCCGGTACCGCTTGCCATAATTCTTTAAATTGCTCGAAGAAATTCCTGGAAAAATCATAATTCCGGCCATAGGCCAGGGCATCCCAGTCATCTCCCCACCAGCTTTTGTGGCAATATACCCGTTGGGGACTGTCGGGTGAAAACACCGAAATCATTTCCTCGCCGTGTCCGGACGCATCGCAATGACGCTTATAGAGTGTGCGCTCATTCCTAAAACACATCCGCCGGATCATCCGGCACTCCGGGCACCAGGTCGGCGGCGGCACGTCGAGTTTTTTATAAAAATCAGAATCTTCCGGCTCAATGGTGAATCCACTTTTACAATTCTGACAGATTCGTTGTTCGCTCATGAGATTAATGAATTTCTTGAGGTCGGGCCTCCAGAATTCCTCGAGGCCCGACCTCGATACATTCGGTGCTAGGCGACTTCCGCATTGTAGCATGATTCGCAATACACGATTTCCGGACGGTCTGGGGAGTAGGATGTCTCGAATTCGTTGGGGCACGGCTTGTTCCCGTGGGAATGTTTTGTGGTGTTCCGGTATGCGCTCCTCGCTCTTCGCTCCCTCGCCTCGCTGGAGCCTTCGGCGTAGCGCGGGTCGCTCCTCGCTTCCTGACACTGGCAACGCCGCTGCCAGAGTTTCACTGGCGTGCGGAGTTTCAGGCGTTCATAGTGCCGACAATTTATGCAGAGCCGCGGGAGCGGCAATCCGATGTGGCGATAGAACGCCAGTTCCATGGGCACGATCCGGAAAGCGGTCACGCAGTGCTGATTGCACTGACCATACGCACCTTGCCAGGAATCCGTCGCATGTTCGCAGGCAATGATCTCTTGGGTGATCGAATCTGGTACGTCTCGAATGTTGTCCGGCAAGCTGCCGGGTTGGAGCGTGATCTGATAGTCCTTGTTGTCCGGCTCGATCCAGCGAAATCCTCTCTCTTCAGCTTCGGTTTGGGTTAAAGGAAAATATTCGTGCGCCAGTGTCTCGTTGTAGCCATAGGGTGAGAACTCCGGCGGATAAAATTCTCCATAGGCGTATACCCTGCCCTTGGCGTCCCGGTAAGGCAGGTCCTTCATTTGGACAACGATCCGTGATCGTAACTTGCGGTATTCCTCTTCGGAATATTGGCGGTTAAGGATGCAGAAACGCTTATCCCGCAACCCTACACAGCCGAAGCAATCTGCTGTGGTATGACACTCCAAGCAATACTCCAGGTCGCGACAGGCCGGATAACAGTAAAAACAAAAACGGATCCGCTCGTTTTGTCGCCCGCTGGTGGAACACTCATAACACTGATTGCTGGAACTGCCCCAGACCGTGAAATCCATTGTGTCCGTACTCCGGGATAATTTATAGCAGTACTTGTTATGCTCACTATCTAAAACATAAAAAGAATTCTTGCAATCACGGGCATTGGTAAAGTAATTGCCGGTTACGTCCACGCTACGCCTGCCTTCCACTGCCCGCACCGGATGTTTGAGCCAAAATCCCTGGGCTTCTCTCTTGAGTTCAGTAACTGTGCGATATGAGTTGGAACTAAACCCAGCCAGACGCTCCCGATACTCTTCCGGTGAGAGCTGCTCATTATACCAGCAGTACGATTTATTGCGCAGACTGACACAGCCAAAACAATTAGTGCAACCGGTCAGATTGCGGGAGAACCAAATGTCCTGGGAATTTTCGATGTAGCAAGAGAAAAAGACCCGATAGGATTTGATGCAGAAAAAATCCTCGTAGCAAAGCTCCGATTCCCGAACCTCATTCAACTCTAAACAATCCTTGTTTAAAGAAGAATTGGTAGTATAAGAACAATCTTCATTCCTTTGACCGGTAAAACAGTAAAAACAGTTTTTGAATTCACCGCAATCATGACAATAATCACTGTTTACTGGGTTAATGGCCATGCGGCCGCACCAAGGCACAACTTGCATCAGCTCCCGGATCTGTGTTAGAAATGGCCGCGACCAATCGATTTCTTGGCCGTAAACCATGGGGTCCCAGCCATCGCTCCACCAATCATTATGGTCCCAGACATTAATACCGGACTTTTCGGAATAGGCACTGAAGATTATCTTGCCCGTCCGGTTGTCCGGCCGCTTGTAAAGCACGTGCTCATCCCGCCAGCACATCCGCCGGATCATCCGGCACTCCGGGCACCAGGTCGGCGGCGGCACGTCCAGCTTTTTATAGAATAAGTAATCCTCGTCGGCGATAACGAAGTTCTGTTTGCAATTCTGACAAGCCCTAGTTTCGGGATTCATATGTTCAGCTTACTACCCAACGTACCAACATTCTCAAGTTTGTTGGTATATTGTGATTGTGGTGTAATATAATCATACTACTTCTTAGGGAATGGAACCTGGCTCTAATGCAGCAATTTTATCACCTCCTGGTCGGTAACCTGCTCGAAATTTTCGTAATAAGCCCCGACTGCGCCCTGGTAGACTTCCGGCACTTCTACGGCCAGGAACCGGTCGGCCAGGCGGGCGAATCTATCCGCAGCATCCCGGGGCGCGACCGGCACCGCCACTACAATTCTTTCGGGACCCAGGTGTCGAACTTCTTGGATCGCCAACTCTAAGGTTAGGCCAGTGGCGATACCATCATCTACGATGATAGCGGTCTTACTGTTCGTTTTCGATCTTGGCCGATTGCCCAGATACATCTCCCGCCGTCTTTTAGCCTCTGTCGTCTCGGCACTTACCGCTCGCCGGAACCAGTCCGGATCCACTTGGGCAACCTCGGACTCGTTCCGGATAGTACAGCCATCCTCGGCGACCACGGCGATCGCGTACTCCGGATTGAACGGATGGCCGATCTTGCGAGTGATGATTAGATCTAACGACAGATCAAACGCACGCGCTACTTGCGCCGCGACCACCACCCCGCCCCGAGGCAGTCCGTAAACCACGGCATTCTTTTTATACTCGGTCAGCAACGTAGCTAACTTCTGGCCAGCCTCGTTTCTGTCTCGAAACCGCATAAAGTTATTCTAACATCGTTTCCATGGTTACACGACATTCTCACTTTCTTAAGAAAGTGAGAATGTCGTGTTTTCCCTTACTCCGGAACCAAGTGTTGCGTGTAGCCTAACTGCACCAGCCGCTCATAGGCATCCCAAACATCGGACGGAATCTCCTGAGGGACTTGAAAACCCTTGGCAGGATAAAGCTTGATGCGTTGTAAATCACCAACCATCACACTTATCAAATCGCGGCCAGTTTCCCGATTGGCACGATATTCCAAATAGTCCCGAAAAGAGTCTGGCGGCGATGTCACGACAAAATCCTTCTCTGGCCAAAGTTTTTTAAAAGTCGCATGCGTGCGCCGTTCCATATACGGCTTCTGGACTAAAATCAATTTCTTGGGATCAATTCCTCTGCTTTTCAACAATTCTTTGGTAAAAAGTATGTTCTCTCCGGTATTAGCTGACCTATTCTCAATTAGGATTTTATCTTGGGGCACTCCCATTTGAATCGCAATCCCAGCGAACTTATCTGCTTCCGATTCGTGCCAAATTTTAGATGTAAGTGCCCCTAAACCGCCAGAACAAACAAGAAGGGGTGCCCAGCCGTCCCGGAACAGCCTGGGAGCATATTCCGCAACTATCAAATCACTGCTACCCAACACCAAAATGACGTCTGCTTTCTCGAGTGGCTGATTCAATTTGTGGTAATTCCAAATCTTCTCGGCCAACTGGAGCACTCCGGGGTCAACTTCGTTCATGCTTGTGGAAATAATTGAGGACCTCTTCTTTTTGCCGTTGATAAGATCGGCTGCTATCCAACTTCACGTGCTTCTCCCTGCGGGGCTCCTCAATTTCTTCTTTTTGGGAAAATAAAACCCGGGCGGGAACAGGCCGATAGTATTTCAATAGGTGCGGAGCCTCAACTCCCTTTCGGTCTTGCAATCGCCGTAGCGCCAAAGGAACCGGGGAGCAGAACCAAAGCAGGAGGTAGCGCGCCCCACATCGCCGGGCTATATTTTTTAGGCGGCGGCGATGTTCCCGCCGGTTACAGTTGGAGTCGTAAATTACCGATATGCCCCGCCGCAGGAGCTCCTCGCAGATATAATCCATAGTCCGAAAAACCGCCGCTTGTTCCTTGGGACGAAAAGTCGGCTCGGGAAACATCTCCAGCCGCAACCGATCACTGCTCAAATGAAAGAAACCGCAGTCCTTCGCGAATCGTCGGGCAAAATGGGTCTTGCCGGAACCGGGAAAACCCAGGGTGGATATAAGAATGGGTTTGTGCGATTTGCTCATTATGAGAGGTTGCGCTTTATAAACATTCCAACATTCTGCAGAATGTTGGAATGTTTATTTTTCTTGGAACGGGCGCCTTCGGCCTGGGCGCCATTCCACTAGTTTACCGGCGGCGATTTCGATCGGGTCGGCCAGGCGCAAGCGGCGAACCAGGGGCGGTGTAAGAATCTGTTCGTGCGGTTGGTCATCCAGGGCGTCTGCGAGATAATCCAGTTTTTCTTCGGCGATGGTCCAGCCCTGTCGGGCAAACCGGCGCAAATCCAGCGGTCGAGAGAAACTCCGGAGCATTTTTCGGCCATCATCCAAAAAATACTCGTGGAAGCAAGACATGGCCAGTTCCCGTACGGATTTA
Organism: Candidatus Liptonbacteria bacterium; assembly: GCA_016212635.1. GTDB lineage: Bacteria > Patescibacteriota > Minisyncoccia > UBA6257 > 2-01-FULL-56-20 > JACRFR01. The sequence continues at coordinate 20,409 of JACRFR010000032.1, read as the reverse complement.
TAAACCGGTTCCCGGTAGCGCAAAACCGCGTGGTTGGTCTTGGATATCGCGCCCCAGCGACCAGAGCGCCGGAAAAGCGTCAGGACATGATCCACGTCCGGCAAGCCCGCGGACTTGAGATTCATAATGAGCGGCGGTTCTCCATTGATCCACAAAGCGGCGGCGGCCAGGAGTGCGCCCTCAAGACAGTGCGCTTGCTGTTCCCGGAGCACCACCCGCGGGGAGTTATAAGTATCGCCGTGCTCCTCAAAGTTCATGGCCAGGGTCCCGAGAAAATCCTGGATCTTAGGCGGGGCGTTCAAGCGCCGGAGGACACGCATCTCGTTTTTATTAAAACCAAACATGATGCATTTATTTAACCACTGATCATGCACAATTGTACAGACTTGGTTCGATAATATCAGATGACAAGGATCGATATCGGGAGATTCGACAGATAAATTCAATATTGGGAGGTCCGACCTCTGAAGGAGGACGGACTTCGGGGAGGGCGGACTTCGGGGAAGAAATCAGTGTCGAGAAATTCGACCTCCGGGAACCGGAGAATATTTGGGAGGTCGAATCTCTGGAAGATAAACCTGTTGATGCATTATTCGCCCGGACCGTGGTATATTGGTTCCCATGGTCGGCAATCTTAAGGTTTCCGTGGTCATCCCCTGCCGAAACGAGGCGGAATCGATCGCCAAAGTTATCGCCGCCCTGCCCAAAGAGGTGGACGAGATAGTCGTGGTCGACAACGGCTCGACGGATGACACTGCCAGAATAGCTGCGGCAGCCAACGCCAGAGTGATACCGGAATCCGTACCTGGCTACGGCCGGGCGTTAAAGACCGGTTTTGCCGCGGCCACCGGAGATGTGATCGTTACCTTAGATGGCGACGGGCAGTACCCGGCGGAAGACACGGTACGTTTAGTGCAGACACTGCAAAATCGGAAGCTGGACTTTGTTTCCGCGAATCGCTTCCCCTTGCGGAATAAAAATGCCCTACCTTGGGTCCGACGATTTGGCAACGGTTTTTTCACCTATGTGGTGAATGCGCTCTTCGGACTTTCGCTTTTAGATTCCCAGTCGGGCATGTGGATTTTCCGGATATCGGTACTCAAAAGATTCAAGCTGGTCAGCGACGATATGCCGCTCTCGGAAGAAATTAAAATTAAGGCCGCCACCAATCCCGGAATAAAGTTCGGGGAATCACCTATTGATTATCGTCCGCGATCCGGAACCTCCAAGCTTATACCCTGGAAACACGGGCTATTGAACCTTTGGTTTCTGTTGCGCCTGCGCGGACAGCAGGCCTACCGTAGTCGAACTACCCGCTGGTCGTGTTTCGCCCTGCTCGCAATCTTGACGCTACAAGCCGCGCTCACCTGGTGGCACATTCAAGATTACTTTGTTTACCTGTCCGCCGACGTCGCCGGAGAGAATGGGTTGGCCGCTTGGAATTGGCTGCGTTTCGGACCCGGCCGCTTGAAGTTCGGCATAATCCCCAGCTGGCTGGCTAGCGGGACGCCGGGAGCCGAGCAATATTACACCCACCATCCCGTCGGTTTTATCCTTCCCATATACCTGTCTTATCTTTGGTTTGGCGTGAGCGAGCTGACCACTCGCCTCGGCACCGCGGTATTGATGCTTTTCGCAACCGTGCTTTTTTTCTTCGCGCTCCGGCGGATCTTCAGTAAAGTACGCGCGCCCTTTTTGATCCTTTTAGTTTACATCCTCTTGCCCGGTACGACTTTTTACGGCAAGTCGCCCGAGCTCGCCGTATTCAGCTTGCCGGCCGCACTGGCGGCCTTCTCCTTATTTATACTTTATGAGTTCCGCCCCAGCTACACCCGTTTGGTCTGGTTTTTGATCGCAGTGTTTCTGGGCGGTTGGTTCGGCTGGTTTTTCTACTTCCTGCCTATCGCTATTTGGCTTTATCTGTTACTACCCAGCCAGCGCAAAGCTCCCGGTCGGCGAACGCTACTAATCGCCCTGCCGGTGATTCTGGGACTTGATGCCCTGTTAGTCCTGACGCACTTCTATATTACCAGCGGCGGTGCCGCGCTCTCGGGCCTTATGAGTATCTTTGGCGTGCGGGCCGGCCGAGAACCTGGCATCGGCCAGTGGTTTCACGATGCTTTCCGGATTTGGAATCAAAATATGGGCTGGCCTTTCGTGGTCGCCGCCGTGATCGGCTTGATATTATTCTTGGTTCAACGAAAGCAACGGGCAACCTGGTCCCTGTTCACACCGCTTTTTCTGATGCCCGTTCTGAATGCGCTGGTTTTTTATCAGTGGAGCTTGCACCCCTTTGGTTTCACTTTTTTACTGCCAACCATCGCCGTCCTGGCGGGTATTTTTTTAGAGACGGCGGTCGACCAATGGCGGGCGGCGGGTTGGGGCGTGGTCGGCTTGATTTTACTGGGCGGGGCCTACATCAGTTACTTGCGCCTGGACTATTTTTATTACCGCGGGATCATCATCGGCCGCCGCGACATTTATGCGATCCAGGGCTTGGCACCCCAACTAAAAGACTGGAATGTCTGCCTTGGGCGGAATGAAATAGGTTTGAACTACCGGGGCATATTCGAATGGTACCTGAAGCGACCAGCGAGCTCCGCGCCTAAATGCTTGGACACCGCCGGCAAAACCGCGGGTTTCATTATGAAACCGGACACCGGGCCATTTTACGAAAAGGAGAAAGAGCTTTTTGAGGAAAAAGGTTTTAAGTTCCAAGATTGCGCCAGCTCCATCTGCGTGATGGTCAAAAACAGCTAGCCCCATTAGAGAACCAACGCGCGGCAATCAACTACCTCGCAGCAAGCTGACGAGGTATGAACTGAAAACTACCCAAGTGGTGTCATTCCGGCCCTGGAGCCGGAATCCAGGTGGGAATACTGAGTGGATCCCGGATATTTTTCACAGCTCTGAAAAATTCCGGGATGACCCGAGGACGCAGCAAGCTGACGGGGTATGAACCCTAAAAGAGAATCAACCCGCCGTGTTTATATCTTAAGAGTGCGCCCGTGGCAAGCGTGAGGGGCGGTAACCCCTCACGCCTCTAATGAAATCAGTATTTACAATAGTAGCTTGAGGTCTGATTTTCTGCCACTTTAGGCAAAATATGGGAAGGCAATTAATTTCTGGAGGTCGGGCCTCGGGGAATTTTAGAGGCCCAACCTCGGGAGCTATGCGATAATGTGGGGGGTTACGAGAGTGCATTCTCTAACGGGGCAAGTCGCGGCGTTCCGCTTCAGAGTATACCGGAACTACCTCCAGTTCTCCGCGGGGACGGTCTCGCAGTACGTCAATTACCTTACCGAAGATCCGGAAGTCCCGTCGCAGTACGATGGGCCGGTATTGGGGATCGGAAGAAACCGGCTGGAGGACGATGGCGTTGTTCATGAACTGAATTTTCTTGATGACCGCATTACTATCCACGATCGCCACCACCAGATCATCCTCGGAAACTTTTTCGGTGATCTCCACTAGCACCAGATCCCCGTCCCCGATACCGGCATCCTCCATGGAGTTACCCATCGCACGGATGCTCACTAGATTGTCCGGCCTTCGTCCGCCCAGAAGCTCCCGTGCGACGCAAACATACTCGTCGAACGTCCGCTCCGCGAACACCGCCAGGTTGTCACAACCCGCCGAGGCGATAACCGGCAAACTGACCTCGCCGCCGCCTGGCAGTTGAACCCGAGTGGAGATCTGAATGCCCCGCGGCTCGTACTTATTGCGATGGATGTAGCCCTTTCTTTCCAGCACTTCCAGATACTGCGTTACTGCCCGAGGCGAAGATAAGTGCAGTAGTTTTTGAAGCTCCGCCACTGTCGGCGATTCGCCCCGCGTGGATATATAACGACTCAAGACCGTATAGAATCGCTCCTGCTTTTGGGTTAAAGGTTGGGTGGACATGGTGGTTAATTATTGATCACTGATTATTGGCTACGGATATGATGTATATATTTTATACCCATACCGAATATATACAATATATATCCTGTGGATAACTCCGAGGGGATACCCAAACCCCACCTCCCCTAACCCCTCCTCGTCGAGGAGGGGTTAGGGGAGGTAATTTAACGTTGAGTCACTTCCTCATATATTGCCTTGCGACCTCGGCGTTTTCCGGCGTTGACTGAAATTACTTCTTTGATCGGACCCAAATCAAGCGGCGGCCAACCAACAGTACCTTAAATAGCACCTCAAATCACACGATCGGACGATCGGACAATCGTGTGATCTAAAAATATGCGGGATGACAGAAATATTAGTTTCGTAATTCAAGGTATGGGAGGGTCGTTAATTTCGGGAGGTCGGGCCTCTAAAATTCCCCGAGGCCCGACCTCGATGAATTAATGCGATGAGAAATCCAATACCTTCTCGTTATACTAGCACCTCAAATCACACGATCGGACGATCGGACAATCGTGTGATCTAAAAATATGCGAGAAGGACAGACACTCACGCCTGACGCATGTAAATAGAGATGCACAGACACGCTGACACTATCGGAAACGTCCGACTAGAACGTGCTAGCGGAAAAAACCGATGCTCCCGAGTGTGTCGAGTTACCATCACTCCTGCTACTATCCCACAAAGAATCTAGGCTGCGTGCCTTCCGTAACCACCCCGTACTTCATATTCGGAGTGGAATGCGCCGCGCCCCACCTGCCTTGAGCGTCGATTACGATCACCCCTCCTAATCCACTCACTGTTCTGGCAAAGCATTCTATTCCCTGGACGGCAGCCTCTTGCGCGCCAGTCTTCTCGTACCAGATTATCTCGGCTATTTTCTTCGCGAGCACCGCCCGCATGATCTGCTCGCCCTGCCCGGTCGCAGATACTGCACAAGTTGCATTGTCGGCATAAGTACCCGCGCCTACGATCGGCGTATCCCCTATCCGGCCATACTTTTTATTTACCAAACCACCCGTAGAGGTTGCGGCGGCGAGATTACCATGTCTATCGCGCGCGACCGCGCCAACCGTACCAAGTTTTTTTCCTTTAGGCGGAATTAGCAGCTTATAGTCTTTTAGGGTTTTAACAACCCGAGATTTCAACTTAGCCGCCCGCCACTCTTTCAGCCTTCGCTGGGTGATAAAATACTCCTTTGGTTCTAGGGGAACCCCTTGGGAACGCGCGAACTCCAGCGCTCCATCGCCGGCCAGCATGACGTGCTCCGTTTTTTCCATGACCAGGCGCGCCAGGCGGATGGGATTTCTAACCAGGGTAACATTGCCCACGGTTCCGGCGCAAAGCGTGGCCCCGTCCATAATGGCCGCGTCCATTTCCACTTCTCCGCGATCGTTCAAGACCGAGTTACGACCGGCATTGTAAAGTTCCGGATCATCTTCAAACATTACGACACACTCTTCCACAACTTCCACCGCGCTTTTTCCCTCTCTTAAAAGGTTCCCGCCATGCCGGAGGATTCTTTCAATACTTACCTGATGCCGTTCCGGTTCCCGCAAGATCCCAGCCCCGCCATGGACCACAAGTGTGTAACGAAAGGATGTTTTCATGATGTACTTTCTGATTTTATTTCCGCGGCTGTAGGATTTCCAGCAACTCCTTCTCGGCCAACCGCGAATCAGTGAAGGTCTTAAAGCCATATTTTTTCGCTTCTTGTTCATACTTCAGTCCTTCGCAGTAAAAAAATATCTCGGCTTCTTTTTTCTGCAATTCTTCGGTCTGCCCCCAGCGAGAATCTTGCCTATTTCTCTTTAGAATTGTCTCAAATGATTCACCGAGCAGAACCACTCCTTTGAAATTTAAGTCCCGGCGTGCTAGATGCGGAAGTATATTTACTCCTTCAAAAATTGCCGGCTTACCCGATTTTATAACCTGACCGATTTTACCGACAATTTCTGGCCATAGTGCCTCGGATTGTTTTATCATGTTTTCCCAATGTTTTTCACAGTCGGTAGTTTCCCAATATTCCGCTTCATTTTTATTCCGGAAAAAATCCACCCAATCGCCACACTTAGTCGTTCGGAATTCCTCTCGCCAGTCGTCAACCTTAAGGTGAAGCACGCCCGCAAATTTCGCTACTTTTTCGGCTAAATGACTTTTGCCTAAGGCCGGTATCCCGCTGACAAACACGTATTTCATAACTCTTTGTCTCCCATGGTACGCTGTTTTAGCTCAAGTCAGCCTTATTTCGCGCCGCCAGGGCAAACTGGTCAAAATAACTCTGAAGGTCTTTCAGCTGGCTGCCGTACTCGGCCCCCTGATTCAACGCGGCATCGCAAAAAACCTCTCGGGCCCGGGCGATCTCGTACCTCCGACCGGTCTGAAACCAGCGGGGATCCGCGAGCGTCAAATCGAACAAATCCAGGGAACGGTCAACCGCTCCGGCAAATATTTCCGGATTCCGTGATTGCCATTTCGCCGCCCGGCTGACCTCGCTGCCGATGTTGCCGAGCTGTTCCAAAATAGAGAGTCCAAACCATCGGCCCGCCGCCAGATCCTTATGTATGAAATTCGGCATATTATTTCAGTAGTTTATTGACTACTGCCCGAATCTTTTCCCGCACCTCCGGATTCTCCACGCCCCGAGATCGGTTGCCATAGGCCGGTTTTAAATTGATCATGGAATCAAACTCCAAAAAATCATCTCCCGCGAGATCCAGGTACAAATTCACGCCCCAGGTATTTTCCCGCCGGGAGTGTTCCTGTTCGGTCAGCATAACTTCCATATCCGCATGCATTTCGCCGCCGATCGCCGCAATTTCTTGCGCCGTGTCCACCACGGCCTTGACCAGATTCCCGAAGTCGGCGCTAGTCAAGCGTTTCAGCTCCTCCCGGGAAATTTGCTCTTTGACGATTACGGTTGCCATATTATCTTCCGTGGCATTTTTTATATTTCTTCCCCGACCCGCACGGGCAGGGGTCGTTGCGGCCAAGTTTGGAGTGAGTAGGGAGTAGAGAGTTGGGAGTAGAGACAGAGGGCAAGGAGGGGGATTTGTCAGCTCGCGTAGATTCGTGTTCTGCTTCGCGCGGATTCGCGTTTAGATTCGCGTCACTTCGCGTATTTTTCGCCAGGCGAAAAATATTCATAAACACCCAGCCGTTAAAATTGGCCCAAAACTCTTTATATACCCGGCTGGCCTCGTGGCGGTACTCCACCAAGGGATCGCGCTGGCCGTAGGCCCGGAGACCGACCGATTCCGAGAGCGCCTCCAGGTCGTCCAGGTGGTTCATCCAGAGTGCGTCCAAGATGCCCAACAAGCGAAACCTGGTTTGGGGATCGTGCGCGGCGGCCAGACTTTTTTGTTGAATTAAGTCCCGTGCCTCGGCGACGGTGGTGGTAGTAGTCAAGGCTTGATCCTCCGGGGCGAGGCCCGCCTGCGCTTGTAGCTGCGGCGTGGCGAGACCCGCCTCCACAAACGCCTGGGCAACCTCCCCTATCTCGGCGCCATCCCAAACTTCCTTACCGGGCGCTTGAACCCCAGCCATGACCAATAATCCCGTAAGGTGCGCCTCCGCGGCCTTGCGCACCACCGCGGCCAAACTCTCCCAAGAGATACTGCCCAAGATCTCGTTGCGTTCCCGATAGACCGCGGTGCGCTGTTTATTTAACACGTCATCGTACTCCAGGAGGTGCTTGCGCATGTCGAAGTTCGCGCCCTCCACTTTGGCCTGGGCTTCGGCCACCGCCTTGGAAACAATGCCCATTTGGATAGGCTGATCGTCCGGCAGGTTGAAGCGGGACATGAGTCCCTGGATCCTTTCCCCGCCGAAGATGCGGAGCAGGTCATCATCCAGGCCCAAATAGAATTGGGAGGTGCCCGGATCGCCCTGGCGGCCGGAACGACCGCGGAGCTGATTATCGATCCGGCGAGCTTCATGGCGTTCAGTGCCGATCACATGCAAGCCGCCGACTTCTTTAACCTTGCGCGCCGCTTCCGGGTCGGGCGGATTGCCTCCCAGGATAATGTCCACGCCGCGGCCCGCCATATTGGTGGCCACCGTCACGCCGCCCAAACGGCCGGCCTGGGCGATGATCGCGCCCTCCCGTTCGTTATTTTTGGCGTTCAATACTTCGTGGGGTACGCCCACCCGATGTAGCGCGGCCGAAACCAACTCATTCCTTTGAATTGAGGTAGTACCCATCAAAATCGGCTGGCCTTTCTCGTGCCGCGCCTTGACGTCAGCGGCGATCGCTCGCAGTTTCGCCTCATAATCCTTATAGATCAGATCCGGCTGATCCTGCCGGATCATCGGCCGGTGGGTCGGCACGGTAAATACCTCCAAATTGTAGACCTTGTGGAACTCCTCGGCGGAAGTCTGGGCGGTGCCGGTCATGCCCGAGATCTTCCGGTACATGCGGAAGTAGTTCTGAACCGAGATCTTGGCGTAAGTCCGTGACTCCTCCTTGACCGCCACGCCTTCTTTGGCCTCGATCGCTTGGTGCAAACCGCCGGTGTAACGCCGGCCTTGGAGCATCCGGCCGGTGAACTCGTCTACGATGATGACCTCGCCGTTCCGGACCACGTAATCCCGATCCCGTTCGAACAGCGCCTTGGCCCGCAGGCATTCCTCCAGATAGCGCACCAGCCGGATGTTCTCGGCGGAGTAAATGTTGGCTACACCCATAGCTTGCTCCGCCTTGGTAATTCCGTCCGCGGTGATCGCCACTGATTTTAACTTTTCATCCACCGTGAAATCCGCATCTTTCTCCAAGCGCGCGACGATCCGAGTGAAAGTTTTGTAGAGCTCGCTGGATTCGGCGTCCGGCGCGGAAATGATCAGCGGCGTGCGCGCTTCGTCGATCAGGATACTGTCCACCTCATCAATGATGGCAAACGGGTGCCCCCGCTGGACTTTATCTTCCAGGCGATAGACAAGATTATCACGCAGGTAATCGAAACCAAATTCATAGTTGGTGCCGTAAGTCACGTCCGCGGCATAAGCTTCCCGCCGGGAGACCGGCCGCAGGTATTCCTGCTGTACCCGAAAACTGCCGGTCGTGTCCCGCTCCTCATCTAACAACTTCGACTCGCCGGGGGCCAGTCCGGATCCGCGTTGATCCGCGTTTAGATCCGCGTTGATCTGCGTAAAAGTGGGATCGTAGAGATAAGCCCCATTAGGTACCAAACAGCCCACCGAGAGCCCCAGGAAGCTGTAAACCTGGCCCATCCAGACCGTATCCCGGCGAGCCAGGTACTCATTGACCGTAACCACATGAACCCCCTGCCCAGAGAGAGCATTAGCGTAGACCGGAGCCACTGCGGCCAGGGTCTTACCCTCCCCAGTGGTTAGTTCCGCAATAGCACCCTGGTGAATGATCAGCCCGCCCAAGATCTGAACATCGTAAGGTCGCTGCCGGAGAGTGCGCCAGGCCGCCTCGCGCGCAATAGCGAAAGCCCTGGTCAGCCCCTCGGCCGTCAAACCCAAGTCTTGCGCCGCGGCGCGCAGCACCCGGCCCTGCTCCTGAAGCTCTTCGTCCGAATAAGCTTTGATTTCAGGGTCGAGGTTGCCAATGGCAGTAACCCCGACCCAAAATTTTGTCAGGGAACGGTCGCGGAAGAAATTTTTAATCAGTGAGGTCATCGTAAAAGTCGGGCGGTCCGCCACCGACCATTGACATCGCCGTCAGTTCCACCCGACCCGAGCTGGATACGCCGGTCGACGGAGACGCCCGGAAACTAGACTCGCGCCTTCTGGATAATTAGTTCTTTGTACCGCTCCACGGTCTGGTGCAATTTATTTTTGGCTGCGTCCAGGGTCGCACGAATATCCTCTCCGGTCTCGGATACTAGGATCTGCTTGCGGGGCAGCTTCAAGCGGATATTAACTTGATAGACTTCGCCCTTGTGGTGATGCCGGGTGGTACGTACGAACTCTACTTCTACGCTCGCAACGTCGCCCCCGTGGCGGCTTAGCAGTTTGTCTAAAAAAGCTAGCTTTTCCAAGGCGTAATTCTCTATCGCCGGACTGGGATCTAGGTGGACGAAAGTATAACTTACTTGCATATTACCATATTACCACGAGGCGAAAAGTGTGTCTAACAAAATCCCCCCCGATGTTACTCGGAGGGGATCTTGTTAAATAGCAAAGCCGGAACTATTTCCGTGCCTTCTTTGCCTTCTTCGCCTTCTTGGCCATGTTGGCGTTGATAATTTTTTTGGGTTCCGACCTCCCCCAATTTATATTCTCCACCGGGCGATCACCTCACGAGACCGCTCGATAAAGTTACCCAACTTCGAGTAAATTATAGCAGATTGGATGTGACGCACACGAAAAAAATTGTGCATAACTCCGACGCCGCGGTTTTGCCGCGGGTCGGAGCCCCGACAGAATTTTTCGTCGGGGCCAGGCGCCGCGGCTTGTGGCGCACTCTTAACCCACGCGACGAACTTCTTCTTCCAACTCCAAGCCGAAATTCTCGCGGATCCGTTCTTTAGCCAGAGCGATCAATGCCTCCACGTCCCGGGCGGACGCGCCGGTCACGTTAACGATAAAATTCGGATGCTTGGGCGAGATCATCGCTCCGCCGGCCACAGTTCCCCGCAAGCCCGCTTCCGCCAAAAGCACCGCGGCTGGTATGACCGGAAAGGGGTCGTTCTTAACCGGCCACCGACCTAGCATTTCCGTGGTTACCCGGGTAGATGCCCGCGCGCGGGCCAGAGGAATGTTCTTGAAAATACTGCCAATATTCGGGTGCTCCATCGGGTGTCTGGCCTTCCGAAATGCGATCTTTTCGGCGGCTATCCGGCGGAGCTCGCGAGTCTTGCCCGGATGCAACCGAAACACGGCCCGCAAGATCACCTCTTGGCCCGCCCGTTCCTTGAAAACGCTGTTTCGGTAGCTGAACTGGCAAGCGTCCGTGGCGCGACGGATTATTTTACCTGTACGCAAATTAAAACTCTCGACCGACGACACCGAGTCCTTTATCTCGCCTCCGAAAGCGCCGGCATTGCCGAAGATCGCACCGCCCACTGTACCCGGCAAGCCGCCGGCCCACTCCAAGCCCATGAGGCCCGCCCGGACAGCGGCGGCGACCAGCTGCGCGACGGTTGCTCCCGCTCCCGCCCGAAGCGTTGCGCCATGCACGCTCACTCCGGGGAAAGTGATGCGTAAGACCAAACCCGGATATCCTTCATCTCGAATCAAGAGATTTGTCCCGCCGCCCAGCAGAAACACGGGCAGCTTCCGTTGCTTGGCAAAACGAACCGCGGACCGAAGTTGGCTTATTGCGCCAACTTCCACAAAGTACCGCGCCGCGCCGCCAATGCGAAAATTGCTGAAACGTTTTAGCGGAACATTTTCTCGGACAAGGGACATGTTATTTCCATACAAAAACCGTCACCCCAGGGACAGGAGCGACGGCATACTGTTCCCGGTTCGCCTACTTTAGAGGTAGCGACCCCGCCTAGCGGGGCTGGAAATTCGTCTTTTCTGTTGGTGGCAAGTGGTGACCTCCTAAAGCTGTTGGCTGATAGATGAGTGCTCTACTCGCCACCATCAGAAAAGGCGAACTTAAAACGTATTATAGTTTGTCAATATTGGGCGGCGACCCCGCTAAGCGGGGCTAAAGCTGTTGGCTGATAGATGAGTGCTCTACTCGCTACCACTAAAACAGACGAGATTTTAGCAAGGTGCGAGGCTCGCCACCAAAACAGAGAGGTGCCATTTAATTATACATAACCACCCCAAAAAGCCAAAAACCCCCTTACGGGGGGATCTTTGGCAACAGCTTTAGGAGGGGTCAAAGCCACGTAATTTGTTGCTCTAACCTCACTCATCTAACGTGCACAGTATAGCAAGGAAGCTCATTAAAGTCAACAAAGCCCGAGCGAGGCCCGACCTCTAACAGTCAGTGTTCGAGTTCGGGCCTCGATACTTGTTCAACTTTTGCTGCGCCGGGACGCAGAACGGTTAGGTGATTGTTTCTAAAACTCACTAGGGTGGAGGGCCGCCCTTGCCTGTGGCCGGAATTCACATAAAAATCCACTCGTTCTCCGAAATACCGCCGGGCTTCAGAAATATTCTCCGCTGGTGACTTCCCCTCTCGATTAACACTGGGCGCGACCAGGGGCCCGGTTGCCCGGAGCAGGTGCCGGAGCGGCGGCCAAGCGGGCAGACGGAAAGCTATGGTTTTAGTTCCACGATGCAGATACTTAAAGCGCGGACTGGTAACCGGCAGGACCACGCTCACCTTGCCCGGCCAAAGGGTTCGTAAAGTTTTCCGAGCGGGAGTATCGAGTGTCACCCCGAACCGCTTCAGGTCGGCCAGCGAACCGATCAACACGATCATCGGCTTGCTTTGGTTACGGCAGCGTAAGCGATAAATTCGCTCCACCGTTTTGGGCAAAAGCGCGGAACCTACTAAACCATAGATAGTATCCGTAGGAATAACTCCCACGCCTCCGTGGCACAGAATTCGGATCACGGTCCGCCAGTCAGACAACCGGTAGGGCTCTGCTTCTTTCTGAAACGTGATTCGGTCTGTCATGCTTGTTTCCCGATTCGTATGCACCCTCCCCGATTCGCATGCACTATTCGCTAAGTGTATCTACATCGTCAAGTATATCTAATATCTGACCCCTCCGCTCCTCCCCTTAGAAAGGGGAGGTTAGGTGGGGTAATTCGCATGCACTATTCGTTTCCTCCAGAGGAGGATCCGCCTCCGGAGGAAAGCGTATCCACTTAACAATAGCATGCGCCCCGGGGTCGGGGCGCATGCAGACATCGAAAACTAAAACCTTGGTTAAAGGTTAGTAGCTCGAATAACCTCCGCCGCTACCGCTACCACTGCCACCGGCCGCCCGATTTTCCATCGGACGTGCCTCGTTAACGACCAACGGTCGGCCCTCAAACTCCTTACCGTTGAACATCTCGATCGCCTTGCGGCCATCTTCATCGCTCTCAAACTCGACAAAGCCAAAACCCCGGGAACGACCCGAGATCTTGTCCTTGAGCACGGACGCGGAAGTAACCGCGCCGGCCTGCGAGAAGTAGTCGCGCAACGTGTCGTCAGTGGTCTGATAGGAAAGGTTTCCAATATACAGACGCATTCTATCTTGTTGTGCTTGCCTAGAAAGTAATTGTAGACCGACCCGTTCCCGCGCCCGCCGACACCAACGGAAACACTTGAACTTCTACAATGTTAATATGATACAGAGTAATCGCGAATATCGCAAGGAGTAATCGCTAATAATGCTAATAACCGAGGTAATAATGCGAATCGAGAGAAAGACCGGTAATTCCTGTTAATCAAAGCACTCCTTTAGAATCTTTATATTCTTGGCATCTGGGCCTTCCCCGTCGAAGCCGGGCACCTCCAGGAGCCAGGGCATTTTACAGAATTTACTCTCCCGCGCCAGGTTTTGGAAACCAGCCAAGCCGATATGGCCCTGGCCGATATTTTCGTGCTGGTCGTGGTGGGAGCTGGCTGCCGTCCGCGAATCATTGGCGTGAACAACCACCACGTTTTGGAGACCCACCGTCCGGTCTAGTTCCCGGCACAGCTGATCTATGTTGTCCGGCGCATAATCCATGACGAGACCCGCCTCAAAAGCATGGGCGGTATCGAAACAAATCTTGAGGCGTCGGGAATCAACTCCGCGATAAAGTATCTGCAAATCCTCCATGGTCGCCCCAATTTTCTGTCCCCCGCCGGCACTGTTTTCCATAATGAGATGCGCCCGGCCAGGAACATCTTGGACTGCTTTTCGCATGGCCTCGATTGATACCGCCAGAGCGTCCACCATAGGCATCTCCTTGCCCGAACCCAAATGAAAGATCAGTCCGGCGGCACCGATCGCTTCGGTAATCTTGAAGTGGGCGATCAAGTTGTGAGTGGAAATATTTCGCAGGCGCGGGTCGGGACTGGCCAAATTAATTAAATATGGCGCATGGAGATAAACCGCTCGGACGGAACTCGCCGCCAGCCGCTTCCGGTAAGCGGCGATGGCCTCGGCGGACGGCAGAGGCGCGCTCCAGCTCCGAGGAGAGACGCCGAAGATTTGAATGGCTTCCGCACCGATCGCCTCGGCCCGATCGATGGCCTTGGCCAAACCGCCAGCCGTGGAAACGTGGGTGCCGATCAAGGGACGAGAAGAATGATTATTGATCATTGGTCATTAGTATACCCTATGTTTGGGTCTTCGTAAGGCCCACGGCCTTACGAGGACCATATATTAAGCTTCTAGATTTTCCTGCGATTTGGCGCTGTTCGGAAACGTCAAAAAGTTATTCCCTGAGCCCGTCGAAGGGTAGTTTTTTGGCGGGTACATGGCATGGCCCTCGACAAGCTCGGGCAATAAAATCGGTGGTTTCCGAACAGCGCCCTGCGATTTTGACAAAGGTGTGTGTGTGTCAGGGTGAGATCGGGAAAGTTTCTGCCAGAAAGGAGGTGATAACCATGGCGGAAAAGAAGGAAGCCCTTCACCACCTAGCGGTGGTGAAGAGGGTTGGGGGCGAGGTGATCGCAGTGCTCGCTACCGACCCTCTCGCCGAGACGGGCGCGGTGTGGCGGTTCACGGCCGCCGCGAGCGAACTCCTTACCGAGGCCGTCTTGGCGGCCCAGGCCGCCGGGGCGTCGGAGGAGGAAATCCTCGCCGCCCTCGCTTAAGTAAGGGCCGGGCACGCCCCTACCCAGGGAAACGCCCGGCCTTTCGCATTTTTTATCCAGTTAGAAATACCCCGTCCGCTCTGCGGCGGGGTTAGATTGCCCAATTGCCGCGGGGATTCAAATACCCCGCGGCAATTTCTAACGGGATTTATAGATGCGCTTTCCGCCGGCCGTGCGTTGCCGAAGGCTATGCCGGTCGCACGCCGCCAGAACTCTTTGGCGACGGAGCGCGGCACGAGGCGGATCCGCTTTGGGCGGAAATCATTTCACCAATGATTATAGTTCCACAATCTCCGGGCAACAGCGTTCGAGTTTGGCGGTGGGTATAAATTTAATCTGTAGAGGTCGGGCCTCCCGGGCAAAGAGGCCCGACCTCGGGGAATTCCGCTCGGTTGATACCCGGTAATATCTCCGCGAGTTTTTGTTTGGCCTCCTCGGGATATAAGCTCGGCAGGGCCAATGCCCGACCGATCGGCAGCCAGGCCACGTGATATTGGTTATCCGGAGTCATGCGCTCTTTTTCCTCGCCGCCGATTACCGGCTCGCCGGAAAATTTGGTTACTAAAAAGAAACAGCTCGGCTCATCCTCTTGCTCCAGACGGAACAGGAAACGAGGCGAATAGATACTCAATCCCAGCTCTTCTCTAACCTCCCGAATTAGGGTTTGGACAGGATCCTCATCGCCTTCCGCACCCCCGCCAGGAAAAACAAAATACTCTTCACCATTCTTAATCCGGCGAACTAATAATATCTCGCCGCCCTTGATTATCACCGCCCGGGATCTCATTTGTTAATTATTATACCCATTCGCGAATCACCGTGCGAGCCTTCCCCCTCTTTTCTTGTGGTGAGTCCGTCGAATCCGTCTAAGGACCCGCTTCGCCAGAGCTCCAGCGAGGCGAGGGAGCGAGGGATCTGATTTGACTTAGAAGTGTGTGTGTGTCAGGGTTGGAAGCGGAAAGGGGGTGATGGAAATGGAAAAGGCGGAAACTCTACTCCGCCTCGTGGCCGTCCGAGAAATCGAGAGCGTTGTACTCTCGGTTCTCGAGAGCGGCCAGGCGCCGCCTACGCGGCGGCAGCAGCTCCTGCGGACCGCCGCGGAGCTGGTTGGCGCGGCCATCCGTGCCGCCAGGGACGCTGGAGCGTCCTTGGCGGAGGTTACCGCCACCATCGAAAAGTGATCCAGGCCGGGCACGCCCCTATCCAGGGAAACGCCCGGCCTTTCGCATTTTTATACGACTCATTGGTCTTATTAGACCTAAAGGTCACATAAGACTTATGGGACTTATTAGACTTATAGGAATTCACCTCGCCTAACCTCTCCTTAGAAAGGAGAGGAATCAAACGCAAAAACCGCCTCTCGGCGGCCTTTTCGTATTTCTCTACTCTCTACACCCTACTCGCTACTCCCTGCCTATAAGGACACCCCCAGCCGTTGCCTTATCTTGGCCCCGGAAATCTTGCGTACAAAAAAGAGTTTGGCCTTATGGATTTTCTTGGGACTGGAAACCACATCTACTTTATTGATCGCCGGAGAGTGGATGGGGTAAACCTTTTCCACGCCCACTCCGGAGCGCATTGCACGCACGATAAAGGTCGCGCCGGGCTCGCTGCCGTGCTTCCGGGCAATAACTAGGCCCTCGAACGGCGCGGCGGTCGGACCTTCGAAAACCCGGACCTTAGCGCCCGGTTTTATCTTAGGAATAATATCAGGATGGATCATGGGGGGAATAAATCAGCTACTTGCCATCGAGCAAGGCCTTAACCCGGCTCGCGACGGCATCAATGGAAATTCGAACTTTAACAAAATATTCTTTGGCTCCATAACGCTTGGCCTTTTCCACATCGCTCTCCTGGGCTAAATTCGATAGAACTATCACCGGAATGGTGTTCATTTGTGGATCCATCGACATGGCCTCCAGCACGTCAAACCCGGACATTTTAGGCATGATCAGATCCAGGATCAGCGCGTCCGGCTTATTGTTCCGGAGCCAGGCCACGGCCTGTTCGCCATCAAAACACTGCACGACCTCCAAGCCCTCTCGCTCCAGCCGGGTTTTGATCAGCGTGGACAGAAAACGGTCATCTTCAATGACCGCCACTCTTTTTTTCGCGTCTGCCATTGATTCAGCTTATCACAAAATAAGACGCTATTACAAGGTGAAGGTCCGCGACTTGTGATATTCCGCGTGAATCCGCGCCAGGTCCGCGTTGTTCCGCGCCAGGAGAGAGAGCTTTGTAGTTGTCCCAACCTTTACCTACGACTATTTGTTAGATACAGAAACGGTCTCGCAATTAAGCGAGGCCCCGAGCCGGACCAAGGCCGGGTTAGCCCCGTGAAAAAATTCACGAAGTTTTATCTCCCGGGTTTTATCCCTTAGAGATAGTGGCGTTTTTAAGTATCTAGATTAATTGATCCACGCACAGCTTCCGCTACGCGTGCCTTGTTACGACTTCGCCCATGTCACCGAGCTGGGGCTAATTCCACCGAGGTGGGATTTCACCCCTTCCCGGCTCCCTTGGCGTGACGGGCGATTATCTTCTTTGGAACTAAGAATTGATGTTCCCGCGCCGACGCTTATTACTAAGATCGGCCGGTCCGATTTAAATCGGACCCCGTACGGACGGTTTTCCCGTATACGGCGAGCTCAATGCATTTTTTGCTTCCACGTGAATAACTTCCGCAGACCGGCCGAGGTTAAGTGTTCCCCTTTTTGGATACTTTGGATCAACTTGCAGAAAATTCCAAAATCCTTCTTTTTCGATGGCAACCGCAGGGGGTGCTCTCTGAAAAATGGAATGATGATTTCTGCTAAATCCTTCCGGCTAGTCACCTCGAAACGATAACAGTTCTGGTGATTCGGGCGAATGTCTTTCTGAAAGTAGACGTTGCCGCATCGGAAGTATATCCGTAATTCATCTAGGGTTAACTTGTCTCGCTCGGTAAGTTTCAGGTAAAAACGCGGCTCAATTCGCACTCGCCGCACTTTTTCCTTAGAGTCAGCCAAGTCGCGAACGTAAGCGGTAAAGCTTCCTTCGCCATCGACTAGGCCAACAATATAATCCGCAGTAAGCATTTCTACATCGAGTGGGCTCCTTCCTCCGATTCAAATCGGAGTACTACGACCCAGCTGACTTCTGACGCTGCGTCAGTTCAATTATATCATCCGCCCGAGACGGATGAACAGCCATCAGATCTCCCAAGGTCACGCAATCATCTATTCCGGGCATCCCCGAGGAACTTGTCTGGTTGATCTTCCCTACCCTCACCGCCCACTAGTAGGTCGATCAAATTCCTTGAGTTTGGGGCTGTCTTTTGCCGCCAGATCCTCCAGCCCGACCCTCGCGGCGTCGGACCTATCTTTTGGCTATGCCCTCTCGACGGAGAGAGGGAAACGGATTTAAACCGTTTAGACGACTGCGCTGCTTGGCGCTTTTATTGTGAGTACAGGACCCGAGAACGTATTCACCGCGGCGTGGCTGATCCGCGATTACTAGCGATTCCGGCTTCATGAGGGCGAGTTGCAGCCCTCAATCCGAACTGGGACCGGTTTTGATGGGATTAGCTCCATCTTACGATTTGGCAACCCATTGTACCGGCCATTGTAACATGAGTGTCGCCCCGGACATAAGGGCCATGCGGATTTGACGTCGTCCCCTCCTTCCTCCCAGCCCTTTGCTCGCGAAGCGAGCAAAGCAGAATCATGAATAATGAATTAAGAATTACGGGAAGGCCCTTAATTCTTAATTCTCCTTTGCGCTTCCTGCGCAAGGGGCTGGGCAGTTTCGCGTGACACGAGTAACACGCGATAGGGGTTGCGCTCGTTACCCCACTTAAGGGAACACCTCAAGGCACGAGCTGACGACAACCATGCAGCACCTGTGCTCGAGGTCCTTGTGAGAGGGCCAACCTTTCGGCCGGCTTTCCTCGAGTATGTCAAGTCCGGGTAAGGTTCTTCGCTTGCTATCGAATTAAACCTCATGTTACACCGCTTGTGCGGGTCCCCGTCTATTCATTTGAGTTTTAAGCTTGCGCTCGTACTTCACAGGCGGCCTGCTTAACGCGTTAGCTTCGCCACTCCGAGGGTCGATACTCGAAACAGCTAGCAGGCATCGTTTAGGGCGTGGACTACAAGGGTTGACTTGTCCTATCTGTCACCAGTAGGTCGGACTATATCATTATCTGTAGACATTCCACCGGGCCCGCTTCTTCTCATATTCCGACATAATGGTCGCTTGAGAAAAATGGCTCAAATGGACAACTTCAGATATCCAGCGTTGTTGAAATTGAGAATCCTTATACAGAAGCATCACTTTGGGAATCATAGCGGAAACCGGCAGATGGGGAATAACAATCCGGAGAAATTTTTTCAACTCCTCCTGCGATCGTATCCAAATTCGCCAATACTCCCTCCTTTCTCCGTGATATTCACGATAAATAGGAGCGACAATGGTGCGAATATGCCACACCACTGCGAGATAGCGGGCGAGTATTTCGACGGACGGTTTGTCAAAACCATCTGTGCAAAATACTCCTTTTCTGCCGCCATACCCGATAAGCGAACCGTCATCACACCACCACACCGCAAGCGAAAGGGGCGTCATTTGATTAAGCCATTTGCGCCTGATGCGAAGCTTATTGTTTTTGTGCGTCAAGCAATGAAGCTCGGTCAACACCGGCAACCTCCGGCTCACAAAACGCCACTTCTTTTCCATGCTATAGCCGTCAGCTTTTTGCACGCCGATGCTTGTGTTCCCCGCAATCTCGGAAAGTTTTTCCGCTTTCCAGAGAAGATATGCTTTCTGTTTTTCAGAATGGCGAACTTGCAAATTTGCATTCGCATATTCGTTCTGTACCTTCAGCGAACCGTCTCCCAGAAGCGTTCCTAGGATAATGGCTCGCACTTGATCCGACAAAGGCGCATATGGTTTATCGTTTCGCATCATCGTATATGATAATGCATCCGCCAAACCCGCGCCAGCTATCTTAGCTCAATTCCATAGTCTCTACGGGGTCCAACGCCAGACGCTCGAATTTCAAACGAATATAACCAAATATAAAACGAATAAATTCGTTCTTTATTCGATGCAATTCGAAAGTCATTCGGACGAGTAACGCGGACTTCCCTCGGGATTGTCTGCTCAAATTTGGCGTTTTCTCGTTCTCTTAATCTAATCTCCAAAAATTTGAACAGAGTTTCCCCGATATAGCTGAATGCTCACTCCGAGGTCGCCCTCGGAGGGGACACCCTTTGTTCCGTTTTCTATAGAGCCGGAACAGGATTTATCTAATCCTTTTTGCTCCCCACGCTTTCGCGTCTCAGGGTCAGGAAAGTCCCAGTGCACTGCCTTCGCCTTTGGTGTTCCGCACGATATCAACGGATTTCACCCCTACACCGTGCGTTCCGTGCACCTCTAACTCCCTCTAGCCAGGCCGTATCTCTGGCGGTTCCACCGTTGGGCGGTGGGCTTTAACCAGGGACGCGCTTGGCCCCCTACACGCTCTTTACGCCCAATAAATCCGGATAACGCTTGAGGTCTACGTTTTACCGCTGGTGCTGGCACGTAGTTACCCACCTCTTTCCGCCCCGTACGCTCAATATTACTATTTGTTCCGGGGCTACCGCAGTTTACACACCGAAGTGCGTCTTCCTGCACGCGGCGTCGCTCGTTCAGGCTTTCGCCCATTGACGAATATTCTCGACTGCTGCCTCCCGTAGGAGTACGAGCCGTGTCTCAGTCTCGTCGTTGGGGGTCAGGCTCTCACCTCCCCTACCGGTCATAGCCTTGGTAGTCCATTACACTACCAACTAGCTGATCGGGCCTAGGCCGATCCC
>JACRFR010000028.1 GCA_016212635.1 Candidatus Liptonbacteria bacterium | reverse complement strand
CTGCCACCCTTCCTGCTTCCTAAGGGGACCTTTGATTCTCCTAGAAACTCCCGCGCCAACTCGTAAATCCGGGCGGGACGGATGGCTGTTCTGCGCATACTCTCATTCTATCAAGAAAAATGGGGTTTTCGAACAGCGCCGCGTAATCTTGCCATTAGGTTCCGAACCCAGGTTCGGGCGGATCGTCTCCACCCCGAACTAGTAGCGGTACTGGCCGAGGCCGGCTGGTTCGCCACGAGCATCGGGATCGAAAACGGTTCTCCGACAGCGCTCAAGCGCATGAAAAAGAGCGCCACCCTTCAGGACAACGTCAATGCGTTGGCGATGCTCCAGCAACACCGTGTGTATGTACAGATGGGGATGATCCTTTTCGACCAGGTCACAACTATGACAGAGCTACGGGAGAATCACTCCTTTCTAAGTTCTCTCAACTGGCCGGTGACCAAGGGAATCTTCACAGAGATGTACGCCGCCGAAGGTACGCCGTTTTCCGAACTTCTTTCCGCGCAGGGTCGTGTTCTTGATTCGAATTTCGGCAACCGCCAGTACCGAAGAGAACATCCTCGCGTCGAAGAAGTCTACCGGGCCCTCAGGGCGTGGCACCAATCACACTGTCAGATCTACGATCACGCCATAAACCCAATCAGCGCTCCCAAGGCGATACCCTCTGCGGGGTATGATGAGTACCGCGGTCTTTGCATCAGATTGCACAGGTGGGATGTCGAGTTTTTCGGGGATGTGCTTGATCTTGTTGAACGCTCAACCGGAGCAATCGATGACTTCGTAGCCGATCGGATACGCGTTAGTGTTCCGATGTACAATCGAGTGCTCGAGTCTCTCTTGACTTTGGATGTGAAGTACGGACTTTCGTATACCGCTCAACCGAATAAGTTCCTATAAGGAGGAGACGGATGTTCCAAATCTTAGACTCAATGTCGGAAGCAAGAATCGCAATTGAGAACATCGGTTGGACTCTCGGGAACGATTGCCCCTACCGATGCAAACATTGCTACAGTATGTCGGCTCGCGAGAAGGGGGCGAACCTTAGCCGGACCATGGTGGACCGTGTCGTTGATCAGTTGGCGACCAACGGGATCAAGACGGTCAATTTGGGCGGCAACGAGCCTCTCTTCACAAGTGGCCTTGATTCCTCCAAGACGCTTTTGCCCTACATTATTTCCTCGCTCGTCGGGCGGAGGATTCTGGTAGGTCTGACAACGGCGGGAATCACCATCAACTACATTGCCACGCGGCATCCCGATGCTTTCGATCTTCTGAATGACGTAGACGTGAGCATCGACAGCCCGTTCGAGCAGGAACACAACGAGAACCGCGGCGCTTCGCTTTTCGGGAAAGCCTGCGCCGCTCTTCGCAGATGCCAGGAGGCCGGGATGGAACACACCGTGGTCATGTGTGGGATGTTCTGGAACCTTTCCGACCGGCATATCGATGGGCTTGTGGAACTGGCCCGGAGAACCGGCAGCAACGTGAGGATCAACTTCATCAAGCCGACCGAACCACGGCACATGAATTTGCTCCCTTCGCCCGAGTTATTCTATCGGGCGACAGAGCGGCTTCTCGGCCAGTGCGGTCCGGTTGAACTCGGGGAGTCGCTTCTCTCGACGCTAATTAAGGGGACTGGCAACGGTTGCCCTTGTGGTACCAAGTCGTTCCGAATCCACTCGATTACGCCGAACGGGAAGATTCCTGTAAGCCCGTGCGTGTACATGCACGACTATCGGGTGGGAGATCTGCTAGTGGACGATTTGTACGACATCGTCCGACTACCTCAATTCCGGGCGTTTCGGCAAAGACTCGCCAATCCGGAGAAGATCCAGGGTTGTGCGCAGTGTGACCATCTTGCGACGTGCCGCGGCGGTTGTGCGGCTCGGGCCTACCTCACCACATCGGCGCGCGGAGACCTGTTCGTTCAGGATCCGTACTGTTTCCAGAGGCTTACGAGCGGGACTCCCAGACTTTTGCACGACGAAAGTCCCGCCAGCCAAGTTACGGTCGAAAAGACGCTGGTTCACCGTGACTACCTCTGCACTCTGATCGTGACTCCGCGTTAAACCCATGGGGTGGTCGACAGCTTTATTGTTGACCACCCCATGTTCTTTTTATAGAATCTTAGAATGGTAGAACCTGTAAGAAAATATTTAGGTAAGATGGTTGATGTGATGATAGATCGGCCCCTTAATAGTTTACATCCGAAACATGGATTTAAGTACGATGCCAATTACGGATATGTACCGGGTACTTTGAATAGCGATGGAGAAGAGATTGATGCCTATGTTCTCGGCGTGAATGAACCGTTGGAGAAATTCCAAGGCATTTGCATTGCCGTTATCCATCGCCTAAATGACGATGATGACAAGCTCGTCGTAATCCCGGAAAACAAAACCGATATTTCCGATGAGGAGATTAAAAAACAGACTTATTTTCAGGAGCAATTTTTCAGGTCTGAAATAGTAAGAAGCTAGGATTGTTATAAAAATACTGTAGGCGGGAGATGCGATCTCCCGCCTGGGTTGCGTGTCTGTGCTGCGGTTGCGCTAGAGGCCTTCGATGATCGGCCTCACGCGAGCATGGACCTCCTTGATGCTCAAGGAGCCGTCGATCAGGACGCAGCGGGGCAGCGACCCGCAAAGGTTCCTGAAGACGCGCCGCTGAGCAGCGAAGAACCCCTCGCCCTTTTTATCGAAGACAGAGAGGTCGTTGCGATGATTCATGCGCGCCGCGGTTACTTCGACTGGCACATCGAGTACGATCGTGATGTTCGGTCGTACGGAGCCGGTTGCGATGTCCATCATCTCGCGGAGGGTTGCGATGTCCATACCCGCCGAAATATGGTGGTAGCTCAAAAATGACAAACTACCCCGGTCGGCGATAACGTATTTCCCCTCAGCGAGTGCCGGGACTACTACTTGAGCGTAGAGCTGTGCCTTTGCCGCCAGAAACGAAAAGACTTCCGCCTTTGCGTCTCTGGGAACCCTGGATACGAGCAACTCCCTGAGTTTCGCGCCGAGTTCGGTACTGGTAAGCTCTTTAAGGATGATAGCGTTAATTCCTCTGGAGCGCCGAAGAAACTCCAGCAGGAGCCCACATTGGGTTGTCTTCCCAGCGAAGTCGATACCTTCTATTTCAATTAGCACTGTTTTTACCCCTCCTGTACGAATTAGAAGGCAAAATACGTTTTTTGTCAATCGATATGGGCGCTGACCCGCCTGCACTTTTTGCTACAATCAATAGGTAGGAAAACTGAATAAAACAAGGCGTTTTCCCCATATGACCACAGTTCCCCACTGTTGTCGCAAAGAAAAACACCTTGCTCGCATGAATATTATACATGAGAAAT
>JACRFR010000026.1 GCA_016212635.1 Candidatus Liptonbacteria bacterium | reverse complement strand
CTTGGGGCAAAGCGATAACGAGTGTGCTGTTGCCATGCAAAAAGCCAAGGCCGAATTATTCAAAACCATCCATTTCAAGCCTCAATTACCGACCATCTACGCCCAGGCTATTTCGGGCTCATTTGTCGATTAGAAAATACTACAGTGCCGCTCAAAACCATGCAAAAACCCGCAGAGAGAACCATGAGAATGCTCCTCTCAACAGAGGAGGAATTGTTCGCTTCGATTATTGATACACAGCACCCATTTCGGAAACTCCAAGAGATCATCGACTTCAAAAGGCTCATTGAACCCATGCGCGCCGCCTATGCAACTCTCGGAGCGACCGGTATTGATGTGGAGAGAGGCATGAAAGCCCTGCTGATTCAATTCTGGGAGGACTACTCTGACCGGCAGATGGAGAAAGCCGCAAGAGAGAATCTGGCCGTCCGTTGGTTCTGTGGTTTCTCGCTCACGGAACCAACCCCGGACTACTCCTACTTTTCCAAACTGCGCAAACGGATCGGCACCAAGCATATCGGCAGTTTTTTCGAGGAGGTGAACACCCTGCTCAGAGAACGAGGACTATTCGGCAATGTTTTCACCTTTATTGATGCCTCAACCATCATCACCAAAACAGCCTTATGGGCAGAACGCGACCGGGCCATCGCAGATGGCGCGGAGAAGCTCAACAATCAGAACGTGGCTGAATACGCGGCCGACCCAGATGCCAGGTGGGGAGCTAAATCCAAGAAAAATATATGGTTCGGCTACAAAAGACACGCGGCCATCGATATGCGCCACGGACTGATCAATTGGGGCGAACTTTGGGATTTTACGGCGAAAACAAAAGCGAATTTTGCCCTGCGGAGCGCGGGCATTAGCCCGCGCGGGGCAAATTCCCGAAAGTCAAATTCTGGTGCCGCGGGTGGGACTCGAACCCACACTCCTTACGGAACACGATCTTAAGTCGTGCGCGGATGCCAATTTCGCCACCGCGGCATGTATTTAAATGTATATTGCTAAAGTCAGAATGTAAAATGGCTGGGAGTTAGTTCGGTCGCGGCGACCTATTCTAGTCCTCACCCCGTTTCTGGTCCGATCGGACCAGAAACGGGGTGATTAGGCAGAAGGGGCAAGTCCGGCCGCAGAACTCACGCGGGGCATTCTTTGGTGGAGCAAAACCGGCTACAATTTCCTTATGACCATTCGTCATAACAAACTCTATCTGGGCGGTATCTCCGCCGAAACACTGGTCCGAAAGTTCGGCTCGCCTCTTTATGTCTACGAGGAAAATGCCTTGCGCGCGCAATACCGGAAGTTAGCCAGGTCCATTACTTATCCTTACACGCGCATCTTCTACGCCTGCAAGGCCAACACCAATCCGGAGATCATGAAGCTGTTTGGCCACCTGGGCGCCCGCGCTACGCCGAAGGCTTCGGCGAGGCGAGCGGGCATCGAGGCAGTCAGTGTGGGCGAGGTGAAAATCGCAAGGCGAGCCGGTTTTCCAGTCAAGGACATAATTTTCACCTGTGACAATCTGACCCCGGAGGAGATCAAATACTTGATCCGACACAAGATCGCCGTGAGCGCCGACTCGCTCGGCCAATTGGAAAAATTTGGTCGATTAAACCCGGGCGGCAAAATTTCTCTCCGAGTCAATCAAGGCATCGGCGCGGGCATGCACTCCCACATCATCACCGGCGGACGGGATAGCAAGTTCGGTATATATAAAACTCAACTGGATGAAGCCCGGCGGCTGGCTGCACGGTACCGATTGCGCATCACGGGCCTGATGCAACACATCGGTTCCGGCGTACTGGACGAAAAAATTTATCTGCGAGCCATGCATGCCTTACTCACGGTCGCGCATAAATTTCCTGACTTAGAATTCATCAATTTGGGTGGCGGTATTGGTATTCCTTACCGACCGGAGCATAAGCCGCTGGATTTGAAATCCACAGGTGCAAAGATCAGCGAGGAATTCCGGGGTTTTATAAAAGCTTATGGTCGAGAATTGAAATTATACCTGGAACCGGGCAGATTTTTGGTCGCCGAATCTGGAATTTTGCTGGCCACGGTAGCGGAGATCAAAAAAACTCCCGCGCATACTTTTGTCGGTTTAAATACCGGCATGCAGCACTTGATTCGCCCGGCCATTTACGGCGCTTATCACGAGATCGTGAACGCAAGCCGCATGCGCGGGCCGAAGAAAAAAGTGGAGGTGGTCGGCAATATCTGCGAATCCTCCGACTTCCTGGCGCGCGGACGGGAAATCACTCTGCCTCGCGAGGGCGAGATCCTGGCCACCTTGAACGCCGGGGCTTACGGCTACTCCATGTCTTCCAACTACAACTCCCATCCCAGGCCCGCGGAAGTAATGGCCCGCGCTGGCCGCGCCCGGATCATCCGTAAACGAGAGAGAATCTGATTTTCACATCCATTTTCCCCTCCCCTGCCCCGCACCGTGCTTGCTCTGGTGCGGGGTTACTCATCTCTCTTCCCTCTTCGCTTTATTCGAGGCCTAGGCCGGAGTCGAACCGGCGAATAGTGGTTTTGCAGACCACCGCGTTAACCGCTTCGCCACTAGGCCGAATACTTATGTTTTAGTATCTCTTTTTGCTGCCCGGTTTTCAAGAACCTTCTATTTGCGTTATTCGCGATTACTCTCTAGCTTCTCCGCCTCCAAAAACGCCCTCTCCACGCGGTCCGCATTATCTGTACCCGCGTCCAGCTCGAAACGCAATTGGGGCATCGGCTTGATCTGGATCTTTTTCATCAGCAGATAACGGAGATGACCTGCGGCCCGGATAAGCGTTCGGATTGCTCCCGCCGCCGCGTCGGACGGCCAGACGCTAATCAATACCTTGGCATGCTCGATTTTTTTGTCGATCTCTAAACCGGTGATCGTCACCACCGCGCCCGGAAACTCCATCTCCCGAGTGATGATCAGGCTTAGATGTTCACGGAAGAGCTTGGACAAACGTTGGGGTCTAAAATTCATAGGAGTAATCGCTAATATCGCAAATTTAAGCAAATAACGCGAATAGAATCTGGATTTTGGCCTGCTTTCTTATTTCATTCGCGTTTCCCCCTACTCCCTACTCGCTACTCGCTACTTAACCAACAACTTGTCCCCCACCGCGATCGCCACATTACACTCCACCAGCAATCCGCCTTCGACGCCGTTCGGCAGCACCGTCACATCGTCTTTGGCGCGGCGCAGACTCAAGATGTGGCCGAGGCCGACCTGCTTGTTTTCCCGCTGAACCTCGAAGCTGGCCTTGAGACGCACATCGCCGCTAATAACTCGCGCCCCTATGAGCTGCTTGGAGATCTTCTCGCCGTTGAAAACCGCGAGTACGTCCAACTCCGCCACCGTGGCCGCTCCGGTCGCCGCGGCCAGCTCCTGCTCAATGGTGCGCACCAATTCATAGATGATCTCCGAGATCGCGATGGGCACGTGCTGCAGCTCCGCCAGGGATTGAGCTACCTTGTGCGCCTTAACTTTGAAACCGACAATTGAAGCGCCCGTCGACGCCGCAAACTTCACGTCGCGGTCAATGATCTCACCGATGGATTCCGCCACCACCCGGATCGGCCGCGGAGTTTTAAGCGCGCGGACGATGCCGACTAGCGCTTCCAGTGAACCGGCATCGGATGCCTTAAGGACTAAGTTTACCGCGTCATCATCCACCGCCACGATCGGCCCCAACTCACCGGAACCACGACCGCTGGATATCGAGGGAGCGAATCCGGCCGCTGGAGCTTGGAGTATGAACTCCTCGCCGACCGCAGGCACGGATTCAAAACCGACAATGAGCACCGGGGCGGCTGGCAGAAGTTCGTCCACTGGCTCGCCCAAGAAATTTTCCAGCATTTTGATCCGGCCGCCGGCGGTAGGAGTGGAAATCGGGTCACCCCGTTTAAGCGTGCCATTCTTAAGCACCACTGCAACTTCAATGCCGCGCTGTTTGGACAGCCGCGCCTCTAATATAAAACCGCTGCCGGGCGCAGCCGGGTCGTAACTTAAACTTTCCATCTCGGCGGTTAAAAGAACCAGGTCTAGAAGGTCGTCCACGCCTTCACCGGACTTGGCTGAAACCAAATGCCAGCTAACCTGCCCGCCATAACCTTCCAGTAGTACTCCGGCATTCATGAGGTCGTTCTTAACTTTGTCGGGATTAGCACCTGGCCGGTCGGCCTTAGTGATCGCGACCACGAATGGCGTCTGGGTCTGCTTTAATATCTCAATGGATTCCAGTGTTTGCGGCTTAACACTCTCGTCCGCGGCGACCACTAAAATAGCGAGGTCAGCCACCCGTGCGCCCCGAGAGCGCATATGGGTAAAGGCCTCATGCCCCGGCGTATCGATGAACGTTATCTTCTTCCCTTCGGGAAGCGCGGACACCCGCGGACTAGACGCGGAATCGCGCGCCTGCCCGTCCGAAGCCGGGCGAAGGCGGGGACCATTCCCCTCCTTTTCTTCCGCCAGAGGCGGATCCTCCTTCGGAGGAAAGGAGGGGCGGGGGGAGGTCTCTTCCGCGTTGTTCTGCGTAGGGCCTGCGTCATTCCGCGGCGTATGAGTAATCTCATACGCAGAGATGGCCTGGGTAATACCCCCCGCTTCTTTGGTCGCGACATTCGCTTTGCGAATATAATCCAAGAGAGTGGTCTTGCCGTGATCCACGTGACCCATAACCGCCACGATCGGCGGCCGCGGTTGCTGTGCTTCTTTATTGGTAATTGGATCGGCCATAACTTTCAGAGGGTACCAGAGCGAGCCTTGAATTACAAGGTTTTTACCGCTATTCTGGAGTGGCCTTGGAGGGGTCGGATAATGGTTATTCCAGCAGGTTGCTAACCTGCGACGCCGGAAGGCGTCTTGTGGGTTCGACTCCCACCCCCTCCGCCCCGAACTAGAACGAAGTTCAGTTCGGGGCTGTCCAGCACCGATCTTCGATCTGGTGCTGGGCGCCACAGAACCAGAAATTAATTTCGGTTTTGGGCGATAGCCTCAAATTGAAGCCATGTTTTACGTCTATTATCTACAGAGTAAGCAGAAGAGAAACCAGTATTACACTGGTTATACGGAAGATTTAAGAGAGCGCCTCAAGAAGCATAACGATGGCCTTGTTCCGTCCACAAAACCATACCGGCCATGGGAACTAGTTTTTTACGAAGCTTACAAAAGTCAGAAAGATGCCAAGAGAAGGGAGGTGTATTTGAAAACGACAAACGGAAGAAAAGCATTGAAATTTATGCTTCGAGAATCACTGGAATCATAATCCTCAAATCCGGCTCCGGACGGGCGTTCGTGAAAAAGCATCTATAATTCAGCGCCATGAACTTACTTACGGACAAAACTGAAAAAGAGATTTTGAAGAGATTGCGGGCCTGGAGAAAGACAACACCTCACCCTATTCACACACAGCAGCAGGAATTTATACCCAAATATCAGCTCGCCTTATAGAATTGCAAAGAAGAAGCTCTATACGAAATGAGAAGGCGTCAAAAAGGTTCGGCTACTGGTCATTGGGTGTATCGATTTTAGCAATTATTGTTTCCATCATTTTGCCCTTGTGGTAATAGGTTGACTGGATAAATTCCACATATAACCCCCGACCCGAGCCTCTGGTTTTAGCCTATCGCCGACCCCTTAAAAAACCTTATTTATCCTGCCGTAGCTCTAGCGAAGGAGGGCCTCGCCAAAGTACGTCGGGCTTCGTATATGGAGATTGAACCTCCATAGATTCTCTAGATCAGGTGGCGCTGATTGGAGGGAAAAGTCACTGCCTTTTTGATGTCATCCGTGCCCTGGATCCAGCGCAGGAGGCGCGACATGCCAAAGCCGCAACCGGAGTGGGGTACGGTTTTTTCCTTAACCTGTTCAATATACCAACCAAAATCCCGCACGTCTCCGCCCAGCTTTTCTAGGCGCCGGAACATTCGGGAGCTAAGCAGGCGTTTTTCCAGAGTTTGCGAGTCATGTATCCGAGCCGCCGCGCCTACCGCCTCTCCCGCGATAGGCACGATCAAGTCCGCGGACAGCACCCGGCCCGGACGTTCGGGATCAGGAATCATATTGAAGAACTTTTCCACTTCAATCTCCCGGCCATGATCCCATAGCGGGTCCGGATAGCGGGTAATCAGTAGAGGTTGGTCGTCATGCATGACCACCAGTTTTTGTTCGTCCACGCTGTTTATATCATCTCCCCAAGCTAAGCCCAGTTTCTCAACTGCCTGATCGTAGGTGATTTTAGGGAATGTCGGCTGAATTCCTCCCAATCTTTTTATGTCTTCATCAGTTAAGCTTACTTGCCGACGCTCCGGCCCGGTCAAACTTGCCAGGCCCCGCGCGATGGCGTAGACGAATCCCTCAATGTGAGCCAGCAGTTGATCGAAGTCGCCCGCAAACTCTATTTCCACCATAGTAAATTCAGTCAAGTGGCGGTTGTCGTCGCCTGCCTCCGCGCGAAAGCTGGGACCTACGCAGTAGACCTTGCCCAAGTAGGGCACCAAAGCCTCCAGATACAACTGGCCGGTCTGGGCCAGGTAGGACCGAACGCCCTGCCCTTCTTTGTCTTTGAACCAAAGGGGATCGTCATTGCCCATAACCTTAAAAAGCGTATCCACGTTTTCGCAAGCGCCGGAGGCCCGGACCACCCGCGGCGGAAACAGCTCCACAAACTCCTCCCTTTCAAGGTACTCGCGACCTAACTGAAAAACTCGCGCTTCTAAACAAGCCGCCTTTATTTTATCCTGGGTCATATTTATGTGTTTATTTTTTACCGGGTTTTGAACTCATATCCCCCGAGAATATCGCAGCAAGCTGACGAGGTATGAACTGAAAACTACCCAAGTGGTGTCATTCCGGCCCCCGCATCAAGTGCGGGGCAAGCTTGGAGCCGCCTGTCCGCCTCCGGCGGAGAATCCAGGTGGGAATACTGAATGGATCCCGGATATTTTTCACAGCTCTGAAAAATTCCGGGATGACCCGAGGACGCAGCAAGCTG
>JACRFR010000027.1 GCA_016212635.1 Candidatus Liptonbacteria bacterium | reverse complement strand
CTACTGACTTTCGCATAATTACTTAACATATGCTACAATGAGGGCATGTCCACCTCATCACCCGTTCGGGAGCGTCGGGACATCAAAGCTCTCGAGAATCGAAGGAGGGAAGCAGGTCGAATGTTCACGGCAGATATCCCTCAAGCCGAAGTCGCCCGCCGTCTCGCGGTATCGCGCACCGCAGTCCACTATTGGCACAAGGAGTGGCGGAAAAAGGGCATGCGGGGCCTGAACAGCCGCCGCGGGAAGTTCGGCCGAGTTTCTTGTCTCACGGAAACAAAAGTTCAACGCGTGAGAACCGCCATTTTGGCGGGTCCGAGGAAAAATGGGTTCGCAACGGATATGTGGACGCTGGCCAGGATCGCGGGGGTAATCAAGAGAACCGTTTCCGTATCCTATCACCCCAATCACGTCTGGCGTGTGTTGCATGCCATGGGTTTCACCTGCCAGGCGCCAAACGCAAAACCCAAAGAACGAGACGGGAAGGCAATCAAAATGTGGAGAGAAATTACCTGGCCAGCCATTCAAAAAAGGGGGTCAAAACCAATGCCCGCATAGCATTTCTTGACGAATCCGGCATATCCGAACGCCCGAGTGTGCGCCGGACGTGGGCGCTCCGGGGACAGACTCCAATTATCGTTTCCACCGGGAGTTGGAAGGCGCGCTCGGTCATCGGAGTCATTACCTGCAGACCGGATGGAAACGATCCAAAACTATACATTCGCATCTTCCCCGGCTCCGTCCGCAAAGAAGACGCCTTGGTGTTCTTGAAAGAATTACGATGCTATGTGCGCGGAAGCATTATCTTGGTATGGGATCGGCTGGCCGCTCACCGCGCGAAAATCGTGAAAGAGTATATTGCTTGCCACCCCTGGATTTCTGCCGAGTATTTTCCCGCCTACGCTCCGGAATTGAACCCGGTAGAGTATGTCTGGGCCACGGCCAAGAATCACGACCTGGCGAATCTCTACCCCGCCGGGCTGGCAGATCTCGATGCCCGCATCCGGCGCATGAAGCGCCGCCTCCAGCGGCGGGTTGACACGCTCAAAGGATTCCTCAAGAAGTCCTCTTTATTCTGTTAATGTATTATGCGAAAGTCAGTAGAGTTCGCAGACTCACTAAGTTGTTTCTAGTGTCGGGCCGCCGGGAATCGGACCCGGTCTCTACGCACCCCATGCGCATGTACTACCGGTATACTACGGCCCGTTAGAAAATTTGACCGACCGTTAAAACCAACTGCACATACAAACTTACCGAGACATCTTATCACCTTCAAGACGCCTTGTAAATTTTCTAACGGGCCAAGGCCCGCCTTCGCAAAAATTCGCGTTTAGATTCGCAAAGATTCGCTTCTACTTGCCCTTCTTGGCTGCTTTTCTGGGAGCGCGGACTCGGGGGGACTTGGCTAGCGTCCGCATACACTGCACACAAACCATCTTGCGGACCCCACCTATCGTAACGTACTGCAGATTGGGATACTTGCGCTTGCTGTCCACGGGATTGTAGTGTCCCCGGAGCAGCTTACGCTTGCCGCGGATGACCGAACCCTTACCGCATTGTTTGCATTGTCTCATGTGAGTAGAAGCGAATTTTTGCGAATATCGACGCGAATGGTTGCGAATTATTCGCGGGGATTCGCGTTTAGATTCGCGTCGTTTCGCGTTATCCTAATTTGACCTTGAGTTTCCTGGTTTTCTGTTTGATTATTTTAGGCAAGTGCACGGATAAGATGCCATTTTTGAATGTTGCCTCTGCCGCCTCCGAATCCACTTCTTGGGGCAAGATCACCGAGCGAGAGAAGCGACCCCAGTAGCACTCTTGATACAAATAATCCTCGTCGCGCACCTTGCTTTCCCGGTGGCGCTCGCCGCGGATGGTGACCGAATCGCTGGTCACGTTGATATCGATATCTTCTGGGCCTACTCCGGCGATTGCTGACTCAATAACTATTTCACTCGCGGTCTGAAAGACGTCGATGGTCAGCTGTCCCTCTGGCTCCGCCGGCAACTTATTATTCTCGGTTTCGATGCTGATCTTGGGGTGATATACCGTGCCCACGCTGGCTTTCACCAGCTCTACCTCCATATTGGGGTCAATGGTTGGCATCGGGATCGGCTGGTCGACTTGGTCCATGTCGCTCATGTTTTTAGGTATTAATTGTGTTTATTTGACCCTTAAGTTTAGTAATTATTAATCAATAATTATTAATGATTGATGATCAGCCTCTGATATTTATCCGGGCCCGGTTTAACTTCTCGAAGTCTCTTAGCACAAAGAGGCCGCCGAACAGGACGAAGACCAAGGCGTAAAAAAGCGTACCGTGTCCTAGTATAAGGTAATTGAACAGTGCGTGCAAGGCGGTCGCGAGCACTATGCCCCAGATGATCCTTACCACCAGCCGACTTTTCATTAGGCCGCGCGCCCAATGATAACCGATGATGCCTGCGGCCAGAGCGTGCAGGAGGGTGGCCCCGGCGAAACGGAAAGTCGCGGTCTCGAACATGCCGCTGGCGCTGGTTATTGAGCTGGGACGGATCGCCACCGCCCCCAGGTTTTCCACAGTAGCGAAGCCCAGGGCGGCGACAATCATGTAGATCATCGCGTCCGTGGGTACGTCAAAAGCCTTATTACGATGGACGCTGGTGAACGCAGCCATGAACTTCGCCACCTCTTCGATCAGCGCCATGGCGATGATCGCAATGGGCGCCGCCGTGGATAAGCCGTATTGGACCAGGCGTTCGTTCAACGCTAGCTGGACCAAGAGGGCGAAGAAAGCGAAGGCGGCTCCGATCACAAAAGTCGCCGCGATCAGCTTGGGTGGTTCGCCATCCGGATCTTCCTGGAGGAAGAAAAACAACCAAACCAGACCTGGCAGCAGTCCCAGTAGGATTTGTAGTTTGACGGTCCAGAGCATGTTTGCTTCGCTTTATCAGCGAATTACGAATTGAGGTCGAATTTACGAATGATTCGCAAATTCGCAACAGATTCGTTATTCGTTGATTACTACTATTCTACCACTTTTCCGCCATCAACATAGGGCGTCTTCCGTCCGCGTCGTTCCGCGTGTATTCCGCGTGATTCCGCGCTAGGATCTGCCAAACCTCCTCGGTTATGAAGGGCACAAAAGGGTGGAGCAGTTTCAGCGCGCCGCGGAGGATAGTCTCCAGGGTATAGTAAGCCTCGATTTTTTCAGCCATGTCGTCCCCGCGCAGAGCAGCCTTATTTTCCTCAATTATCTTGTCCGCAAAAGTGTGCCAGAAGTAATGGTAGGCTTTTTCCGAGGCCAGATGTAGCTCGTATTTTTCCATGTGGGCAGTGATCTCCTGACGGATATCTGCGAGCTCTTTGAGCCGCGCCTGCCGCGCCTCGGACCTCGGTTGCCAATCATCCGTCATCTGCGTCAATCCGCGTTCCTTATCTGCGTCAGTCCGCGTCGGTTTGTTCATCAGAACGAACCGAGAGGCATTCCAGATCTTGGTGGTGAAGTTGCGGTAGCCGCGCACCTTGGACTCGTCGAACTTCACGTCATTGCCTGGGGCGGCTCCCACAATAAGTGACATGCGCAGAGCATCCGCGCCGTACTTATCAGATAACTCCAAGGGGTCGATTCCGTTGCCGGCGGATTTGCTGAACTTCTTGCCCTGCTTGTCGCGCACGATGCCGTGGAAGCAGACCGTGCGGAAGGGGACTTGGCCGAGCAGACTCCCCGCAAAGAGTATCATGCGCGCCACCCAAAAGAAGATCAGTTCGTAGCCGGGCGCCATGAGCGAGGTGGGGTGGTAGGCCGCGAGATCCGGGTCGGCGAGTTCGAAAACCCAGATGCCGTACTTCTGGATGCGGTCATGGAGCGCCG
The DNA here is from genome assembly GCA_016212635.1 of Candidatus Liptonbacteria bacterium. Lineage (GTDB taxonomy): Bacteria > Patescibacteriota > Minisyncoccia > UBA6257 > 2-01-FULL-56-20 > JACRFR01. The sequence goes on along the minus strand of JACRFR010000027.1, from coordinate 16,337 downwards.
GTCGTTTCCGCCACCAATCTTCTATCTGTTCAGTTGTTTTACCGGGGTAGTCGTGCGTGGCGGAGTAAGCGGCAAACATTTCCTTGAGGGTCGGGAAGTGCTGTACATTCTTCACGACTTTGGATACTTTTCGTTCGGGCGAGAGAATGGTGTCCGTCGCTTCGTCCGCCAAACGAAAATCAATTACATCTCCCGGCTTAAAATCACCCCAGTACTTGTCGGAGCTTTCCGCCTTACCTGCGCGAGTCTCGATCCGCTTGGTGCCGTTCACGAGCGCCCGGAATATATCCTCCCCGTATATTTTTAAGTCCCATGTTTTAGAGTCCGGTCCGCTAAGTTGAGAGAGGAAGGGCCAGCCCAGAGTGGTAAAAGTCCATAGGCCCGAAGAAAACCAGGTGTCCAAAGTATCCGGGTCCTGTTCCACTGGTCCACCACAACTCGGGCAGGACGAAACATCCTCTATGCTCACAATAGGATTATCGCTCCTCGCTCCTCGCTCCTCGCTCCTCGCCTTGCAATACCAGACCGGTATTCTGTGTCCGAACCACAGCTGGCGGGAGATGCACCAATCCCGCAAGTTGTCTATCCAGTGGAAATAGGTTTTTCGGAACCGCTCCGGCATCATTTTGATCTGGTCCGAAGCCACCGTTTGGCGCAGGATCTCTTTGAGGGTTGTTTCCTGGCCGCTCGCTATACCATCCAGTTCGGAGTGCTCCAGTCGAAACTTCTTATTCACATTCACGAACCACTGTTCCAAGATTTGCGGCTCCACCACGCCACCGCCGCGGCTATTCACTGCGATCCGGTGGACATATTTTTCTTCGATCTTGGGCAGTAGCCCCTTGGTCTTAAGCTTCTCCACTATCTTCGGCCGGGCCTCGGCGATCTTCATGCCCGCGAACTCCCCCGCGATGGGCAAGAGCCGTCCCTGGAGATCAATGATCTGTTCTTTTTCCAGTTTGTATCGCTCGGATAGGTCGAAGTCCACCGCGTCGTGCCAGGGGGTGATGGTCATCACGCCCGTGCCGAAGGCCATATCGACCACCGGGTCTTTAATGACAGTCGCCACGACCGGTCCATTGATCCACTCCAGCTCGAACTTCTCGCCGTGCTTGTACTGCTCATAGCGTTTATCCTCCGGATGCATGACCACGTACTTATCGCCGAACTTGGTTTCCGGCCGGGCGGTCGCGATCTGGAACGGCCCATACCGCAGGTAATACAGCGGCACGGTTTCTTCCCGCCACTCGATCTCGTCGTCGGAGATGGTGGTTTGAAGTTTAGGGTCCCAATTGACGATGCGCGCACCGCGGTAGATCAATCCCAGGTCGTACAGGCGCTTGAATGCCTCCCGCACCGCCTGATTTCGTTTCTCATCGAAGGTGTAACACTCTCGGCTCCAGTCCATGGAAGTCCCCAGGCGTTTAACCTGGCGGATAATGGTGCTCTGACTTTCTTTGGCAAATTGCTCCACCCGTCGCAAGAATTCCTCCCGGCCCAGATCGTGGCGCGACTTATGCTCCGTGTCCCACAATATTTTCTCTACCTTGGCCTGGGTAGCGATGGCGGCGTGATCCGTGCCCGGTACCCAGAGGGTCCGCTTGCCGCGCATGCGCTCAAAGCGGATCATCGCGTCCTGCAGCGTGTCTTCGAAGGCGTGGCCGATATGGAGGGTTCCGGTAACGTTCGGCGGCGGCAGGACGATTGAAAACGGTTCCGCCTCGGACGAGGTGGCGTTCTTCTCGACGCAGATGTCCGGATTAAAATACCCCGAGTCCTCCCAAAGGGCGTAGATTCTGTCCTCGACTTCCTTCACGTCGTACCGCGAAGGCAATTCCTGATTCTCCGGCATGGGACTTATTGTAATGTAAAATCTGGCTGAATTCCAAGTGCACCTCCCGAACAACGCAGACACCCCCCTTTTTAAAACAAAAGAAATCAACTCTATCATTGTCGGGCTTGACCCGATAATCCGGCATATCCTAGAAGAAACATTCTGAATCCCGGCTCCCTGTGTCCCTCCAGAGGCGGGCAGGCGAGTACGGGGCAGGCCTTGGTCGGGATGACACCCCCCCAAAAAACCGCACAAAAAACCTTCACGGGCTTCGCCGGCAGGATAGAAGCCACCGACTAAGCCGGTGGCTTCTCACTATTTATGGAAACATGAATCTTACATTGTTTGCGATCGCAACGATTGTAAGATTATCAGATATGGATTATGCTTAGTCTATAATTTTATCCGCGTCATTATTCCTATGAAAAAAGTGAAAAAGGACGCCGCCCTAAAACTTTTAGAAATACTGGCGGATACGGCCATGGCCACAGGAGACGTTTTGGAGGCCATGATAAAAGCCGGTTACGGAGCGTCTCAAGGCCGACTACTGCGCGAACTTTCCCGAATGGAGCGGCGCCGCGAGCTCGCGGAGGCACGGGTGCGTGTGGGTCGTAACTACTGCACGCTTTTATCTAGACTGAAGAAGGACGGACTTGTTCAAGTCCGTCCGGGCAGGGGAGATAAGTTATTGGCTATTACCCGGCAAGGTCTCCAGCGTCTGCGGGAACTATGGAAGAAACAGAGCCAGTCCTTACCGACCATAACCCAACCGGCGATCGCCAGTCGAACTTTCACCATTGTGGCGTTTGATATTCCGGAAAAAGAGCGCCGCAAACGGAACTGGCTGCGCCGGGTGCTTGCTAATCTGGGCCTGCGGATGATCCAGAAGAGCGTCTGGATCGGTAAGGTGGTCCTACCGCGAGAGTTTCTGGAATCCTTGCGCGACCTAGAATTGTTAGATCGGGTGGAAATCTTTGAGATTAGCAAGGCGGGTACTTTAGAACATATAGTTTAGATACCAACCTTACATTGCTTACGATCGCAAGCAATGTAAGGATTAGGAATTATGTTTTGACGGCTTGTGGGGTAGTTAATTTTGTTCCCCGCGGATTATACTCTAACCGTAGCCATGAAGACAAAAATCGCGCTCTATCTTCTGACGAGCTCGGCACTCGCATATTTCGGGTGTTGCGCCGCTGATTTTTACCGCGCGCCGACGTTTATCCTTTGGCTTCTTGTAACGATGAGGGTTGTGTATTCGGTCATCCCTAAACGTCAGAGGCCAACAGGATGACGCCGGCGCCCAAAACCGCCGCCGGTACGCACCTTAAATGACACCGTAAAAGAATATTCTTTTCACACATTCCTGCTCGTGTTAAATCAAATCCCCAGGTTCCCGTTGGCGCGGAGAGGGTAATTCTTGCGGCGCAGCTTAGCCAGGTAGCCCGCCGCGCCGACCATGGCGGCGTTATCGGTGTTGAACTTCCAGGGTGGCACGAGGTACTGACAACCGATTTTTTTGGTTTCTCGCCCAAGCGTGCGGCGCAGGGCTTTGTTCGATGCCACTCCACCGGAGAGGATTACGGAGCGAGCGCCAGTCTCCCGTGCGGCGCGGATGGTTTTGCCGACCAAGACATCAATGACCGCCTGCTGGAATGCCGCGGCAACATCTGCCGCGGCCGCGGACTGACGCCGACCCAACGCGGAATTACACGGACGAACTTCTCCTGGCCTCCCTTTTATGGGAAGCGAAGAGCGAGGAGCAAGGAGGGAGGAGCAATGGGCGGTGGGGTGGTCCCGGAGGTGGTACAAAACTGATGTTTTAAGTCCGGAGAAACTGAAATCATAGGACTTGTCGTGTAGCATTGGCCGGGGAAATTCTACGGCTCGGGGGTTGCCGCCCGCCGCAAGTTTTTCCAGGTTCGGGCCGCCTGGGTAGGGGAGGTCCAGCATCCGGGCCACTTTGTCGTAGGCCTCGCCCGCCGCGTCGTCCCGGGTCTCGCCGAGCTTATGCCACCGGGACATGCTGTCTAACCGCAATAAGATCGTGTGGCCACCAGAGACGATTAGGGCGACGGCTGGGAATAAGCGAGTAGCAAGTAGGGGATAGGGAGTAGAGGCGACCCCTCCTGGCCTCCCCTTTGAAAGGGGAGGAACGGTGGGGTGGCTTACCAGCAAAAAACTAAAGAGGTGTCCTTCTAAATGATTGACGCCGCGCACCGGCACATTGGCGGCACGGCCCAGGTCTTGAGCGAAAGTGATGCCCATCCACAGCGCCGGTTCCAGGCCCGGGCCGGAAGTGACCGCGATCTCATCCACCGGAAAATTGTTTCGGTTATCCAACAGCTTGCGGACCCGGGAAGAATTTAATGCTGTGCCTTGCGATGACCGAAAGGCAGGGATAATTTTGGGGTCATCGCAAGATCGGGTCGTCGGATGACCCAGATTTGGGAATTTAAACTCCGGTCGGGACTCCGTACCCGCCACCTCCACTTGGATCTTGGGAAAAAGTTTTCGGAACAAGACCGGCAGATTCTTGACATGTTCCCGTTTGGCCAGGGTCGGCACCACGCCGCCATAGGGCGCGTGAACTTTGACCTGGGAGGCCACTACGCTTTTGATCAGTTTGATCTTAGGTGCGGTGAGCGGCCCGGAGCACTCCAAGAGCGCCAGCCCGGTTTCGTCACAAGAAGTTTCTATGGCCAGGATGCGCACCTTACTTAGAATCCGGCGTGTAGTGAGATAAGAAGAATGGGAAAATAATCCGGGCTTGGCGATTATCATCCACCAACGCCGGGAACACGACAACGTGGCCGTCCATAACGTCCTCGCTCAATATTCCATGAGGCCTAAAGATGATCGACATCTTGCCGCGCAGCCGGTTGATCGCTTCGAACACCCGGTTAAAATCATCGATTTTCATGTTCGGCATTTTCCAGGATAAATAAGCTCGGAATTGATCGCCGCTCATGCCGACTTCGGCGCGCCAGTCCTGTCCGGAATCTACCAGGTCGAAGAAGTCGCAGCCAGCCAAGATGTCCCAAGCTTCCTCGGAAACATTTCTAGTTACTTTTTCCACGCGGATACTGACCGGGGCGTCGGGCGCGCCGGGGACTTTCTCATCCGCCCGGTTTTTTCGGACGATTCCGATTGCCAGACCGACTTCGTTGGCCAGCTGGTCGAGGTTGGATCCATCCACGCTGAATATTTCTCTTGGGAACGGGCCAAACTCATGTTCCCCGATCCGGACATCCTGCTCCTGATGCTGCCCGAACTTATATTCCCGGACGTTATTCAAGTACCCCGCGAAGGCGTTCAGTAATAAGATGCCCGCCCGTTGCTCCAGTTCGTGCCCCCTAGTCCCATCTGCGAGTTCCGGGTATATCAAGAGCACCCTCTCTTTAATTTTCGGCAGAAGCCCGTCGCGCATTCTATCGATGGCCTGCCACGCCCTGGGCAGATCTTCCTTGTATCTTCCGCCCCAATCCGGCTCAAAACCATGTTTCTTGAAAATTGATTTGAATTCTTCCGCCAATAACTCCGTGGAGATCATCTTTCCTGCCCGAGACAATGCTTGGACAGTTTCATGGGTGAAACCATCCCGGGATCGAGCGGTATCCAGATTGGCTTCAATTTCATGTCCCATATAACCAAACCCGTTATCTGGATCGAAAAGTAATTGGACTGCGTATACTTGAGCGTAGGCACTCTGGATCGCCTCCGCGGTCCTCTTTTTTGAGACGACATCATCCAGCGCCCCCCCATCCTTGGGTGCCAGGCCCTTTTTGGTTTGAACGCTGCCCTGCGCGGCACAGTGCAGGTGCGGGACTAATATTTCACAAACGCGTCCGTACTCTCTGATTAAAAACTCTAAATTTCGCGCAAAACTTGAGTTTCTTTGCAGCACCACGGAGCCGCCCGTTCCTCCTCGGATGCAATCCGGAATTTTTCCGCCGGGCGATTTCAATGTGCTTCCGACTCCGCCGCCCAGGAGAAGGGTTCTAACGCTTCCCATCCGGCCATCCATGCAAATAACCTCTGCGGGATAATCCGGCAGCAGTTTCTCTGAAAGTTCTTTTATTTCTCCTTCTGCGCGCAGCTCGCGGACTTCCCGCGCGCGACGTTGGCGCTGGTCGTGGAATTGGCCGCAGCCTTCCAGGATAAGCGCAGCATGTTCTTGTACGAAGGACACCCGGTCTTGAATACGATTTAAAAAAGCAACCAATTGCCGCCCGAACGATCCGAACTCCTGCTCAATTTTCCCGGCATTCCACTCAAAATGTTCCATCGGTTTTGATCGCTCTATAAAGTTTTTCAGATGGTTGGGGGTATTTCGCTCATATTTTATAATATTCTGGAAGTCCGGCTTCTAAAAAAAAGATTCGCCTTTACCCCTCTTCTTCCACGATCAGCCGCGCGTGGTTGTCCGGTTTAACCTCCAGGAAACCGTCCTTGACTGGAAAGTACCTGTCTTCGCCCGAGGTGGGTGTAACGTGCAGTGTGCCCGCGGCTAAAATAGCCACCAGCGGCTCGTGCTGATCCAAAATAGTAATCTCGCCCAGGCGCGTTTGGCAGTTGACCGCCTTGGCCTCGCCGTCGAACAGGGTACGCTTCAAGGAATAGATTTGGACACGCATGGGAGAACAAAGTTAGGATAATTAGAATAATTAGTTCTTCTGTCATTTAATTAATCTCCTCAATACCGCCCTTCATATAGAAGTTGTCTTCTGGGACCGCATCGTGCCGGCCCGCGATAATTTCGGCGAAGGCGCGCACCGTCTCTTCCCGCTTGACGTACTTGCCGGGCCGGCCGGTAAAGGTTTCGCCCACGAAGAAGGGCTGGGACAGGAAACGCTGGATCTTGCGCGCCCGACCGACGATCTGCTTGTCCGCTTCAGATAATTCTTCAATGCCCAGGATGGCGATAATATCCTGGAGTTCCTTGTAGCGCTGCAAGATGCGTTGGACCTCGCGGGCGACGGCGTAATGTTCCAAACCGACGATCTTGGGGTCCAGCGCGGTGGAGGCGGAAGCCAGGGGATCCACGGCCGGGTAGATGCCGATCTCGGTCAAGGCCCGGGACAGCACAATGGTCGAGTCCAGATGGCTGAAAGTAGTGGCGGGTGCCGGGTCGGTGATGTCGTCCGCCGGTACGTAAATGGCCTGGACCGAGGTGATCGCGCCCTTATCAGTGGAGGTGATCCGTTCCTCCAGCTGGCCCATTTCCGCGGCCAAGGTGGGCTGATAGCCCACCGCCGAGGGCAGGCGGCCCAAGAGAGTCGAGACCTCCGAACCGGCTTGGGAGAAACGGAAGATATTATCGATAAAGAGCAGCACCTCCTTGCGCTCCACGTCCCGGAAGTACTCGGCCATGGTGAGCGCGGTTAGGGCCACGCGCAAACGGGCGCCCGGCACCTCGTTCATTTGTCCGAAGACCATCGCGGTTTTATCCAGCACGTTGGCTTCTTTCATTTCCAGATATAAGTCATTGCCCTCACGGGTGCGTTCGCCCACGCCCGCGAAGACCGATACGCCGCCGGCTTCCGCCGCCACGTTGCGGATCAACTCCTTAAGTAAAACCGTTTTACCGACGCCCGCGCCGCCGAACAGGCCGACTTTACCGCCGCGCACAAAAGGCGCCAGAAGATCGATAACTTTGATGCCGGTTTCAAAAACCTCGGTTTTGGTGGTTTGGGAGGTCAGCCCCGGCGCGCTCCGGTGGATCGGCCATCGTTTCTCAAACTTGCGTTCAGGAGCGTTGATGGCCGTGCCGATCACATCGAAGATATTACCCAGAGTGTCGGGCCCGACCGGCACCGTAATCGACGCACCGGTATCGGTGACCTCATCGCCGCGGCGGAGTCCGTCGGTCGAGTCCATGCTGATCGCTCGGATCCGTCCGGGTTCCAAGTGTTTGACTATCTCGAATACTATCCGCTTGCCTTCCTTTTCCACCGTGAGCGCGTTTAGAAGCTCCGGCGTGGGAGCGCCTTCCGGAAACTCCACGTCCACGACTGGACCGATGATTTGAATGATTTTACCGTTAGCCATGGTTTGTTAATAATTTAATTGTTTAGTGACTATTTGTATTATTTCTAATTATTCTAATTGACCTAATTGTTCTAATTATTCTAAACAAATCCCAACCGGGGAAATTATTCTATTCAGCCTAATTGGAGCTTGGGAGTTGGTTATTATTTAGAGTACTTAGGTCAATTAGAATAATTCTTTTGATCACTTTTCCATCGCCGATACGGTGCCAGCTATCTCGGTCAGCTCGCCGGTGATGCTGGCTTGCCGGGCGCGGTTGAAGGCCAGGGTCAAGTTGCCGATCAGCTCGCCGGCGCTATCGGTCGCGCTTTTCATGGCCATGCGGCGCGCGGAGTGTTCCGACGCGTTGGCTTCCAGGATTAAATGATAAACCTCCATTTGGAACAGGAGCGGCAGTAAGTGATTCAGCGCTTCCTCCGGGGACGGCTCGATCAGGTGCTCCACCGGGCGTTCCAGCCGGCTGGCCACGATCTGCTGCCGGAGTTCGGCGTAGCGGCCGGTCTGGGGGATGATCTGCTCCACTGCTTGACGAATACGGTCGAAGCTCAAAGGCAAGAGTTGGCGCTCTACGACTTCTTGCCGGAGGGCGCTCACGAAGCTGGCCGAAAATGCGACTACGCGGTCCCATTTCGCTTGAGTAAAGCCGTCCGATAGTAGTTGGGCCAGCGGTTCGACTTCCGTGAGATGGATTAAATCGCCGAACTTTACGAAGGATGCCTCCACGGTGAAACCGCGCCGTCGGGCGTAATCCGTGGCTTTTTGGCCGATGGCGATGATAGATAGTGAGTGGGGAGTAGTGAGTAGGGAGTAGCTAGAAAAAAACTGCTCGAACTTGCGGAAGATAGAACTGTTGAAGGAACCGGCCAGTCCCTTGTCGGCTGCAACCAAGAGCACGGCGGTTTGGCGGACTGGGTGGGTCGCAAGTAGCGGGAAACGCTTGGCAGTTAAACCTTCCGGATCATTCAGGGTCACGTCCTCGACCAGATTGGCCAGGATCTCCAGCGCGGTTAGAGCGTAGGGCCGGGAAGAAAGCGCCGTTTCCTGGGCACGGCGCATCTTAGTGGCCGCGACCAACTCCATCGCCTGGGTCACCTGCTTGGTGCTTTTGACCGCGGTGATGCGGCGCTTGATGTGTTGCAGACCGGGCATGGGAGTGAGAAATTATTCTAATTATCCTAATTGTTCTAATTATTCTAAACAAAACCCAAAGGCAGAAATTATTCTAATGATCTTGATTGGGATTTGGGTCATTGGTCATTTCTTAGAGCGCTTAGGTTAATTAGAATAATTAGGTCAATTCTCTTATGTCGTAAACTCAAAATTTCCTAACGCTGTCTTCAACTTCTCTTCCACTTCCGGCGCTAGCTCGCCCTTGTCGCGGATGGGCTCGAGCACATCAGTCGCGTGCAGTTTGGCTAGGTGTTCGGTCAGTTTTGCTTCCACGGCCCCGATCGAGCCCAAAGGTACTTCGTCCAAGTAGCCGTTTAAGGCCGCGTACAGGAGTACTACCTCTTGTTCCACCGGCAGGGGCTTCAAGTCTTCCTGCTTTAGGATCTCGGTCAAGATCTGGCCTCGCTTGATGCGCGCCCGGGTTGCGGCATCCACGTCCGAGGCGAACTGGACGAATGCTTGCAGCTCACGGAACTGGGCCAGCTCCAGGCGCAACTTGCCGGCCACTGTCTTCATGGCCTTGGTTTGGGCCGCGGAGCCGACGCGGGAAACTGACAGACCGACATTTACCGCGGGTCGAATGCCTTGATAGAACAGATCTGTTTCTAGGAAAATCTGACCATCCGTGATCGAGATGACGTTAGTGGGAATATAGGCGGAAATATCGCCGAGTTGGGTTTCGATGATCGGTAGGGCAGTTAGCGAACCGCCGCCCTTCTCTTTAGAAAGTTTAGCCGCGCGTTCCAGAAGTCGAGAGTGCAAGTAAAATACGTCCCCCGGGTAGGCTTCCCGGCCGGGGGGTCGACGAAGCAGCAGAGAGATTTGACGGTAGGCCCAAGCATGTTTAGACAAGTCGTCGTAGATAATGAGCGCGTCGCCTCCGCGGTCCATAAAATACTCGCCGATGGCGCAGCCGGCGTAAGGCGCCAAATATTGCAAGGCGGCAGGCGCGGAGGATGATGCCACTACCACAATGGAGTACTTGAGCGCGCCTCGTTCCCGAAGGATCGCCACCAGTCGCGCAACTTTGGATTCTTTTTGACCGATGGAGACGTAGATGCAAACCGGAGTTTGACGAGCGGTGTCATTTTGCTGGTTCAGGATCGTGTCTAGTACCACCGCTGTCTTGCCGGTCTGGCGGTCGCCGATGATCAGTTCCCGCTGGCCCCGCCCGATCGGGATCATGGCGTCAATTGATTTGAGGCCGGTGTGCAGAGGAGTATTCACTGGTTCGCGTTCCAAAACTCCGGGTGCTTTCCGTTCCAGGGGATATCTTACCATCTCTTTCTGCGTTATTCCGCGTTCGTTCTGCGTCGTTCCGCGCTCGATGGGCCCTAACCCATCGAGAGGCTCGCCCAGCGGATTCACCACGCGTCCTAATAGCTCTTCGCCCACAGGCAGGGAAAGCACCTGGCCGGTGGTCCGAACCTTGGCCCCGGCTACGATGCCCGCCTCTTCGCCCAAGAGGAGCGCGCCAATGACTTCTTCTTCCCGGTTCTACGCGAGCGCCGTCCGGCTGCCGGATTCGGTTTCGATCGTCAAAAGCTCCTGGCTTTGCGCCTGTCTCAAACCCGTGATGCGCGCCACGCCATCGCCCACTTCCATCACTTCTCCGACCGATTCCCATTGCGGCTGGCCGGTCTGGGAGTCAATGGCCTTCTTGAGTTTCTCGATCAGTTCATAGCTCATGAGATTTAGAATTTAGAATTATGAATTAAGAATTAGGGGTAAATAAATTTGTTTTTCCATAATTCTTACTTCCTACTTCTTACTTCTTGTTCCACGAATGTTTCCCGCAGTAACTTCGCCAGGGTCCAGTCCAGCTGCCGCTCGTCATTTTGGGTCAGACGCACGCCCGCCAAGAGCTCCGGTCGCAGCACTTCTTCCAAATCCGCCGGAGCATGGGCAAATTGCTTGTCCACCACCTGGCGCTGAGCTGGGGATAATCGCCGCGCGCTCTCAATGGTCAGGAGCGGCCGGCCCGCTGTTTTCCGCCAACGCAGTTCACAGCTCCGCAGAATTCGTTTCCGTCGCGGCCAGTCTCCGTTTTGATGGATTAAATTTACAAACGCTGCGAGGAATCGATTCGATTCGGCCTTAGGGTAGCGGCGCAGGAATTCCGTGAATGTCCGTCCGTAAGTCGAGGATGATAGTGACTTAGCCATTTCTAGGTCTAGTCCGCGTGAATCCGTGTCTCCCGGGCGACTTTCTGGATCAAGGCGTCGTCCACCGCCTGGGGATCGACCTCCACCACCCGGGTTAGAATGCGCTTGACCAATCCCACCGCCTCGCCCTCCAGCTGACTGCGCGTCTCCGCGGCCATCGCTTCCGCGCGGCCATCCGCCCGTTTCATTACTTCCGCCTCTCGACCCGCGGCGGCCTTGAGTATCTCATCTCCGCGCGCCGCCGCTTGCGTCTCGGCGTTGCGGATGATAGACAGGCCCTGCTGTTCCGCTTCTCGGAGCTTTTCCTTCTGGAGCTCACCGATCTCTCCCAAGCGACGATCTGCCTCCTGCGCCTTGGTCAGTCCCTCCTCGATTCGGCGGCGGCGCTCGCGAAGCAGGTGCAAGAGCGGCTGGTAAACAGTCAAACGCAGGACGACCAAGACGATCAAAAAGTTGACCGCTTGAGCTAAAAGCAGTTTCCAGTCTAGCCCTAGATTGTGGACGAGAGATTCCATTTAATATCAGCGAATAACGAATTCATTTCGAATTTGCGAATTTGCAGAGAGTATCAATGGCTCATTCGTAAATTCGCATCCGATTCGCTATTCGTTGATGACCTACGTGAACTTAATAATCAAGGCGATAACTAACGTGTAAATTGCCAAGGCCTCGGCGAAGGCGATCGCCAAGATCATCGCGGTTTGGATCTTGGGCGCGGCCTCCGGATTCCGCCCGATAGCGTTGGTCGATTCCGACCCGATCTTTCCGATGGCGAAGGCCGGCGCGATCACGCCGACCGCGATGGTCAGGGCCGTGGCCAGCATTCTTATTGATTCTGCATCCATGTTAGATAGGGAGTAGCGAGTAGGGAGTAGCGAGTAGTGGATTTTAGAAACCCTCGATATTCCTTGCTCTTCTGCTCAATAATATTTTTTTATTTGCGACCTTTTGTTCTAGTTTTTATATTTCTTGTTTTCTTTCTCTTGCCCCCCCTTTTTTCTACTCCCTACTCTCTACTCGCCACTCGCTAATGATTCTCCGCCACGGCGCCGGCGATGAACACCAGCGTTAGCATGGCAAAAATAAACGCCTGAATCAAGCCCACAAAGATCTCCAGGAACAAAAATGGCAGCGGGACAATGTAGGGCACGAGAAAGCCGATGATGATGAGCAGCACCTCTCCGGCGAAGACATTGCCGAAAAGCCGGAAGGAGAAAGAAACCATGCGGGCGAATTCCGAGATGAGCTCCAAAAATCCCACGCTGAACAGAATAGGATTTTTGAAGTTGAAAAACTTACCGGCGTGTTTCCAGATGCCGATCGCCGCCACTCCAAAAACGTTAATGGCCAGAACCGCCACGATCGCCAAGCCCAAAGTGAAGTTCAGGTCCGCGGAGGGGGAGCGCAAGAGGGGCACGTGGCTGGCGCCCTCCCGAACCAAGATCGAGCCCATGCCAGGCAGAAGCCCCAGCCAGTTAGAGGTCAGGACGAATACGAAGATTGTGGCGACCAAAGGTAAGTATTTTTCCGACAGGTGACGGCTGCCCAAGACCGAGTCCATGAGCCCCAGGAGGCCCTCCAGTGCGGTTTCGGCTACGTTTTGGATGCCACTGGGTATGAGTGTCAATTTCCGCCGCAAAACCAGGCCGAGAATGATCAGTAGGAGCGCGGCCAGTGCGCCCAGGAGCAGGGAATTAGTAACGGTGAAACTGCCGAGATGAAAGATCGGTTCCGCGCGGAGAGATATTTCGGGGCCGGTTTCCATGTGGATATTAAATGAACGGTAAATTGTAGGCCTTTCTCGCGCTTTCTGCAATGTATCGAGGCCCGACCTCGAACAGAGTGCTGTTCGAGGTCGGGCCTCGATACTACGGTTCGCTTCTACTCTCTGGCGAACTGCAGCGTGTACAGCTTCTTGTAGGTCGGACTGCGGCGCAAGAGCTCGGCATGGGTTCCACGCGCTTCCAGGCGGCCCAGGTGGAAAACAAAGATGGTGTCCGCCTTGAGGATGGTCGACAGGCGGTGAGCGATAATGATCGTGGTCCGGTCGCGCATGACCGCCTCGGTGGCCCGCCGAATAAGCTGTTCGCTCTCGGTGTCCAAGTGGCTGGTGGCCTCGTCGAAGATCAGGATGCGCGGATCTTTCAAGACCGCGCGGGCGATGCCGATACGCTGGCGCTCACCGCCGGACAGTTTGACGCCGCGCTCGCCGACCACAGTGTCATAGCCGTTTTCCAGGTTTTGGATAAAGTTATGAGCCAGGGCCGTGCGCGCGGCGGCTTCCACCTCCGCCCGGGTCGCGGCCGGTTTGCCGTAAGCGATATTCTCGGAGATCGTCCGTGAGAAGAGATCCACCTCTTGCGGCACCACTGCGACCTGGGCCCGGAGTGACGTCTGGGTCACGGTGCGAATGTCCGTGCCGTCGATGCAGATGGCGCCCTCCTGGGGATCGTAGGAGCGCAGTAGGAGATTAACGAACGTGGTCTTGCCGCTGCCCGAGCGCCCGACCAGCGCCACCGTGGAGTTGGCGGGAATAGTGACACTCACGTTCCGTATGGCCCAACGCATGGGCTTATCAGCGAATTGCGAATCTGTTTCGAATTTGCGAATGATTCGTAGATTCGTAATTGATTCGTTGTTCGTTGATATCTCCCGGTAGCCGAAAGACACTTTTCGAAACTCGATGGCGCGATGCAAGACGGGAAGTTCAGTTGCGTCCGACTGATTCGTGATATGGACAGGCTCGTCCAGAACGGCGAATAGCCGCTCCGCCCGGGAGATGTTCCGCCGCAAGCGCGGAAAGAGCACCGAGAGCTGGGCCAGGGGAGAGTAGGCCATGTTTTGCAGGGTCACATACAAAACAAACTCACCGACCGAACTTTGGCCGCGGATGACCATGAATCCACCCAGCAGAATGACCGCGATCCGGCCCGCGGTGGCGATCACGGTTTGACTGGTCTCGATCGCGACCCATAACCTTTCCGCTTGATACTGGGTGGTGCGGAACTTGTCCTGAAGCTCCGCTTGGACCGCGGCCTCCGCGTGCTCCTGGGAAAACTTCTTGACCGTGAGCACATTACCCGCCACATCGTAAGTGTGCTTGGCCACTTGCTCATATTCCTCATGCGCCTGGCGGTCAATTTCGTAAATGCGATCAGTCAGCCGCTTGATCACCAAAAGATAGATCGGCAGAGGCAGAAGGACGATCAAGGCGATCCAAAAGTTTTTAAGTAAGAGTGCCGTAAAGACACCCAAGAAGATCGCGAGCGGCGGCAGGAGGCTCTGACCGAAGATATCATTAATGATGATGTAGATCGCGGTTGCTCCGCGTTCGATCCGGCCGATCAGCTGGCCGCTGGATGACCCATGGTGGAAGAGCGCATGCAGGCCCAGGTATTTTTCGAAGGCTTGGTTTTTGATCTTGTCCTCGGTGCGGGTGGAGGTGGTCATCAGGCGGTAGTCATAAAAGGAGCGCACCGCGCGATTCAAGACGGTCGCCAAGAAAATGCCGCTCGCGGCAAGCAGGAGGAAAAGGGTCGGCGCGGGCCCGCCGTTCCTAAAGAAGTTGATCAGGGTGTCGATCAAGCGCTGGGAAATGAATGGCACCACGATATCAAAACCAGCCGCGACGATGATCAGTCCGACCAAAAGAACAACAACGCGTCCCTGGCCGCGCAGCAATTTGAGCGTGCGAGTGGTGATGCTTTCTTTAGACATAGCTTTTGCTTGCGAGTCCTATGCGTCCTACTGTGCCCTGCCGAAGCCTTGGCGACCGCGTGCCGCCTTAGCTTTAGCGGTGGCGCAAGGTAGGTACGACTTGTACGTCCCATAAGACCAATAGGACTCATAAGACATATAGGTTGCCCGCGCGTCGGACACCAAACTATAACCCCGGGGCATAGAAACACCCCGGGACCTCTTCCCATTAGCTAGTAGAACGTAAATATACCAAGAAAAGTAACACCATTACCTCAATCCCACCTTCTGCTCCAAGATTATGATTCGCTTGCTCAAGTTGGTTAAAAGCATTTGCTGGGTCCGAGTCGAGACATCCGCGCGTTCCGCGGTCGGCAGCGCGACATTGTAAGTGTACCAGAACTGGGCGACATTGCCGAGCATCAATCCGCCGATTATGACCATCAGCGCCACTACTATAAAACGAGGTAGTTGCATGGATATTGATTTTAAATGGGTAGACCTTAATAAGTTAAATTATACCAAATTCACCCCGTTAGAAAATACTTACTGGACACAAGAACATCCGAGGTCGGGCCTTGGGGAATTTGCAAGGCCCGGCCTCAATAAGGGACTGTTGCCAAATAGCTATTTTGAGATTTCGACCCTTGAAAAATAAGGATTATTTTGGATAAAAACAGGCAAAAACGGTATTGGGCAACAATCCCCTCATGGCGCGGACTAACGCGCCTGCCCGCCCGAAGCCGGGCGCAGGCGGGGACTTCACGCGGACTAACGCGGAAGTCATGATGTTAAGATACGTGCCTAATATTCAGCACGAGTAGCACGTGGTGTCAAACCCGACCGGCGCTGTTCGAAAACATTGATTCCCCCGCTTGCCGAGTGTCATCCCGGGCTTGACCCGGGATCCAGTGACTAAGAAAACCTGGATTCCGGCTTTCGCCGGAATGACAAACCTGGGGTTTTCGAACAGCGCCAACCCGACCGGCGCTGTTCGGAAACCACCGATTTTATTGCCCGAGCTTGTCGAGGGCCATGCCATGGGACTGTTGCCAAATAGCTATTTTGAGATTTCTACCCTTGGAAAATAAGGATTATTTTGGACAAAAACAGGCAAAAACGGCATTGGGCAACAGTCCCGTACCCGCCAAAAGCTACCCTTCGACGGGCTCCGGGAATAACTTTTTGACGTTTCCGAACAGCGCCAACCCGACCCGACCCGCGCGGTCATCTGACGACCCGGTCTTACGATGGCCGCGAACCCTAGTTCATCGGATGAATAGAACCGGGGTCACTTGATGAATTAGGCGTAGCAAACCAAAAGGTGTATTATTAAATAACGGCTGACTACTGACCATTGACTACTGACTACTGACCATTGACTGTTAGCACCCCCTACCCCCTACTCTCGACCCCCTACT
>JACRFR010000003.1 GCA_016212635.1 Candidatus Liptonbacteria bacterium | reverse complement strand
GGGATATCTGCCGTGAACATTCGACCTGCTTCCCTCCTTCGATTCTCGAGAGCTTTGATGTCCCGACGCTCCCGAACGGGTGATGAGGTGGACATGCCCTCATTGTAGCATATGTTAAGTAATTATGCGAAAGTCAGTAGTTTTTCTTATGTCCCGCCGAAGCTTCTTAGCGGAGGCGGACGCCTGAAAATGTAGCCTCTGTGGGATGAGCGTTACGGCTTCTTATGTCCCGCCATAGCTCCGAAGGAGCGGCGGCGGACAGAGAATCCATTGCGAATCCGCGAGCCACGATTTTTATTATTTCGGCCTTTTTGTTATTATCCTAATCAATGACCAAAATCATTCGTACCATCTGTGTGTTCGGCCACTCGGCGGGCGAGAAAGAGATCAGCTTATTGGAGCAAGCTTCGGAAGCGCTGACCCGCGCGGGTTTCACCGTTCAGACCAAACGAATTTGCCTGTCGCAATATCACTCCGGTCCGGACGACCCGGCCTTGTCTGCCAAGGGAGTATTGCTGGGGCTTGGCTCTGTATCCCCCACCGACTACCCTGGGATAGAAAAAGATTTCCTGGCCTCCTCTAATAAGTTCATAAATTTAGACCTGACTTCGGAAGAGATCGGCACTACCCACGCGGACATTTTGTTTCGAATTATCGCCGCCCGGCCGGAAAGCACTTTTCGCTTTACTTACGGGTTCAACCTGCCGCCCGGCAGTCCCTACTTCCCTTCTGCCAAGTTCAGCCAACCGGGTTTCAGCGTTGGCCTCCAGCCCACCGACTTATCCGGAAACTGCGCCACACTCCCGGAATGGCTCGACCGGATGCGGGCAGCTTGGGCAGAAATCGACCGGATCTGTGAGAACATCCCCGGCTATCTGGGAATCGACTCCTCGGTCGCGCCGCTTTACGAGGGCGTGGGCAGTTTGGTGAATTTCATCTCTCGTCTGGGTTACGACTTCTCGCACTCGGTTACCACCGACATTTACACCCAAATCACTAAGTTCATCCGGGAACAAAATCCTCGGCCAGTGGGCTTGTGCGGCCTAATGTTTCCCTGTCTGGAGGACTTTGAGCTA
Source organism: Candidatus Liptonbacteria bacterium (assembly GCA_016212635.1). GTDB lineage: Bacteria > Patescibacteriota > Minisyncoccia > UBA6257 > 2-01-FULL-56-20 > JACRFR01. The sequence continues at coordinate 28,068 of JACRFR010000003.1, read as the reverse complement.
GCCGCGGAGTACGAAAAGGGCAACTTCCCCGTGGAGCGAAACATCTTTTTGAGTCTGCACAGCGGGTTGGGTATCGACGTGTATCCCATCGGGACAGATGAGCAGCCGGAGCGTTTGGTTGAGATATTACGCCTCCTGCAAACCTTAAGCGGTAAGTATCAGAAGCCGCTGTCCGCCCGGTTTATCTCGGACGGTCAGGCCAAGATCGACGACCGGACCGATTTTCATAATCCGTACCTGAAGGACGTGGTGATAAGGAAATTGTGAGCCCCGCCATATCCTGACCATGTATCGAGGCCCGACCTCGAACACCTGGCTGTTCGAGGTCGGGCCTCGATACTTTTCCCCGCCGGTGGATATCGGCCAAGTGACACGCGTGGTATCATCATCCAGTCATGCCAGAAACGGTCATTTGGGTCGGCAATTTGTATAAGACTTTCCGGGTGAAGCAAAAATCGCCCGGGCTTTGGGGCGGCGTGCGCGCCATGTTCCGCCCCGACTACCGCGAGATAAAGGCGGTGGATAATGTTTCTTTTTCCGTTAACCGCGGCGAGCTTTTGGCTTTCATCGGGCCGAACGGCGCCGGCAAGTCGACCACCATCAAGATGCTCTGCGGCATCCTTTATCCCACGAGCGGCGAACTGTCGGTTTTGGATTTTAATCCGGCAATCTCCCGACAAAAGCTGGCCTACCGGATCGGTTCGGTCTTCGGGCAAAAGCCCCAACTGTGGTACCACCTGGCCGCACAGGACACCTATAATCTGCTCCAGGAAATTTATGACCTTGCCCCCAATGATTACCGGACCCGTTTGTCGTTCCTGGTGGACGCTTTTGAGATCGGCGACTTGCTAAAAATGCCGGTCCGAAAATTATCGCTCGGCCAGCGCATGCGCTGCGAGATCGTGGCGGCCCTCCTCCACCGGCCGGAGGTTATCTTTTTGGACGAACCGACCATCGGACTGGACGTCATTGCCAAACAGCACATTCGGGAAGTCATCCGGTATCTAAATGAGAAAGAGAAGGTGACTATTTTTCTGACTTCTCACGACGCGGGTGACATCGAGACCCTGGCTACTCGGACCGTGGTCATCAATTTCGGGCGGCTAGTTTTCGACGGAGCTACCAGCGAGTTAAAGAAGAAGTACATCCAGACCAAGGTTGTTGAACTCGTGGTGGGTGAACCGATCCAGCAATTTTCTTTCCCGGGTGGACGAGTAACAGAACAAACCCGGTTTAACTTGAAAATCGAGCTGGATACTACCCAGAACTCCATCGACAAGCTTCTGGACTACGCCGTGGCCCAGCTGGACATTAAGGACATCAACATCTTCGATCCACCCATGGAGGAGATCATCGCAGACATCTACCGCGCCAAAGAATCGCCCGCAGCGAGAAACACCAAACCATGAGTGGGCGCTGCTCTTTAAAACTGATCGAGGCCCGACCTCGAACACCGGGGGGGTGTTCGAGGGCGGGCCTCGATACTTAACAATGAGTATTACCCGAAAATACCTGGCGGTGGCCCGGGTCAATTACTTCACGAGCGTCAATTATCTTGTGAATGTGGCGAGTCGCGGCTTGGTGGTGGCTTTGCGCGTCTGGATCTTCGCCCAGCTGTACCGCGCAACCTATAACCTATCCGGCGAGGAAAGCATCGGCGGCTTAACCCTGCCCATGGTCATCTGGGGACTGATGCTAACCCAAAGTTTTCAAAGTGCCACCCGTCCGCCGGTCGCGCGGCTGATCGAAGACGAGGTCAAGTCCGGCACCCTGGCCTACTCCCTAAACAAGCCCGTCTTCTATCCCCTATTCCACTGCGCGGGTTATCTGGGCCGCATCTTGCCTAACATCCTGTTCAATCTGGCGGTGGGCGGCTTAGCGGCATTAATTTTGGTCGGACCAATCAATTGGACGGTGGGTGGGTTTATTTTGGGGCTGTGGCTTTTATTCTTCGGTTATATTTTGGACTTCTTGATATTTTTTATCATCGGTCTCCTGTCTTTCTGGATCGAGGATATCTCGGCTTTCATTTGGATCTACTCTAAGGCCCAACTAGTCCTGGGCGGCTTGATCTTGCCCATCTCCCTATTCCCGGAAGCTATCCGCAAAGTGGCCGAGCTCACCCCCTTCACCCAGCTGTATTATGGCGCGGCGCGACTCATGGTCCAGTTCGACCTCCCAACTTTCTTCCGATTCTTCAGTGTCCAGCTGTTCTGGCTCCTGGTCTTCGGCCTCACAGCCTGGTTTGTTTTCCGCAAAGGTCTGAAGCAAGTCGCCATTAATGGCGGCTGAGTACGCATCATGATACTCGGAACAAGCTTTAAATATCTGCGTTCCTCCCTGGCCATGACCCGGGCCGGTATCGCCTCGGCCATGGAGTACCGGGTAAGTTTCATTATGCAAGTCGTGGGTATGATCCTGAACGACGCGGCGCTAATCGTTGTTTGGCTGATCTTCTTCCAACGCTTCCCGGTATTGAACGGCTGGACCTTCCAGAACTCCATCCTTTTGTTTTCCATCACTACTATCAATTTCGGACTGATGATGATCTTCGGCCGGGGCATAACGGAACTAGCCAGGTATATCTCCCGAGGCGAGCTGGACTCCTATCTGGTGCACCCGAAAAGCGTCCTGTGGCAGGTGGCCACCAGCCGGACGGATATTTCCGCGATCGGCGACACGATCTTCGGTCTGATCCTCCTGCCCTTCGCGGGCATCAGCACCTGGCCGCAAGTCCTGACCTTCGCGCTGGTTGTCATCTTCTCCGCACTGATCTTCTTCAACTTTCTGACCATCGTCCAATCCCTGGCCTTCTTCTTCGGCCACTTCGAGGAAGCGGCGGAGCAGACGATGCACGCCCTCTTGGGATTCACACTCTACCCCCAGAGTTCTTTCTCGGGCATCTTGAAGTTGATCACCCTCACCGTCCTACCGGCCTACTTCATCGCCGCCGTGCCAGTGGAACTGGTCCGGCATCCCGAGCCCTGGCTACTTCTCCAAATCTTCCTGTTCTGGCTCGCCAGCGCGCTCCTCGCGCGACTCGTCTTCCGAGCCGGCCTGCGGCGCTACGAGTCCGGTAATTTATTGAGTGTCAAGATGTAACGGCGCTGTTCGGAAACCACCGATTTTATTGCCCGAGCTTGTCGAGAGCCATGCCACGTACCCGCCAAAAAGCTACCCTTCGACGGGCTCAGGGAATAACTTTTTGACGTTTCCGAACAGCGCCAGATGTAACCTAGACCGAGCATCGCTTTTTTCTTTTGCTAATATTCTCTACGATCGTAGAGAATATTAGCAAACTATTTTATCTTGATCATTCCCTATCCCGAATACCTGTCGCCTGGCGCGATTCAGAGCAGATGGGTCACGCCGCCAGAAGATGTGATCTCGAATATCTCCACATACTCCACCATTTTCAACATTCGCAAATCTTCCAAGAAGCGGCTGGGGATCTTGACCTTACCCAGCCATAAACTGCGCTGGATCATTTTCATCCCCAGATTGGACAAGGCCTCTCGCAACCAATCCCGCTTATGTCTCTCCTTCTCTGGTACGTCAAATCCCACTAGAACTATTTTTTTGCCCGGCCGGGTGGAATAATTGGGTGCGGGCGGTTGACTTTCCCGGCGCTCGTTCATTTGCTGCAAAGCACTACGTCCCCGACTAGTAGCGTGTAATATTTTCTTTTGCTCCCGCTCAGTTTCAACAATCAGACCGCGCCGCTTGAGATAGTAGATCAAACTGTAATAGCGCTGCACCACGGCTCGGGCCTGCTCGCGGCTGGCTTTTTCCCGCGCCCGGTCCCGCTCCCGTAGGTGGAGTTGGCGCGCCAATTTCCCGTAGGACGTACCATAGGGATTGGACACGATAACCGCCACTACGTCCGCAGCCGTTTGGGCGGTTTCGCAAATGACCTCCAGGATCTTGCGAGAGATATCTCCGTAGCGACCTCGTTCTCCCACGGCCCCGGAACTTTCACTTCCGGGGACCTGTCTTGGCGGACTGGATCTTGGTTGCCGGCTCATTTGCTAATATTGTATACGATCGTAGGGAACTTTAGCAAATAGAAACAGGGGGCAAGGTCGGGCCTCGATACACATGGTACATATAGAGCTCAAGATCTGGCGGCGCCTCCCGGGCGGCTTGATCTTTTTGCTCTACGTTCCGTTTTTAAACGCGGCATAGAATGTTTTTCGAGCGGCGATAGGGTGGCTCGGAAGCGCGGATGGATGCGGGTCGCCCAATTACGGATCATGGTTAGTGCTTCCGTTACGCGAGGTGGAATTATCTCATCTGCCGGGAGCGGCTCGCCCAGATTTTTACCCGTTTCTTGAGCGTACAACCTACCCAACATCGTCCAATGTTTGTGAAATTGCGACCCAAAATTTTCGGGGAGGCGGCCGTGTTCTTTCAGAAGCTTGGCCTGGGCGCGAGTACGTTGGTAGATCGAGACAATGTCGTCGATTGTCAGATCCCGCTTTTCTTGTTCTACCGATCTCTGTTCAAGTTCTCTGGCCATAGTATTTGCTAATATTGTATACGATCGTAGAGAACTTTAGCAAACCGACCGAAACGGTGAAACAAGGATCACTCCAATTGGCCCAGAAACACCTTCTCCATAATACCGGCGGGGAGGTCTCCCGGCGTGCCCTCGGCTACTACCCGGCCTTTATCTAGAATGTAGGCCCGGTGGACGATCTGGAGCACCGACTTGATGTTGTGCTCCACCACCAAGATCGCGGTGCCGTGACGGGCGTTTATTTCACGGATGAGCGCGAATATCTCCACGACTACCTTCGGCGCCAAGCCCAGCGACGGCTCGTCTAAGAGTAGCACCTTGGGATCAACCATCAAACCGCGGGCCAAGGCCAACATCTGCTGCTCTCCGCCGGACAAGGAACCGGACTGGGTTTTGATCTTGGGCTTCAAGAGTGGCAGGGTGTCCAGAACTTCCGCCACCCTCTCTCCGCGAAGCTTCTTGTCGGGCATGATCAAAGCTGCCACTTCCAGATTCTCCAGAACCGTCAAATGCCGAAAAACGCGCCGGCCCTGGGGCACGAAAGCAATCCCCCGCTCCACCATCTCCCGCGAAACTGGTTTTATCTTCTTTCCCCCCCAATAGATCTCTCCGGAAGTGACCAGTGCCAAACCAAAGATGGCCTTTAGTACGGTGGACTTGCCCGCTCCGTTCGGGCCCATGAGCGCGACCACTTCTCCGGCGGCCAAAGCCACGCTCGCGCCATCCAACGCCTTGACGCCGCCGTAGTGGACGTGGAGATCTCGAAGTCCTAAAAGGACTTCGGAGTTTTTAAAGTTTGTAAAGTCCATAAAGTTATAGAGTTAGAAAGGAGGAATAAGATAGTCAAACGTGTAAGTCCTAATGTCTTCAAATCTTTGGATCTTCATACTTGATGAACTTTACAAACTTTATGGACTTTATGAACTATTCTCCCAGATATGCTTCGATAACTTCCCGGCGCGCGAGCACTTCGGCCGGCGGGCCTTCGGCTAAAAGCTCACCGCCGTCCAAGACAATCACATGATCGGCTAATTCGCGGATGAGGTCCATATTATGCTCGATCAGCGCGATCGCAAGCCCTTGGGTTCGGAGTTCCCGGAGAATGCCGTTTACCTGTTTCATCATTTCCGGGAAAAGACCGGCGTAGGGCTCGTCGAAAAGAATGATCTTGGGATCCATGGCCAGGGCGCGGCCTATTTCCAAGAGCTTGCGCTGGCCGTAGGAGAGCTCCCGGGCCAAGGCGCGGCGCTTTTCCCAGAGACCGACCCGCTCCAAGATCTCACGCGCCCGGGTTTGGTGGAGTATTTTGTGCCGCTCGAAAAGCGCCCGGAAGACGCCCCGCTCGGTGAGTGCTACTAAAATATTATCGAGTGCCGGTATCTGTTCGAACAGACGCACTTCTTGAAAGGTCCGGGTGAGGCCATAGTCCCTCACCTCCGGCGAACGGATCGTTTTCAACTGCTCTCCGCCCAAGATTACCGCGCCCGAGTCCGAGGGGTAGATGCCGGTCAACACATTTACTAAAGTGCTCTTGCCGGAACCATTGGGCCCGATAATGCCGGTAATTTGGCCGGGTTTCAGTTGAATTGAAAGTCTATCCAGCGCGTGCACGCCGCCGAAGTGCTTGGATAGGTTATGGGTCTGGAGAATTGCCATAGGCGAATAAAGAATTATGAATTAAGAATTATGAATGGCTCGGGATTTCTTGATTAGACCGTTCAGCATTTTCTGAACATTGATGGATCTTTCTAATGCTTCTTTACATTCCTCGAACGAGATATATCCGACATCCCTAGCTACAAGATATTGATTTTGCAACTCGGTATTCGAACCTTGAGCAATACAATAGAATTGAACTTTCTCAGAGAAATATTGACGACTAAATCCTTCCGCGATATTAGATGTTATGGAAACCGCCGCACGGCACATTTGGTTGACCAAAGAAAATAGTTCTTCCTTGGGAAACTTTTTGGTTATTTTATAGGTAAGCAAAACCAAAAAATGAGCTTCTTGCCAAACTCGCAAATCGGTAAAAGTCTTAATTGTTTGCTTTTCGTTTTCCATATTTCGTGTTCCGTTATTCGTAATTCTTACTCCGTAATTCGTGATACTATAACTTATATTCTCCCATCAATCCTTGCGGCCGCCAGCGCATCATAATTATCAGCAGGAGACCGTAAAACAGCTGGCGCATTTGACCGGCGATATCCTCGCTGAAGCCGACAAAACGCATGAGTTCTGGAAAAGCAACCAATACCAATGCACCGAGGATAGAGCCCTCCAGATTAGCTACGCCGCCCAGGATCACGATGGAGACGGCGAAGATAGAGTCCATGAGCGCCGCGGCGGTGGGATCCAGAAAACGAAGAAAAGACGCGGCCAGCGCCCCGGCCATGGCTGCCAGCATGGCGGCGATGACAAAAATGGCTACCTTATAGCGCGTCGTTTCGTAGCCGAAGACGCGCAGCGCCTGCTCGTCTTCGCGAATGGCCTTTAAGACCCGGCCGAAGGAAGTCCGGACCAGGTAGCGCGCAAACAGGTACGCGGCGGTGGCGAAGAGTAGCGCCAGTATCAGGAAGTAATAATTAGAGGTGAAGTTAAGCGGTCCCAAGGTCGGTCGCGGAATACCGGGGATGCCTAAGGGGCCGCGAGTCAGGGACTCCCAGTTCAGGAAGACGACGTAGATGACGTAGTTGAATCCAACTGTGCCTAGGACGTAGTAATCCCAGGTCAACCGAGAGAGCAGCCAGGCGATCGGCCAGGCCACACAGGCGGACACCAAAACACCCACTAGCATCGCCAGAAAGAAGTTCCAGCCATAGAAGGTCATCAGTATCGCCACCGCATAGCCGCCAATAGTGGAAAATACCGCGTGAGCGATGGAGATCAACCCGGTGTAGCCCACCACCAAGTTCAGGCTGATGCCGATGATCGCATAGATACAGAACAGGATCAGGATGTGGACGAGATAGGGCATGGGGGATGGCGAATAATGAATTACGAATTATGAATTAAGTTTAAATGCATAATTTTCGTCATTCTTACTTCGTTATTCGTAATTCTTATTTTTCTTTATTCAATATCCCGTGCGGGCGGAAGAGTAGGAATATCACCAAGACGCCAAATGAGATGGCCGTCTTCCAACCGCTAGGGATGAACCAGATACCGAAATTCTCCACGAACCCCAAAAGATAGGCGCCCAGGAGCGCCCCGGTCACGCTGCCTAAGCCGCCGATGATCGAAGCGGTCGCGGCCGAGAGTAAGAGCAGAAGCCCCATGGTCGGGTAGACACCGGTGTCCAGACCGACCAGGACGCCGGCCAAGCCCGCCACCGCCGACCCCCAAAAAACCGTGCCGCCGATAACTCGCTCGCTGGGCACGCCGATGATGCGCGCCACCTCTTCGTCGTCTCCGACTGCCCGGACTTGTTTGCCGAAGTCAGAAAAGCGCAGAACCAACCAGCCGCCGGAAAATATCAGTACGCTGGCCAGAATGAGCGTAAGCTGGAGACCGGTGATGTTGCCCGAACCGATGGAAAATACCGTGGCGAACCAAACGCTCGGAGCAGCCAGCGTCCAGAATTGGGAGGTGAAGATAATGGCCAGAAGTGATTGGAGTACAATCAAGACCCCGAGGGAAGTGATGACCAATACCGAACTAGACGCCCGGCGAGTTCGGAGCGGCGCGTAAACCAGTCGATCAATCAGCCAGCCAAGAAGCCCCGCTGCGAGTACCGCCAAGAAGACGCTTACCGTAAACGGCAGATGTCCGTTCCGGGCCAGAGCTAAGACCATATATCCCCCAACCGAGGCCACTGCCCCGTGGCCCATATTCAGAAAACGGGTCGTGCCGAAAACTAGATTGAAACCGAGCGCAACTAAAGAATAGGTCGCGCCGGCAATCAGGCTATTCAGGGCTAGCTGGGTGAAGATTTCCATGCCCAAGAGGCGAGGCCAGACTCCTCTAAAAATACCTGGAGCCCAAGGGCTATTCGACCACCACCCCCTTGCCTCCCTGATATTTGCGCACCGTATACAGCGCGGTCGCCATGTCCCCGTTCTGATCTATGGTGTAATTGTCGGCAATACCATGATAGTCCTTGATCTGATATAGGGCGTCCTTGATGGCCGTTGGGTCAGCACCCACTTTTTGCATAATACCAGCGAGGGCCTTGAGAGCATCATAGCCGCGAGGGGCATAGGTGGAGATATCTTGGCCACCCATGCGTTTTTTCATCTCGGCCACAAAGCTTGCTGGCATATCAAAGGTTTTAGGTTCAGTGTAGTAGGTACCTTCCGCAGTCGTTCCTGCTTCAGCCGGAATTTTGGGATCCGTCCCGACATCGCCGGTCAGAAATGTAACATTTAATCCCAATTCCTTGGCCTGTTTCAAAAATACAATCAAGGCTTCGGTGTATTGGGGCACGTATACTAAGTCCGGTTTGGATACTTTGATTTTGGTTATTTGTGTTCGTAGATCTCGATCGTCTTGTTTATTCTGCTCGTCCGCTACGATAGTAGCACCCAGTTCGGTCGCGCGTGCCCTAAAAACATCTTTAATACCAACACACCAATCGCTCAAACAAGAGAGGATGGCGATATTTTTTTTGCCCATTTTTTGAACCGCGTATTCGGCGGCGAACTTGCCTTGGAAAGCATCTGACGGCGCAAAGCGAAAAACATAGTCCCCCGCTTGAGTAACCTTGGGATTGGTTGAAACCGGAGAAATCATGGGTATACGCGCCGCCTCGACTATCGGCGCGGCGGCCAAAGTTTCCGAAGAACACCCCGCGCCAACAATCGCTATTACTTTGTTTATATTAACCAGCTTGCTGGCCGCACTGGCGGCTGTTTTAGGATCGCACTTGGAATCCTCCTCGACTAACTCAATGGGGTGACCGTTGATGCCTCCGGTGGCGTTTACTTCGTCCCGTGCAATTTCTATCGCATAACGAACCGCTTCCCCGATGGCGGCAATGTCGCCACTTAGAGGCTGAATCACCCCGATCTTGATCGGCCCGGTCGCGACGGACTGACTGCCTGCCGGGCCGCCCGGCGCCGGAGCGACTGCGGGCTTGCCGGATACCCAGAAAACTACTCCGACCAGCGCCAACACGATCACTATGCCGACGATTATTTTGGTCATTGTGATACAAAGGATAAAACGACTTTTTTATTTGATACTAATTAATTTATCACCCCCCGGATAATCGCGCAATACTGACTGTGGAAAGAAAGACACACAGAATCATAGGACTGATAGGTCTTATAGGTCATATAGGACTTATAAGTCGTATAGGACTTATACGACAGATCCAAAAGCCCTCCGGCTTCGGGCCGGAGGGCTTTATTTACCGAGGTCGGGCCTTAAGAATCCCCCCAAGGCCCGACCTCACTAATTCCAAAAGCCCTCTCCGACTTAAGTCGGAGAGGGCTTCTCGAGGGTCCCGCTTAGCAATTCCCGGCGTGCGCCAGGTGGGTGGGCTCAATCGCAACCCCAAGGGGCAGGATAATTCGCCCTCCCAAAAATAATTGCTTGATCCGGAAACTAGGCGGGACCAGCTTTATTATAGCAGCCGGAAAGAGTAGAATCCAAGCCGTGATCCTCTTAGGCAAACGCTTGATTTCCATCATTTTATTCCTGGTCTTTCTGATCCTTGGCCTGGGAACTTTGTTTTATTCCCAGGGCTGGCGGATCAACTTTAAAACCTTGGTCTTGACCAAGGTCGGAGCGATCTATGTCCGGAGTTACCCGAGTAGCGCCTCCATAGAACTGGACGGCCGACCTATTCCGAACGACTCCTGGTTGTTCGACCGCGGCACCTTGATCAACAATCTTTACCCGAAAACTTACCAGCTGCGCTTGACCCGCCCGGGCTACCAGACCTGGCTACAAACTGTGTCAGTTCAGCCGATGCTGGTGGCCGAGGCAAAGTCAGCCGTTTTAGTGCCGACCATAGACGGTACAGACCGGATCGATAATGGTCCGACCACCAGCCTGTTGCTGGCCCAGAGTCGCATTGCTACTCGTGACCGATCCGGTTCGGCCCGCTTGGGCAATCAGCTAGTTCCCGGAGATCAAATAACAGATATTAACCCAGAGGGCGATCAGTTACTGATAAGATCCAGCCGACCGGCCCAGGTGGTGCTGCAAGACCTGGTCGCCGGCACCAGTACCGACCTGACTGCGCTACTCCGCCGCAATCGCGTGCCACCGGATAATTTCCAATTTCGTTTGACTAATTCGCGCACGGCCGTGCTGGGCTGGGACCGGGAACGGATAATGATGATCATCCCGGGCAGTACCAGTCCTATTTTTAACCTCGCACCGGCCACGCTCCGACGCGCTACTACCACCACCGAAATTGTCGCGGCGGCGGCGGCCCCGGCGGCACGCGTCGCTTGGGCAACTTACGATAAACGCGCGAATCGCTCGGTTGTAACCATTTACGATATTGACACCAGTACCAGCCGCGACCAAAAACTGCAGCTTGCCGGCCAAACAGCCAAACTCACTTGGGCGAACGGCAATCGTCTGGGCATCCTGCAGACCGATGGCGACTTCTTCTGGTGGGATATTCGCCAGAATATTCACCGCCAAGTGGCCAGCGACGGACGCGACATATTTTTCTCGCCAGATGGGCGATCGGTCGCGGTCTTGGAACACAATAGTTTGGAAGTTTTCACCGGCGACGATCCGCCCTACGATTATTTCCGTTTTAACTTGCCGGACATTCAAAAAATAACCCGGTTGACCTGGTACCAGGACCAGCAACACTTGTATGCCACCTACCCCGACCGAACCGTCTGGTTGGACTTACTGGATGCGAGTCTGGAACACTTTTTAACCGTAACTACCAGCTCAATCGCTTATTACGAGACGGCCAGCAACCGCCTGTATTACCTAGCGGATAACCAGGTACGCTACTTGCAATTCCCTAAGTGAGCGCGGATCGACGCAGAACTTACGCGGATTAACGCTGATACAAAATGGATTGCCCCAGATGCCACGACGGATGGCCACGGATGCACGGATGGGCACGGAAAAAACCGCATTCGAGGTCGGGCCTTAAGGATCCCCAAGGCCCGACCTCATAAATTCGGGCTGCGCTCCTCCAAAAGTCAATCGTCAAAAGTTAGTAGTCAACTTTATCGCTTGCTCCACTGTGGCGCACGTCGCGCCTTCTTCAGTCCATATTTCTTGCGCTCCACCCGCGTCTTTAAATTCACCCCGACCCCCAGCTCAAGACACCCTCGGTTTCTTGCGTCGCTTCGCTCCTATCTTCCGACACAGGGTGAATTTTCCGCGTGGCCTTTTTACCGCTTAGACCATTGAGGTGCTCGGCGCGCCTTCTTCAACCCATATTTCTTGCGCTCCACTACGCGGGGATCGCGAGTCAAAAACCCAGATACCCGTAAGCGTTTCTTGGCCTCGGGAGTGATCAAGATCAATACCCGGGCCAGTCCCAAGCGAATCGCTTCCGCTTGGGCAGAGAAGCCGCCGCCCAGCACTCGAACCGACAGGTCGTACTGTTTTTCCATTTGCATTTCTTTGAGCGGCGCCAGCGCCACCCGACGCAGATGAGGCAACGCAAAATAACCATCCAGCGTACGCCCGTTAACTTGCACCACGCCGGACCCGGCTATTAGGCGAACCCTGGCCACGGCGGTCTTCCGGCGTCCGACCGCGGAATGGTACCTGCCGCCGGTTGCGGACGCGGTCGTTGAATCTTTTTTGGTTTTAGGGGTAGGCATATTTATATAGAAGCGAATCAACACGAATCTAGACGCGAATACTCGCTAACTTAGCGGATCCGCCTTCGGCGGACGCGTGTCTATTTTATAGTTCGTAGTCCTTCGCGTGAATTCGCTTCTACTTCACGAATTTAAGATTATTCAACCTTTTTTGGTTCAAGAAGTTCTTGGGCAACATGTGACGCACCGTATCCCGAACCACCTGTTCCGGCGCGCGCGCGAATCGCTCGGCTAGGGTGGCCTCCTTTAAGTGTCCCATATAACCGGTATGCCGATAATATATTTTCTTATCGGACCGCGCGCTGTCTAGCCCCAAGTCTTGGCAATTCTTAACCAAAACACGAACCTTGGCAACGGCGTTGGGACGATAACCGGCGCTCTGCTTGCCTTGTAAAATATGAGCGATTTCTGTCGCCAGCCGACCAAGCTTTTTGCCTTTAGCGTCAATGATGTAATCCATGGTGGTCATATGGTATTTGCGTTATTTGCTGAAATTCGCGTATTTGCGATTACTCTAAACGAATTCGATCCTGGCCATTTTGCCCGCATCCCGCTTGCGCGGTTTGGCCAGTTTGACGATCCGCAAATACCCCCCTTTTCGCTCCGCATATCGGGGAGCCGTGTCCTCGATCAACTTGGTCACCAGTTTTTCCTGGCCAAGCCGGGCGATCAATAATCGCCGACTAGCCAAGGTTCCCTTTTTGGCGAAGGTCACGAGCCGCTCTACCATGGGTCGGAGAGATTTGGCGCGCGCTTCGGTGGTGTCGATCTTACCGTGCCGGATCAAGTCGCACATAAGGTTGCGCAAGAACGACTTGCGGCGTCCGGTGATCCGGTGAAATTTGCGGCCTTGTTTGTGATGACGCATGTTCGCTACGCTTTATCAACGAATTACGAATTAATTACGTATTTACGAATTCGCAAATTCGGGAGGGATTTGTTATTCGTTGATTATTACTCGATGGCTTTTTTCTTCCGGCTTTTGGTAACGGCGGGCGCCGCGCTCACTTCCGGTTCTTTCACTTCCACTTGAATCACTTTCTCGAAATGATCCTTAAGGATGCTGGCCGCCTTGTGCAATGCCGAGGAAGGAGTGAGGGAGGTATCTGTCTCGACTTCCAGACGAATACGGTTAAAATCGGTGCGATCTCCGACCCGCATGTTCTCCACGGTAAAGTTGACGCGGGTGACCGGGGAAAAGATCGCGTCGATTGCCACCGAACCGATCGGCAGCTTTTCGGTGCCCTTCCGAGCTTCCACCGGCCAATAACCCAAACCTCGCTCAACTTTGAGCTCAATGGACAGCTCCGCATTTTTCGTTGTTAGGTGCGCGATCTCTAGGTCGGGATTGACCAGTTCTACCTCCGGATTCAGCTCGATGTCGCGACCGGTCACCGTCCGCACGCCACTGATCTCCAGCCGCAATACTTGCGGTTCGTCCGTATGCATCCGAAATCTTAATTTTTTGAAACCGAGCGATAACTCCACCATATCCTCTTTCACGCCCGGCAAGGTCGTAAATTCGTGGGGCACGCCTTTAATTTTAAGCTGGGTAACCGCCGCGCCCGGTAAAGAAGACAGCAACGTGCGGCGCAGCGCATTACCGATAGTTAAACCATAACCCGCATACAAACCCTCGATCTCAAAAACTCCCTGTCGCCCGTCTTCGGACACAGTCTTGATAACCACCGTGCTGCTTAAATATGCAAATTCCATGTTATAGATTATTGACTTTCGACTATTGACTGCTGACTGCTGACTGCTGACTGCTGACTGCTGACTGACCCGCTGCACTTTTTTAACCAGAAAAACCTTTATTTCCCGAGCTTGTCGAGGGAGTATCTGGCCGCCCTCGACTCCGGCAACCTGCGCTCGGGCCATAACAACCTTGATTTATTGAACGAAAAAGTGCAGGCACATCAGGACTTTTGACTATTGACTAGAAACTGATTCACGGCTTGTTGTCTCTTGTCAACGGTCAATCGTCAATGGTCATTTGTCATTAGTCAATTGTTATTTTTATTTACTAAATGATTCGACCAGTAGGTTAACCTCAAACGGCACCATTGGATCCCGGGGCGGCGCGACCAGTTTACCGGTCAGTTTTTCCCGCTCCAGGACCAACCAAGCGGGCAGCTCGCGCTGGGCCAGCGACTCCTTTAGATTTCGGAAGTTAGTCTGCCCCTGGGAGTTGGAATAAATTCCGATCGTTTCTCCCACGGAAACGCAGTAACCAGGCGAACGGACTCGCTTGCCCCCGACCACAATGTGCCCTTGCCCGACCGCCTGTCGCGCGGCACTGCGCGAAACCGCGAAGCCTAGCCGAAAAACAATATTGTCCAGACGGCTTTCCAGGAGTTCCAGTAATTTATTCGCGGTGTCCCCGCGACTCCGGCTGGCAACGAGGAACAAGCGCTTCAGGCCGCGCTCGTCCAGGCCGTAACTCAACTTGAATTTCTGCTTCTCTTTGAGCTGACGGCCGAAATCAGACAGCGCGCGGCTGCGTTTTTGACCATGCATGCCCGGACGGTTCGGCCGGCGAACCAGGGCGCACTTAGGCCCTTGGCAGCGATCGCCTTTGAGATACAGGCGCTCGCCCAAGGAACGTTCTTTTTTTTCTTTAGGACCCGGCATATTAATCAATAATCATTTACACGCGGCGGACTTTCCTCGGCCGCGGACCGTTATGGGGAATGGGAGTGACATCCTTGATCGAGTTGATAGTAAATCCTTGGTTGAGCAGAGAACGCATGGCACCGTCCCGACCGCCCCCTACTCCCCGGACAAATATATCCAATGTCGTGAGACCGAGAGGCTTAACTTTTTCCGCGATCGCCGCGACCACTTTGGACGAAGCGAAAGGAGTCGCCTTCTTGGGACCGGAGAAACCCAGCGACCCGGCAGTCGCCCAGGCCAGAGTATTCCCGGCCTCATCGGTTACCGTTACTACAGTGTTATTGTAGGAAGCGCTGATATACACCCGGCCGCGTTCGACGCGGCGGGAGCGTTTGCTCCGCGGCGCGCTACTGGTACCGGCTGCCGCCGCACTTGGAGCGGCCGCCTCGCCTACATGTTCAGCTACTTTCTTTTTGCCCATGAGTTTAAAAAGGATTGAGGATTGAGAAGTGAGGGGGGAATGAGATTCTTGTATGATTTCCTTAATTCTAAATTCTTTATTCTTAATTCTATTTCAAGTCCACCTTGCGCTTACCGCTGCCGGCGGTTTTGCGGACGTTGCCGCGAACGGTTCGCGAATTGGTTCGAGTGCGCTGGCCCCGAACCGGCAAATTGCGCTGATGACGAAGCCCGCGGTAGGCCTTGATATCCTTGAGACGCTGGATGTTCTGACGCACCAGCTGTCGCAATTCTCCCTCGATCCGAAATGTTTTTTCGATGACCCCCTGGATCCGTCCAACCTCTTCGGCAGTCAATTCTTTGGTTCGCTTGGTCGGTGCGACCTTCGCCTCCGCGAGCACGATCCCGCTAGACTTGCGCCCCAGGCCATACAAATAGGTTAGCGCCACGGCCACTGGCTTTTCGTCTGGAATGTTTACGCCCCCGATACGCATGTGAAGTAAGAAGTGTGACGTGAGAAGTGAGAAGTGAGAATTTTGGATTTACATCTGCCCCCATTTCTCAATTCTAACTTATTTATTCTGATCCTTAGCCTTGGCGTTGTTTATGTCTGGGACTTTTGGCGCAGATGACATACAGCCGACCGCGGCGTTTGACTATCTTACAATCCTTACAGCGCTTTCGAATGGAACTTTGAACCTTCATTTTCGCTATGCTCTATCAACGAATTACGAATTGATTACGTATTTACGAATTCGCAAATTCGGGATGGATTCGTTATTCGTTGATTATTATAGTCTTCGGACGATCCGGCCGCGGCGGCCATCGGGACTTAATTCTACAAGCACGCGGTCGCCAGGCAGCACCCGGATACGATGAAGCCGCATCCGGCCCGCCAGGTGCGCAAGTACTTTTTGGTCGGAACCGGCGAGAGAAACCCGGAACGTGAGCCCGGGCTCCGCTTCCGTAACGGTACCTTCCACTGTGGCCACTTTCGGATCAGGCATTAGGACCAGGATTCTGAAATAAATTCGCCCGCCGGAGCGGCGCGGATTCGGAAACGCGCTTTGGCTTGGATCGTATGATCATAATGCCCCGCGAGCGGTCCGGCCAGAATGGTCCGCCAGACCCAACCGTAAGCCCTGTGATTATAAGCATGGTCAGCCGTGGGTGTCAAACGAAACGACCCTACTCGACAACGATCTTCAGCCGGTCGGCCTGGTCCGGCAACCGGTCTTGCCAGACCGGCCAGACGGACACCTTGCCCCCCGAGAGCCCCGGCATGGCAGTTAAGAGAGAACGTGCTTCCGCAACCGATTTGCCAGCGAATCGACTGGGCAGATCTTCGATCGCAACCGCCGGTACCAGGGTAGCATTTACCTTAACTCGGAGAACTAGCCGGCCGCGGGGATAATCGGGATCTAATTTCAAATAATCAAATTTAAAATCTTTTGCTTTTAGCTGGGGCAGGTTGCCAGGCAGAGTGGAGTCAGCATTGGCGAGCGCCTCCAACAGGGACTGCTGATCCGAGCTGCGGAAGCCGATCGCCGTCAAGGTGCCTTCCGCCAAGACGCTAAAGTTGCCTTTGGCATCCGTTCCACTTAGCACATTGAGCTTGGTAACAGTGGTAGTCGCCGCGCCCTCCGGCACCAGGAAGCCCTGGGGCTTGGCATAGGTCAGGCTGGTAACCAAACTCTTCTTTAGAATTTCCACAGTCTTGTCTTTCGCGGCCGCAACATCTTGGTCGGTGGGCACTTTCTTTTGGCCGACAAATCCCCCGCTGGTTTCAAGGATCTCTCCGTAAAACCCTTGGAACTTAGGCGTGCCCCGGAAACCGGGAATGGTCAGTTTTTCTTGAGCATTACGGTTATATTCTGCGCCGGGTTGATCGGCCGTGACATTGACTTCGGTGCTGGCGGGAGTGATCTGACTATCCTTTACTTTAGCACCCGGTACCAAGACACGATCCGTCAGTCGAAAGATCTTGCCGTCACTGGTGGCAAAACGCGTAGTTGCCACCAGAACCTGGGGCTCGGAGCTGAAAGCGTTATAGACCACGATCCGGCCAGCGGCTTTTTCCGAAACCACCGCTTCCCCGCTGGCCGGGAAGGATTGGGTGATGTTCTTGGTCTGGGTGAAAACGGCGGCCGGGAACTCGGGCGGCTCGGTATGGACGCCGCTCGCCGCGCGATCCGCAGTCAGAGTGCCCTCGTAGAACCAGGGTACTTTCTGAAGAGTGATCCGAACTTCGCCCCAGCCCCAGACACGATCCACGGCTATCGCGAGCAGAAACGCCACGCCTGCCAAGATGGCCAGGCTCAAAATAATTTTCCCCAGGGCGCGCCCTACTCCGGCCCGCCGCCTTGGAGTCGGCTCCCGGCGCGAAGGACCCGGCTGATCGGGATCAAGAACAACGTCCGGCCGGCGGTGATGGAGATGCAAGTGCTGGCTGGCCTCCAGGTGGCGGCGATCATCGCTGGGCGCGGAGACGATATCGGACAGCGACTGGCCGGTGCGATGGAGGAAGGGGTGGATCGCTTCCAGGGAGCTGGCCCGAGCCAGGGCGATGACGGCCTCATCCACCGACTCGATCCGAACCTGTTTTTGCACCGCTTCCGCTTCCCGTTTCAAAACTTTGAAATTATTGATGGATTCCGCCCAGGTGGTGCCTTTGGGCAGAACCAGAACGATATCCTCGCCGGGCGCGGCCATGATCTTCTCGACCGCGCTAACCACGGTTTCGGATTTATCTAAAAATATTTTATGCATGGTGTTCTCTACTGATTACGAATTACTTACGAATATACGAATGGGGATAATAAATTCGTTCGGGATTTGTAGATTCGTACCAATTCGTATTTCGTAGCTAAATTAACTGTGGGGATGCAGTTTGCCCAGCAAGCCGTGCTCGTTCGCGGCCGGGACCAACCAGTGAACTCTACGTTTGAGCCAATGGTTGATACCCGTGCCGCTCTTATCATAGTAAAACTCCAGGAAAGACGCCAGGTATGGCCAGGCCGCTCGAGACGAAAATTCCGGGGTGTGGTTGCGCAGGGAGAAACCCAGAGAGGTCAGTAAGAGTTCCGGATCCACAGCTTGCACCTGCACCTGGGATTTGGCGTTTACCCCGTTAGAGGCTGCGCTTCTGGCGGGGTAAAGCGGCGGGAAGGGCAGGGCGATCGGAGCAGCTAGCTGAATTTCTCCGCTTAACTTGCGTGCTTTAAGTTCTGCGACCAGCTCCGGCGCGACTGGTTTGAGCGCCCGCTCGATAGCCGCTCGGACCGGTGGCGATGTTTCACCGTTCAGGTAGGCGCGATAAACTGCCGGCGCCACAGAGCCGGGCAGCCCCCAGGCGCCGGCGATACGGCTATATATGTTAGTTAAGGACCAGCCGAGCAGTTCCGGCTGGGAGCTGCTGGTAGTGTTCCCGGAAACTAGGGCCGCCGGCCGCCATAAAAAAGACCGCTCTTTCCCGACCGCAACCAGCGGTGCGGGTACGCCCCGAGCTCGGGCAACCGCCTCGCCTTGCGCACGGACCGAGTCAGTGAAGTAAAATCCGCGGCGGGCGCTCCAGAACTTGCGCCAGCCCTCAAATAAGGTGCGCGGACTAAAGGTCAACTCCAACCAACCCGTGATCCGGCGGGCGGGCAAACCGATGGGATTTAGAACATCCCGTCCGTCCACAGCCAGTCGGGTGATGCGGCTGCCGACCAGGACCGCGTCTAAAGCACTTACCCCCAGATGCCGCCGCGCCTCTTCCCGCTTTTCATTCAGGGCGCGGGTGAACGTTTGAGCTAGAAGATTCTCGAACTCGATCCGCTCGATCGGCTCCGGGCCGCGCTCCCGACTGATAGCCAGGGCGGCGGCGGCAGTGTAAACATAGGTCGGCTCCGCCATGGTTACGACCGAGGGCAAGAATCGGGATGGTCGGAGGCGGGACAGCAGCTGTGTTCGCCGGCGCAACTCCGGCCAATAGTGGGTCAAATGAATTCCCCGGCGGGGACTCAGGGTCAAAGCGACCCCGCTCGCGCCGTCGGGATTAAGCTGGAGCACCAGGAACCATTCCTTCTGGAATCTGGAGGGCAGTGTCACGCTTTAATTGTACCACGATTTTCATCCTACCAAACCTTAAATTACGAGATTGGTAATTTTGCGCCCTTGGCGCCATTCCTCCCCTTATCTTAGGGGAGGTGAGGTGGGGTCTAGAATCCAGGACCCCATCTTCCTCCGGAGGAGGACTCTCCTTCGGAGGGTACTCCTCCTTAAATAAGGGGGAGGATGGAGTTTCGTAATTCAAGGTGCCGAAAAATTTCCGCGCTGGTCCGCTAGAAAGCACCGGAGAACCTGAATAATTCCCCGGCCGTAAACCCCGCTAGAGACGAGGCTGGTATTTTCTCTAACGGGACCTACCAATAGCGGGCCAGAAAGAAAGCCACCAGACCCAAGGCGCTGGCCGCAAACGAAATGATCCAAAAGCGCATGGTAATTTGCGACTCCGGCCAGCCCAGTGCTTCTAAGTGGTGGTGGATGGGAGCGGACAGAAAAACCTTGCGCCGGAAAACGCGTTTGGAAATAAGCTGGATCAGCACCGAGGCGGATTCCACGACCAGCACTGCTCCGATGAGTGGCAGGAAAAATACCGCATTGGTCAGAAAAGCGATAACTGCCAGGGTCACGGATAAACCCATCATGCCAGTCTCGCTCATGTAAAACTTGGCCGGGTGAACATTAAACCAGAGATAAGTCACCAGAGCGCCGATCAAAACCACGATGAAAGAAGCCAGGTCGTATGACCCGCGGGTGTAGGCGATCGCACCGTAAGCGGCGAAGATCGGGATCATCACTCCCGCAGACAAACCATCTAGACCATCCACCACGCCGGAGGAGAATGTTGCTAGAGTTACGACCAAAAAGAGCACCAGGTACCAGCCGTCGATCTCGATATTGCCGTAAAAGGGCACATACAGGGAACTCCAACCGAGCTTGGCGTAAAACCACCAGGCGCCAACCAGGGCAATAACAGATATAAGTATCAGCCGGACCTTGAACCGCATGCCGCCACCGATATATTTGCCACGGTCGGAAATAACCATCAGATCATCCACCAGGCCCAGAAGCGAACCGGCCAGAAGAGTGGCGAGAGGCAGATAGGTTTGGGAACGGGACAGGATGTTCAGGTGGCGGAGAGAAGAATCAGGAAATAGGCGCGCCAGCAAATAACCGACCGCAGTTACGATCAGTACGGTCAACCAGATCAGGATGCCGCCCATGCGGGGCGTGGAAACTTCTTTGGCTGCGTGCAGCTTGGTAAAAATGGGCGTCTTGGCTCCGCCCACGGTTTCGGTCCGTGGCTTCTTCTTCCAACACTTATAGCGGTAAAGAATGCGGATCAGGGTCGGCGCCAGCGCCAGCGCCACCGCGAAGGACAAGAGAAACAGCGACAAGGCGCGAGTGATAAGAACAATGCTTTCGTGATACATAGATAGGGCTGAGAAGCAAGAATTAAGAATAAAGAGTTAAGAATAAAGGGTGGAGAAATTGGACTGGCTTGCGACCTTACTTCTTGATTCTAACTTCTTACTTCTAATTTAATCAGCCGCCTTGATTGACCGTTTCTTTGAACCAACCCAGCAACTTAGTTGTTTCCCCGAAGCGATCCTCGCTGCCCAAAATGATCACCAGGACCGGCCGACCGCGGTATTCAAAGAGGGAAATTAAATTGCCCTGGGCATCATCGGTATAGCCGGTCTTGCCGCCCAAAAAATCGGCTCGGCCGGCAAAGCGGTTGGTGGACAAAGCCGTGCGGCGGGTATGCCGGCTAAGCTCGGTAGCGGTCCAAGAAGGCTGGCGAGTGATTCGAAAGACCTCCGGCTGTTCGGCCCGGATCCGGCCGACCAAGGTCGCCAGATCGCGAGGAGTAGATTGATTGGACACCGAGAGTCCGGTGGGTTCGATGTAGCTGGTATCCCGCAAGCCCCAGGCTTGGGCCTGTTGGTTCATCTGGCGCACGAACTCCGCGTAACCATAAGCATGCGCCAAGGCATCAATGGCATCGTTATCCGAAGCGACCAGTCCCAGGCCGAGCAGGTCGCGCACGCGATATCGCTCTCCTGCCTGGAATAGGGAGTGAGCGGTGCCCCGCTCTCCGGGCGAAAGCAGCATATCCGGTTTTAGGGTGATCTCGCGATCCAAATCCATTTGGCCCATAACCACCACCGCCGCCATGAGCTTGGTTAAGGAGGCCAGGGGCCAATGATCATCGAAGTTGAGCGCCAGATAGTTTTGGGCCCGAGATGCATCCGCAACCAGCACGGCGTGCGCCGCTATGAGCGGCGGGGCGGCGCTGTTGGTTTGATATGATTTTGATCGATCCAGGCCCAGTTCCGACTGCAGAACTGGCGGCGAACTCGTAACCGGCTGGGGCTCGAACACCGGGATTGACCCTGCGCGCAGACGCCCATCCGCGGCGGGCAGGGTTGCGGTTGGCGCGGCAAGCGGCGCGGGTTCTAAAATAAACTGCGGCACCGGCACGGCCGGAAACCGCCCGGTCACGCGCTCAACTCCACCAGACTCCCGTCCGCCTCCTGGCGACTGGCCGATAATGATCAAGAAAAATGCCAGGAGGGCGGTTAAGATTATGGTATATGCGGTACGCTCTGGCCTAATCATGAGGAGAAATTTCTGGTGTATTTGGCTCCGCCACGGCGGTTAAAGCGGCTCGGAACTTGGTCAACTCTGGCAGATCTTCCACATTGCTAAGTCCCAGGTGCCGGAACAAATTGGCAGTGGCCTGATAGGTAGAAACGTGCGGACGCTCGGGATCGGACACGCGTTCTACCAGGCCTCGAATAAGCAGATTGCGTAAGGTTACGGAGGAGTTGACTCCCCGGAGATACTCAATCCGGCTGCGCGCGATCGGTCCTAGATAAGCAATAATGGCCAGGGCTTCGGTCGCGGCCGGGGTCAGATCCTGGGTCAGTTCCGCGCGCACAAAAGATTCGACCAAGCGGCCGAAGGCGGACTTGGTTACCAGTTGAACGCGATTCCCGATTCGCACCAGGGTCAGTCCCCGTTCGGCATCCGCTAATTTTTCCGCGGAGCTCGTGACGAGTCGTTCCGTCTCCTCCCCGCTTAAACCCAAAAGTTCGGCGATCTTGGTTATCCCCAGCGGCTCGCCATGCAAAAAAAGCAGGGCCTCCAGTTCGGCTAATTTCGAGTTTGTAGATGGGTGGTTCATGGTAATCGGGAAAGTGAACCTATGGTCGCGTGGGTTGCACCGAGGGATAATTGATTATTTTTTGAAAATCGATTTTACTAATTTTCTTTTTGAGATGGTTAAAAAATGCTTTATCTTTTAATCGCAATAGGTCTGATTTATATCCCGTTCTTGCCCTAAGAATCCCGGCGACCCTAAAGGGCCAATAAGCGCCGCTCATTTGCACTATGTCGCCACCGATTCGTTTCGCCAATGCTTCAATACGACTGTTTTGGCCGATGCGATCAACCACAATAATTGTAGCCATAAACCATTTTGTTTTTCCAAGCGTAATTTCTCGTTCGAACCGCGAAACTTTATCGAGAGATATTTCTGGATTACCACGTCCGATAAAACCAATGTCGAATCTCACTCCTTTGCCAGCCTCAAAAAGAAGTGTTGCGTCACTTTCCCTCTTCTCCTCCCTAGAAGATAGCCAAAAAACTTTTTTGGGATTGGAAATATTATTTTTCTCGACCAACTTAAAACCAAGTATCTCTAACAGCGCTCCCAGAATAAGCCTCTCGTATAATTTGCCGTAGGTCGATTTTTCAGAACCTCTAATGGCAAGGGTTTGCGCCCCGATTGAAGTCATTATTTGTAAAATCGTATCCCAATCGATATCAATTAAATCACCGCCTAGTTTAATTTGCCCTGCAAGATTCCCGTATTCCTTCTTACTTTCTGAAACTACTTCACGAAGTATCCCAACGAATTTTGATTTGTAGTCGTCAAGATTCTTCGGATTATCCCTCAATACATTTTGATATGCTTTATCTGTTAATCCCAAATTCCATTCAAGTATCCAGCGATCGGCTTTTTGCAATCGCTTCTTCAATTCACTTGCAGATATATCTGGCAACTTTTCAATAAAATCTTTATCCTTTTTAGAACCACGCAACATCATTACCAATGCCGCCGCATTGAGAGTTGCTATTCTTTTCCGGGTAAGAAGCTCCGTGGAGTCACGCAGATTCTTCCCACACAAAACATCCAATACAATGTTACGAACAATATCTAACCCGATTTGCGCGATAAGCTCCTTCCCATTTGAGACAAGGAGTTCGCGGGCCTTCCCCGGAAAATGCTGATTAATTTTATCCATAGTTAGAATAGTGTTCCGGGAGCCGAACTATCAGCTACGCAATTTATGTAAAGGATATCGGAGGCTGATTTTCCAAGCCATTTTTTTGCGTCGCGTCGAATTATATCGACATATTTTTTCTCATTATCAACCAGCACAAAACGGCGACCGAGTCCTACGGCAGCCTCTCCGACTGTTCCGACCCCAGCAAATGGATCGAGTACGACGTCAGTTTTGAATGAGTAATATCTGATTACTTTTTCTGCAAGCTCTACTGGGAAAATAGCCGGGTGCCTTTTGCTGTGCGCCGGTTTTATGCGCCAAACATCCGTGCGTTCGTAAGAACCGTCAATTTTTGATTCTTTTACTGCTTTTTGATTTGGATGATATCGTATATTCCAGTCAATAAGTTTATCCGTGTGCTTGCGATATACGAGTATATGTTCAGTAATTGGAACAGTTTTATACTGCAATGGATTCCTGTCTGCGGCAAAGCGCCGACCGCGGCCCGTTGCCCAGCCGGCTCCTTCGGGTTTAACCCAAATTATATCGTCTATGAAATCAAATCCCTCCTCAATAAAAACTTTATGCATATCAAAAGGAACAGCGATTCGTTTTGATGCCTCGCTTCTACTCGCACGTCTTACCAAAACTGGCGATATATTCATCACAAAAAATCTACCTTCATTCAATACCCGGTGTGTCGCTTGGATTATCTTTCGCATTTTTAATAAATAATCTTCGTAGGAAATATAATCTGAGTATTCTGGCCTGGCGTTGTAGTAGGGGGGAGAAGTGAAAACTAAATCCACCGAACCTGCCGCCATTTCTTGTAAGACAAATTCACTATCACCGTGTGCAATCGTATTCCTCTGTTGAGAAATAAAGCACTTGTCGTTCCTTTTCCTATGCAAATTAACTTTTTCAACTCGTCCCAAAAGACGATCCTCCAGAACTTCTTTTCTTGTTGTTTTATCTTCCACGACAAGCGTAGAAAAGGCATCGATAACTACTTCTCCAACCCGGTGATTTTTACCGAGAGTCAAAAGTGGTACTCGCCAAATATCATATCTGTCATCAGCTTCAGGTAACCCAAAAGCGACGGAGTTTTGGAGGTCCGCGCTTGCCAGCCAAGTTTCAGCAACCTTTTTGGCTTGCGAAACCTGAACCACGTTGTATTTCCTTTTGGAATAAACAGATTCTCCTCTCATATTTTTAATTATTTTCCGCCACCTCCTCCGGGAGTGGCGATTTACGCTCCACCAGTATATCAGAAAATTGTCCTGGCTGCGCGAGCGTCACCACTTGATCCCGAGCCAAGTGGAGCAGGGCCAAGAAGATGATGACCAGCTCGGAACGAGACCGCTCGGCCGATAGCTCGGTCAAGGAGCTGTTTCCGCCGATTCCTAAACGACTTAAGATGGATTTAACTTCTTCTTCCAAGGACACGATGCGCTGGGTGATCACTTCTTGCTCGTGGGATGCCTCCACCCAGTAATCCAAAACGCGACTCAAGCCATTCTGAAGGCTCCCAGCGGTTAAATTCTGCCCCGGGTAGCAAGCCGACTCCCCGCTGGTCCGCCGCGCCTCCAGAACCAAGCTCAAGACCGAGAGGAGGTACGGTCGGCCGTAAAAACGTTGTCCGGCGCGCCACAAACGCAGGATCTCCCGCATCGCCGGGCGCAACTCGCGGTACAACTTCAGACGATCCTCCAAATCGTGGATGCTGGCTTCCTCGTCCGGTGTTAGGGATAGGTTGGGCAGAAGGCCTTTGGACTTAACCAGGAGCAGTTGACTTGCGACCACCAGGAAGTCGGCCACCAAGCGGAGCCGTTCCTCCGAGCTCAACCCGCTAGCTATGGCGGACTCACCCGAAAAGGCCTCCAGGTAGCGCAAGAAGTCCTCGGTTACTTGGGCCAGACTGATCTCGGCAATTTCCAACTGCCGAGCTTCGATCAGATCCAGAAGCGCCCCAATGGGACCCTGAAACTGCGTCAGCTTGACCGAATAACCCGCGCTAGATTCCAAGGGTGGCATGAAATTGATTATTGATAGGAGGTCCGAATCGCTTGCAATAAGGTCGTGGCATCCTTAGCCCGATCCTCGGAACCCAGAACGATGATAACCACCGGCCGGCGCTGACCTTGAATGTCCAGATCAAAGAGGGAAAGAATTGTCTCTCGCGCAGCCGTGGTTTGGCCCACTTTGCCGCCGATAAAATCCGGATCCGCATCGAAGACATTGAAGTTTTTGAGGTCGGTGAAGATCGGGGGGCCGTAGGCGCTGTCCCGAAGGCGACCGGTGGTTAATTTTAATACAAAACTGCGATTGTTGCGCAGATATTTGGCCAGGGTGAACAAGTCCTGGGCGCTGGCCACGTTGCCCTCACCGCTGCCGGCCGGGTCGACAAAACGAGTATCAGTCATACCTAACGCTTGGGCCTTGGTGTTCATTAGGGCCACGAATCTTTCCCGGCCCAAACGATCGGCCAGGGCGAAAGCGGCTTCGTTGGACGACTCCATAAGCAGCGGGTAAAGCAGTTGGAAGGCGAGGATACTTTGCCCGGCCCGCAAACGCGGCTTGGAAGTAAAGACGATTGCGCTTTGCGACACGGTGATGTCGCGATCCAAGTTGATATACTCCGCCGCAATAAGCGCGGTCATAAGCTTGGTTAGAGATGCGATCGGTACGGCGATCGTGGAATCCTTTTCATAGAGCACAAAATTGCTCTGGAGATCCGCGACCAGGTAGTTCCCGGCCGAAACTTCGGGCGCGGACTGGCGATAGGTAAAACCATCTGACTCGAACTGTTTGGCATAAACCAAGACCGGCTCCTGCAGCCGAACTAATTTGTAAACCTGCTCGGCATCCGGGGTCAGGAGACGGATACAACCGCCGGAGTAGGTGGATGACACGGGGCTGCCATCCTCATGAGTCGGCCAGCCATGAATGAAAAAGTTGCCCTGGAAGGCCATACTCCAGGGCTGGTGGACCTGGCCGAAGGTGGAGAAATGGTCCGGTTCCTTGCTCTCGATCCGATACAGCCCTGCCGGCGTTTCCCACCAGGAACCTTCCCGACCCTTGGTCCGGATGGGCACTTGGAGCGCGACATTCCCCGCGCGGTACACCCGCAGGACCATTTCCGATAGATCCGCCTCGACAAAGTCGGTTTGGCTCTGGATAAATTGATTGCGGACATTTCGGAAAAAATCAGCTTGGGCCATGGCCGGCCAGCTGCCGTACTCGAACGGCACCGTGCCG
Organism: Candidatus Liptonbacteria bacterium; assembly: GCA_016212635.1. Taxonomy (GTDB): domain Bacteria; phylum Patescibacteriota; class Minisyncoccia; order UBA6257; family 2-01-FULL-56-20; genus JACRFR01. The sequence goes on along the minus strand of JACRFR010000003.1, from coordinate 1,120 downwards.
GCGCTCGACCGCGGCAGAGAAACGTCATAGCGGTAAACCACTTCCCGATGCTGGGCCGAGAGCGCGAAAAACACCGCCGCCCCCACCGCCAGCGCGAGCGATAAGATCAGGACCGGCACTGCCCCGGATAATTTTTTGCGGTCCATGCACGTATACCTTAGCGAGTGTTTCCAAGTCCGTCAAAATCCTGTAGATACGCTTGACGAATGGCGCATGCGAATTTTGCATCCGAGGTCGGGCCTTGGGGATTCTTAAGGCCCGACCTCTAAAAATTAACGGCTTCCCCATCTACCGGTCCCATCGGCCTTATTTGGTCTGATGGCAAATAATGGTTCGACAAACTCACCACAAGCAATTAGAATAATTAGGTTGATTATCATGCCTCTCGCCCTCTATCGCCGCTACCGGCCCCAAACCTTCGCCGACCTGGTCGGCCAAGAAACCACCGCGCAGATCCTCCAGAACGCCGCGCGGCAGAACCGGCTCGGCCACGCTTACCTCTTTTACGGTCCGCGAGGCACGGGTAAGACCACCATCGCGCGGCTTTTAACCAAACTCCTGAACTGCGAGCGGCGCCAAACCGATCCTAAATTCGCCGCCCAGGGAGAACCCTGCAACGTCTGCCGCAACTGCACCGAGATCACCGCGGGAATTTCTTTGGACGTAATGGAGATCGACGCCGCTTCCAACCGCGGCATTGATGAGATCCGCAACCTGAAAGACAGCATCCGAGTCTCTCCTAGCGGCAGCCCGCACAAGATTTACATCATCGACGAGGCCCACATGCTGACCGGCGCCGCGTTTAACGCACTCCTTAAAACCCTAGAGGAACCCCCGCCGCACGGCGTGCTGATCCTGGCCACCACCGAGTATGAAAAATTGCCGGCCACTATTACTTCCCGCACCCAAAGGTTTTTATTCAAGAAGGCGTCCAAGGCGGCAATTTTAGACAAGCTGCGCGCCGTCGCCGCCGCGGAGAAAGTTGTCATCGAACCGGCCGCGCTGGAACTGATCGCCGCCGCCGCCGAGGGCAGTTTCCGAGACGCGGAGTCCCTGCTCGACCAGCTGGCAACCTTTAGCGAGAAATTGGATCTGGCTACGGTGGAACAGCTGACCGGCC